>NZ_QPEQ01000001.1:2857838-3175376 GCF_009455625.1 Paraburkholderia bonniea | reverse complement strand
CGAAGGGCTGCCGTTGGTAGGTAGGCGCGGCGACCGTTGCTGCCTGTGCCGGATAAAGCGATAGGGTGGGTGCCGCAAGCGAGGCGGCTTAGATCCGTTGCCGCCGGAAGATGCCAGCGGGGGAATCGGAACTGCGCGCAGGATTGCGAGGAGACAAACCGCGATTCTACCGCCAAAACCGATGGGCAAACGAGCTGCTCCGCTGTCTTGCCGTAGTCAGGGGGCGTCGGGGCAGCGGTGCCGGTCTGGACAGACTGGGTGGCGAGAGCTGCTTGATTATGTCGCTAAAGTATTGACGTCCAACAGAAAACCGGTTTAAATAACGGGTTCCGCGAAAACCAATCCGTGAACCACCGGCCATTGCACTTTCTGTGATGCTCGCGCGGTTAATCTCAATCAGGTGAGAGCAACATGAAACGTACTTATCAGCCTTCCGTTACCCGTCGCAAGCGCACCCATGGCTTCCGTGTCCGTATGAAAACCGCAGGTGGCCGCAAGGTCATCAATGCACGCCGCGCCAAGGGCCGCAAACGCCTGGCGATCTAAGGCCTGCTGTCAATAGCGGGGCGCGTCGTGTCTGATGTCTGCGGCATGGCTGGAGCAGCGGGTACAGCACCGGACTCACCTCCGGCGCAAGCGCCAGCAGGGTTCCCCAAAGCCGCCAGACTACTAAAAACGGATGAATTTTCATCCGTTTTTCGTTTGCGCCCATGGCGTCGTACCGCGCATTTTGTCGTCTATGCCAGGCCTACCGGCAATGCCGCGCGCCTGGGCCTTGTGACTGGCAAAAAGTATGCGCCGCGCGCTGTGACCCGCAATCTGGTGCGCCGGATCGCACGGGAACATTTTCGGCTGCGCCGCGCTGAGTTCGATGGCTGGGACGTGTTACTGCGCGTGCATGCCCGGTTTGACAAAAAAGCCTTGCCCGGAGCCTCGTCACCGCCGCTGAAAGCCTTGTGCCGCAGCGAAATTGATGTGCTGCTCGACAAGGTGGCACGTGAAATCGTCCGCCGCCGTGACGCCCCGCCGATGCCTCCCCCTCCTGCCGCTTTGCCAGCTTCGCCTGGGGCAGATTGATGCGTATCCGGGGTTCCGGTGTCAGGGTTTTTGCCAGCGGATTTAGGTGCTGCGGGCGGCATGGCAAGGCGGTTCAGTGCTGCACTCCGCAAGGCCTCTCCTGCCGCAGTTGACATGCAAACGGTACTCCTCGCGTTATTGCGTTTTTACAAGCTTGCCCTCAGTCCGCTGCTCGGCAGCCGGTGCCGTTTTTATCCGTCCTGCTCGGATTACGCGCGCGAGGCAATCCAGTATCATGGCGCCGCGCGCGGTGCTTATCTTGCGGCCCGGCGCTTGTGCCGCTGCCACCCGTTTTCGGCAGGTGGCATTGATCCCGTCCCGCCTCCCACTTCTGAAAAGCGCTGACGCGCCGTTCCCTCGCTACTGAGACAACGCATGGATATCAAACGCTCCGTCCTATGGGTCCTCCTTTTCATGTCAGCTGTCATGCTGTTCGACAACTGGCAACGTGAACACGGACGCCCATCGATGTTCTTCCCGGGCGCCAATCCGACACAAACCGCTGCCGGTGCTGTACCAGGCGCGGCCTCTGCTGCTTCCGCCGCTCAGGCCGGTAACGCTTCACAAGCCGGTGCTGCTGTTCCCGGTGATGCCGCCGTAGCAGCCAAAGCGGAATTAATCCCTTTTAGTACAGACGTCTATCGCGGCGAGATCGACACGCGTGGCGGCACGCTGGCCAAGCTCACGCTGATCAAGCAAGGTGACGGCAAGAATCAGCCGGATCTGGTGATTACGCTGTTCGACCGCACCGCCACCCACACCTACCTGGCCAGAACGGGCCTGTTCGGTGGCAATTTCCCTGATCACAACGATATCTACACGCCGGTAGCAGGGCAGCCGCATCAGCTGACGGGTGATGAAAAATCATTCCAGATCAGCTTTGCTTCGCCCGAAAAGGGTGGTCTGAAAGTCATCAAGACCTACACCTTTACGCGTGGCAGCTATGTGATTGGTGTCGACACCAAAATTACCAATGTGGGTTCAGCGCCGGTGACGCCGACGGCCTATATGGAGCTGGTGCGTGATAGCGAGCCAGTTGAAACCCCCCGGTTCTCGCACACGTTTATCGGGCCGGCTGTGTATACCGCCGAGCATCATTTCCAGAAAATTGATTTCAGCGATATCGACAAAAACAAGGCGGCCTTTGCCAATACGGCCGATAACGGCTGGATTGCGATGGTGCAGCATTACTTCGCCTCGGCCTGGATCCCGCAGCAGGGGATGAAGCGCGATATCTACGTCGAGAAAATTGATCCGGCGCTGTACCGGGTTGGCATGAAGCTGCCTTTAGCGGCAATCGCTCCTAGCCAGTCGGTTGACGTGTCGGCGCGCCTGTTTGCGGGCCCGGAAGAAGAGCGGATGCTGGAAGGCATCGCGCCGGGTCTTGAGCTGGTCAAAGACTATGGCTGGGTCACGATCATCGCCAAGCCGCTGTTCTGGCTGCTGGAAAAGATTCACAGCTATGTTGGCAACTGGGGCTGGGCGATTGTGCTGCTCACGGTCCTGATCAAGGCGGTGTTTTTCCCGCTCTCGGCTGCCAGCTATAAGTCGATGGCGCGGATGAAGGAAGTGACGCCACGGATGCAGGCGCTGCGCGAACGCTTCAAGGGCGAGCCGCAAAAAATGAATGCCGCGCTGATGGAGTTGTACAAAACCGAGAAGGTGAATCCATTCGGTGGCTGTCTGCCGGTTTTGATCCAGATTCCGGTGTTTATCTCGCTGTACTGGGTGTTGCTTTCGTCGGTGGAGATGCGCGGTGCGCCGTGGATCTTGTGGATTCAGGATCTCTCGCAGCCTGACCGGTTCTTTATCCTGCCGGTGCTGATGGCTGCTTCCATGTTTGTTCAGACGAAGCTCAACCCGACGCCGCCCGATCCGCTCCAGGCGAAGATGATGCTGTTCATGCCGCTGGCGTTTTCGGCGATGTTCTTTTTCTTCCCTGCTGGCCTCGTGCTGTATTACGTGGTGAATAACTTGCTGTCGATTGCCCAGCAGTACTACATCACCCGGATGATGGGCGCGGCAAAGCAGAAAGCCGCCTGATTGCAGGCAGATCGGTAGGGTTGGCAGCGCGACGTGCCCAGTCGTTCTGCCAGTAAGCCGCCAGGCGTGCCCTGACTACTTCGAAATGCGCTCCAGCCACTGGCTGGGGCGCATTTTTTCTATCAGCGGGAAATTCTCTTTGAATGGAGCGGGCTTCAAAACCAGTTCGCCAATTTCGAGGTGCTGCCGCTGCGCAAGTGTGGGGTGTTGGCTTGATGTAGCGCTCGCGTAATCAACTCTGCGTGGTGCGGGCTGACTAGGGCTGGAGGGGCTATTTAATGAGCGCTCTGAGCGGGCTCTGGCAGTGCCCGTAACAAAACAACGCGAAACCGCCAGGCAGATCACGCGTATTTTTATTTGCGCTAGTTCAGTTAATCGTTGCCTGAATCGCCGTAAAACTGCGTCACGAGTTCTTGCACCAGATATCGGTGATGCGGTGTCAGCGATTCGATTTTCGCGGCTAGCTCAATGGTTTCAGGAGAAAGCGGGTACTTGTCGTTCCGTGGCAGCGGCTTGGGCACCTGGCGGAC
Organism: Paraburkholderia bonniea; assembly: GCF_009455625.1. NCBI lineage: Bacteria > Pseudomonadati > Pseudomonadota > Betaproteobacteria > Burkholderiales > Burkholderiaceae > Paraburkholderia > Paraburkholderia bonniea. The sequence continues at coordinate 3,171,726 of NZ_QPEQ01000001.1, read as the reverse complement.
CGTGCCGCCAGGCGAGGGTCCGTAATGAAGCCAGTGCAAATCGACCTTGAACCAGTCGGCCAAGGTTTGCAATTTGTCCTGGGTGGGAATCGTGCGGCCGCTCAGCCATTTATGCACCGTTTGCGGCGAAACCGGATGGGCACCGCGGTGGCGTAGATTGAAGTGCAGCGCAAGGTCAGTGCCGCCCCGCAGTTTTTCGGGAGCGCGTGTCATGGAGAACTTCAGGCGTTCGGCAAAGGCCGTTTTTTCTTGTGCGGTTGGCATGGGCGGATTGTGCAGTTGCACGACGCCAATGCAGACAACTAATTGAGATATATCTGTCTTAAGTTGGTAGCATTTAGCTCATTTCAGAGCAAGAGAAATATCGCTACAGAATTCAATGATGGCCTTCTGTATCAGTGAATTACATCAATTAGCAAAAGCCGGTGTGCTGCACCATAGGCCAGCCAGGGTCAGGCTTTATCTTGAGCAAGATCGTCTGGTGATGTCTGGTGATTGTATGGTGCAAGCGGTGCGATGTGTGGCACAGCGTTTTCAGTCTTGATCGGCATCGCCGTAAAACTGCGACACCAACTCTTGCACCAGATAACGATGATGCGGCGAGAGCGACTCTACTTTCGAGGCCAGTTCGAGTGTTTCTGGCGAGAGCGGATATTTGCCGTCGCGTGTCAGCGGGCGCGGAACGGTGCGTGTGGCCATGCTGGATGGCGGCGGGCCGTAATGCAGCCAATGGAGGTCAACCTTAAACCACTCGGCTAGCGTATGAAGCTTGTCTGGCGTGGGAATCGTACGGCCGGTCAGCCACTTGTGTGCGGTTTGCGGCGATACAGGCTCGCCATTGCGATGGCGCAGGTTGAAATGAAGCGCGAGATCGGTGCCGCCTTTGAGTTTTTCATTGACACGAGTCATTGAGAATCTCAGGCGTTCGGCGAAAGCCGCTTTTTCTTCGATAGTTGGCATGGCCGGAATTGTGCAGTTCCTCACCTGGCATGGAGACAACTGCATGCGCTAGATTTAACGCATTTTCGCAGTTGTTAGCTTGTTTCAGCACAGCAATAAACATTCGTTGTGCGCTACCGAGTGCAGTGACTCCCTTGCTTGGAAAGCCAGTCCATTCATAATTTCTTAATCATAGGCATAAAAATTAAGAATATTCTTATCCCAAGCGAGATATCCTATCCGGGCCGCTCTGTTTTTGCCCGGGACTTTCGCTGCTGATGCGATTTAAATAGGCTTAAAGCGACAAAGTGGCCGCGTTACAATGCGGCCCGCGATGCATTTGCAGCTCGCGCGTCCTACCCCTGTTCTGCTTTTACCCATGCTTACCACTGATGCCGATCCAGTCGTCGCCGTTGCCACTGCCCCTGGCCGAGGAGGAATTGGCGTGGTCCGGATTTCGTTGGGAACAGCGGGGCTGACGGCGGCCGAACAGTTGGCGCGGGCGTTGACCGGGCAGGCACTTGTGCCTCGTCACGCCAGCTATGTCCCATTTCTGGATGGCGGTGGGCAAGTGCTTGATCGCGGAATCGCCTTGTATTTTCCCGCGCCACATTCCTATACCGGCGAGCATGTGCTCGAGCTTCAGGGGCATGGCGGCCCAGTGGTGCTGCAACTCGTGTTGCAGCGCTGTCTTGAGGCGGGACGGTCGATCGGCTTACGGTTGGCGGAGCCTGGTGAGTTCACCCGGCGGGCGTTTTTGAATGACAAGCTCGATCTAGCTCAAGCGGAAGCGGTCGCTGATTTGATCGAGGCGAGTACTGAGGCGGCTGCACGCTCGGCGGGGCGCTCGCTTGATGGTGTGTTTTCACGCGATATTCACGCGCTGGTGGACGACGTCGTCACGTTGCGGATGCTGGTGGAGGCGACGCTCGATTTTCCAGAAGAAGAAATAGATTTTCTCGAAGCGGCTAACGCCCGGGGCAAGCTGGCGCATATCCGTGAGCAGTTGGCACAGGTTCTGGCCGATGCCCGTCAGGGAGCCTTGCTGCGGGAGGGGCTGTCGGTGGTGCTGGCGGGTCAGCCGAATGTCGGTAAATCCTCGCTGCTGAATGCGCTGGCGGGGGCCGAACTGGCAATTGTTACGCCAATTGCAGGCACTACGCGGGACAAAGTCACGCAGACGATTCAGATCGAAGGGATCCCGCTGCATGTCATCGACACCGCGGGCTTACGCGAAACCGATGACGAAGTGGAAAAAATCGGCATCGCGCGAAGCTGGAGCGAAATTGACCGGGCAGATGTTGTGCTTCATCTGCTTGAGGCGCAGACCGGCATGACGGGAGAGGACGAGGTGATTGCCGCGCGTTTTCCGGCTGGCGTGCCGGTGGTGCGTGTGCTGAACAAGACCGATCTGACCCGCACTGGGCCCGATGTGATGAGGCGGGACGCTATTGCGGGTGGGCAGTTATGCGAGGTGCGGCTATCTGCGCGGACTGGCGCGGGCATTGCGTTATTGCGCGCTGAGCTGCTGCGGATTGCTGGCTGGCAGGCGGGTGCGGAAGGTGTTTATCTGGCGCGCGAACGGCATCTGGTAGCCTTGCGCTCGGCACAGGAACATCTGGCGCTGGCAGCGCAGCATGCCAGTCAGAATGCTGCGGCACTGGATTTATTCGCGGAAGAACTTCGGCTGGCTCAGGAACGGTTAAATGCCATTACTGGTGAATTTACGTCAGATGATTTGTTGGGCGTGATTTTTAGCCGGTTCTGTATAGGGAAGTAAAGTTTTCGTGCTAAGCTGTAAAATCTGCCTCAAATAAATGGATAAATGATTCATAGGGATTTGATTCTCACATAAGTGCAAATCTGAATTATCCATCGTGTACTAGGTTAATTTAATAATTTTGCTGGAGTCTGGTTTGGCTAAATATGAATTTGGAGCCAGTGGTGAACTGATGTTGGCAAATGATATCAGGCTGAATCAGCAACGGCCATGGCTAGACCGTTTCCCCAGCGGAATTACAACGATTCTGGATGTTGGTGCGGGCTGTGGCTCCCATAGCAAATATTTTCTCGAAAAAGGCTTTAAGCCAACCGCGGTCGATGTTAATGATGCTGATTTTATGTTTCATGATGAAATCGAATTCATTAAGGGGAATTTAAACGCTTTGCCGCCAGAAAGGAAATTCGATGCGATTTTCATGTCGCACGTGGTGGAGCATTTTTCCAATCTCGAACGGGGGATTAACCATTTACGTTCTCTGCTAAATGAAGGTGGTTATCTCTGCGTTGTGGTGCCGCCCTACGAGCCGATCGCTTGTGACAATCACTGGCAAACGGGCTGGAACTGTGGCCAGCTTGCGATGACGCTTGCTGCGTGTGGGTTCGACTGCTCGGACGCGGTTTTTGTCGATGATGGGAAAAACGTCTGCGGCTGGGGGCGGATCCGGCCATTTGAGTTTGATAATCAGTTTACAGACAGTGGTTTTGATATCGGGTTATGTCGTGAATATTTACCTGCGGCGATGCAGGCCAGCATATTTCACAGCGAGGCCGGCAATATTCATATTCCCGATTTGGTGCTTTGTGATGAAACGGTGGCAGCCAGACGGCTGTCGCGTCAGTTCACAACGGTTCCGGGTTTCAAGCTGTCCGATGCACGAGTGCTGACTTTCGATGAATCCGTTGTTCATCGGGAGTTATCAATTGATTTCCCTGAGCCGTTGGATCTGGTGAACAACGTATTGCATGTGATTGTGTTGTGCGAAGGTGAAATTGTTCCGCTGAGAATTGCAGTGAGTTCGGATTCCGATGGCAAATATACGAATGCCGGAGAATATTGGCTCGAAAATAATTCGGGCGTTGCATGCAATGAAGTTAATGCTCGCTCATTCAAGGCGTCCGCAGGAAATATCGATTATCGGGCAATACATAAGTTGTCGCTTGGCGGTGCCAGTGCTAATTGTCTTGCAAAAATATGGATTTATCTGGGTCAAGAAAATCTGTTTTTAAGGGAGAAGAATCGGGGTGTTTCCAGTTTCTCTTTGAATAGCGATTTGTCCTTGGCCTCAGCATTGCAATATTTTCAGCTAAAAGATGCTGCGGAGTTGAATTTTCCAGAAGAAGCAGAATACCGGGAAAAGGTTATTGTATTTAATCAGCCGGTTGATTTTTTGCAGGAATCCGTTGAGATCGTCACGCTCAGTGAGGGCGAGCAGGTGAATTTGCGAATTGCATTGTCGGCCAGCGATGATGCCGATTTTACCGGGGCTGCAGAGCAATATCTTGATAACCAGTCCGGATTGTCGATTTGCCGTATTAACGCGCACCGGCTGCGTGAGAGCAATCCTGAGATTGATCTGCGCGCAATTAGAAAAATTTCCCTGGGCGGTACGGGGAAAAATAGTCTTGCCAAGATCGCTTTACGTCTTGGCTCAACCTCTGCTTTTGAGCTGTCCAGAAAAAATAATATGCCAGTGCCAACTTTAAAAGAGGACGCCGTCCGGGCATCCGAGCTGTTTTTCTATCGTAATAAGGCGCTGCTCCTGGAGCAGGACAACGCCAGAATGAATGCGCAGCTTGCCGAAATGGCCCAAGCCGCGCAGCGAAGCGCTGAAACGGCAGTCACAGAGGATCTCAAGTCGAGTTTGAGCCAGATGCAGGCTCGTCTGGAGCAGAAAACCGCTGAGCTTGATCTGATTGCGGGCATGCCTTATCGGGTTGCGCTTGAATATCGCCGTTTGCCAATTGGGGTAAGGCGCATACTGCGTTTGATTCTCTTGCCTGTCCTGTCTGTCGCTGCAAATATTCGCAAGATTTTAAAAAAGGCTGCTGGATCTGCGTCATAACGTGTTGGTAATGAGTATGAAGGGGGGGGGGCGGCGCTGGCAAATTTTATGCGCCGCCTGAAATCGGCGCAGTTCAATATCTGTGCTAACACATAATTCGATTTTGGCTGAAGCGATAAAGATTTTTTGTCGATATGCCGAAAATTCTGACATAGCTGGACCCTAAAGTTGAAATTACCGGGCCGCAACAGTCAGTTGCTCGGAGAAATGAAATGAAAAAAATGATTTTGGTCACAGGTGCATCGGGATATATCGGTCCACATGTCATCAATGCTCTGCTGGCGCGCGGGCATGGGGTGATTGCAACCGGTAGGGCACCATCCTCTAACGATCCGCGAATTCGTTATATTCAGTGCGATATCGAGGCGATCGACAGTGCTTTATTCGATTCAACCGGTTTGCCAGATGTTTGTCTGCATCTCGCGTGGCGCAATGGCTTTATGCATAACGCAAACAGCCACATTGAAGATTTGCCAGGGCATTTCGCCTTTCTCATGCGCATGGCCAGTCTTGGTGTGCGGCAGATTTCGGTGGTTGGCAGTGTGCATGAGATCGGTTACTTCAACGGTGAAATTGACGAACACACGCCGGCTAATCCACGTTCACTGTATGGCATCGCAAAAAATGCGCTGCGTGCGGCGCTAGAGATAAAACTGCCCGAGCTTGGCGCACAGCTTCAGTGGTTGCGGCTGTTTTATATTCTTGGCGATTACGAGCGTGGTCAATCTGTTTTTTCAAAAATTCTGCTTAAAGAAAAAGAAGGTCAGGCGTTTATTCCTTTTACATCAGGTTTAAATAAATTTGATTTCATTTCGCTGGCTGAGGTGTCCAGTCAAATTGCGGCGATGGTCTCGCAAAGCGAAATTAATGGCATTATTCATGGCTGCTCGGGGCGCGCAGTAACAATTCGAGAGAAAATCGACGAATTTATTGCGCAGCAAGGGCTGTCGATCAGGCCGCAGTATGGCCTGCTTCCAGACAGGGAGTATGATTCCCCCTGTATTTTTGGAAATGCCGCCAAAATTAACCAGATTTTGCAAATCACGTCTTCTAGTTAGCGCTGCCAGGTTCGCTGGGCATTAGAGTCTTGCGAGCAGCGCTGCCGAATGATATCTTGCCATGGCTTGACGAAATGACAGGTTCGCCTGCCCGGCTCTAGTTCAAGAATTTCTCTATGCCTTCAGACAAAACTTTGCGTGTTCTTTATCTTCTTGGCTGCAATGAGGGCCCTAGCAAGCGCTATCGCGTATTCAATCATATTGAAGCGCTTGGCTTATATGGGGTTCAGTCTGAATGGATTTGGGATATTGATGAAAAAATTCACAATCTGGATTATTTGAGGCAGTTCTCGATTGTTGTTGTTTTCCGTAGTGGATTTAACGACCGGGTCAATACGCTTTTTAATAATATTAAAAAGCTGGATATTCCGTTGGTGTATGACATCGACGATCTGGTTTTTGATCCAGATCTGGTCGGGCATGTGGATGCATATCGCCGGATGGATGAGGCTGGCCAGGCCAGCTATCTGGATGGAATGAAAAGTATCCGGCGGGCATTAATGCTTTGTCCGTACATCACAACTTCGACCAATTTTCTTGCTGACAAGCTGATTGAAAATTTCAATAAGCCAACGTACGTCGTTCCTTTTGGCGTTAATCTCCGGCAGCTTAAAATCAGTGAAATTGTTGCCTCTGATTTTCATGATGCAAAATTTATTGGTTATTTAAGCGGTACTTCTAGTCATCAGGCCGATTTCGCGCAGGCCGCGCCAGCGCTTCGGCGAATTTTAGAAAAATATGATGATGTTTTTCTGAAAGTAGTGGGTTTTCTTGATGTTTCCACTTATCTCGCAGGGTTAGAGCACAAGGTTTGCCGTGTTGATTTTATGGACTGGCAATACTTGATGATTGAAACCGCGACTTGCCTGGTGAATATCGCGCCATTTGAGGTCGATAGTGAGTTTTGTAAAGCCAAAAGCGAGCTCAAGTTTGTCGAGGCTGCATTAAGTGGTGTGCCTATTGTGGCTTCGGCTGTGCCCGCTTTTTGTGATGCGATCAAAAATGGTGTTAATGGATTTATTGCGCATAACGATGACGAATGGTATGACGCATTGGCTAGCGTAATCGAAGATGATGCGTTAAGAAACAGGGTGGCCGCTGAAGCAAAATTGACCATTGCCAGAACCTATTATCCGCAGCGCATTGGTGCGCGGCTGGTCGAAATTTATACTGAAATAGTAAAGTCGCACCACGGTAAGCAAAATATTACTGAAACTAGTGCGCGTTTACCTGCTGTGCCAGTGTCTTTCAGGCATAAAGAAAAAGGCTTGCGTATTTCGTGGGTGATTCCGCAGCCATTCGAGGCATCGGGCGGGCACCGGAATATTTTCCGCGCAATCAAATATCTTTCTGAATTCGGACACACTTGCACGTTACATATTCTTCCTGATAATCACCGGTTTTCTACCGGCGAAGAAGCCTATGAATTTATCAAGCGTGAGTTCTTTGATATCAAAACGGACAAGGTGGTCTGGGGTGTTGACGAGATAGAAGAGAGCGACGTTCTGGTATGTACATACTGGACTACGGCTTATGTGATTGATGCAGTCAAGTCACGTGCCCGGCTCCATCTTTATTTTCTGCAGGATTTCGAGCCGATGTTTTTCCCGATGGGTGTCGATTATGTCCGTGCGCTGGAGACGTATCGCCTGGGGTTCTATCATTTAACTTCGGGGCCGTGGCCGCTGGAAATGCTGAAAAATACCTTGGGTATTGATCGGGGGAGTTTCTTCCGCTTCCCTCTGGATCGTGGCATTTATTACCCGGCTGTAGTGGACGCTGATCAATCCACTTCAGATCAATCAATAGACCGCATCGCATTTTTTGCACGCCCGGATATGCCGCGGCGGTGTTATACGCTTGGCGTCATGGCGCTGGAAATTGTGAAGCAGCTGCGTCCTCAAGTGGAAATCGTGTTTTATGGTGACAAGAAAGAAAAATATAATAACGTGCCGTTTTCTTTCGTTAACCTGGGTATGACAGACACGATTTTTGAGCTGGGTGATTTATATCGTTCTGCAACACTTGGTGTGTGTTTTTCCACAACCAATCCATCGCTGGTGCCGTTTGAAATGATGGCTTGTGGCTGTCCGGTGGTCGATTTGAATGTCAATAATAATCACGTGAATTACGGCGGCGAAGATAATAGCGTGCTGGTTTCGCCAAATCCTAAGGCAATTGCCGATGGCATTATCCGGATACTTGATGACAAAGCATTGGCCGCTACGCTTGCGGAAAGGGGCATTGCTTTTGCCAGTCATTTTCCAACTGAAGTAGAAATGGCGCAGCTGATCGAAAAAGTGATTCTGGATCAATATCAAATTGCCCAGGAAAATGCGCTTGCTGCGCCGGAGGTGCGTGCCGTTTAACGCCATGCCGGAGTAGGGCGTGGCCTGGGCCGTGCTGCGGATGGAAAATTTCGCTGTGCTGGGGTTAGGCTGGACATATTTTTCGGGGTTACGCATGCCGCGCCGAAGGCTTCAGCAGCACGTTTTTTTGTGCTGCCATGGCGCTCGAAAGAGCGGGTTGCTCCCTGAACAGCATGAAATCCAGCTTGAACCGCTGGATGGGAGCGCAAGGGGTGACGTCTGGCATGCGCCGGCCCAAGGCCGCGATGCGACAAACCCTCGCCAATCTGCGTCGATGCGGGTAACATGCGGCACTGTTTATCGTGCTGGTTTTAGGCAAATTATGCGTATGTGTCCAGAAATGATTTCAGATAATAATCGCACCACTTTAAAATACCTCCGCCGCCAGCAGCAAAAATGCTCGATATTCAAACGTCAAAAAATTGAAATCCAGAACCTGTGTGAGAATATTCCGGGCTCTGAGGTTGGTGTCGCAGAAAGCCGGATTTAATTGGTTGATGAATGATTTTTCTGGCAAAACCGCTGACTGAGTCTGGAATTTCGAAGCAGCATAAATTTTACAGTTAAACAAGAATGCAAGTATGACTAAATCCACTTCGCTTACTTATGCGGCAACAGGGTTGGCCGATATTCGTGAATCGGTCGCTGGCTGGCGAGTGTGGTACACGCTAGCCATGAATGACGTAAGGCGGCGCTATCGCCGTTCACGTCTGGGACAATTCTGGCTGACCTTAAGTATGGCGTTGACCGTTGGGGGGCTTGGGATTGTCTACTCAACGCTGTTCAAAACAGATGTCGCTACTTATCTGCCCTATATCTCGGTCACCTTCGTTTTTTGGGGGCTTATTACCTCGGGCATCGTTGAGTCTTGTTCCTCATTTATTGAGAGCGAAGGGCTAATTCGTCATACGACGATTCCCCGTGCGACTCATTTACTGCGAACCCAGTTGCGCACCATCATTATTGCCGCGCATAACGTGATTATCGTGCCGCTGGTGTTTATTGCGTTGAGATACCCAATTAACTGGAATATTTTTTACTTTATTCCCGGTCTGATTCTGGTGCTGGCCAATATTTTCTGGATTGGCTATTTTTTGGCAATCTGTTCCGCGCGCTTTCGGGATGTGCCGCAAATTGTCGCTAGCGTCATGCAACTGGTTTTCTTTATTACGCCAGTGATGTTCCGCACTAGCCAGCTTGGCAATCACGGTTATGTTTTATTATTCAATCCTTTTGCGCATTTGCTTCAGGTGGTTCGAGATCCTTTGCTGGGGCTGCCGCCGGATATTCTTTCTTTGTCGGTGTGTCTTGTGATGGCGGTAATCGGCAATCTGATTGTCGTGCCATTTGCCGGACGTTATGCCGCCCGGGTTGTTTACTGGCTTTAATAGTCAAGATGCTGGTTCAGGGTGAGCCAGCCAATCCACGATTGCTATCAACTGAAGAACTCGTAATTTATGTCTTTGCACTTACCTCGCATTAGCTTAAGCAATGTCTCTGTCAGCTTGCCGATCTACAACGCGAGGGGCCGGGCGTTAAAAGCCGAGTTGCTGCGTCGCACCGTAGGGGGGGATCTCGGTAAATCCGTCGATCCGCAGGTTGTCGTGATCAATGCGCTCGATGATGTTTCCGTCACCCTTGAGCACGGCGATCGCGTGGCGCTGGTCGGCCGCAATGGGTCCGGAAAAACCACGCTGCTGCGCGTGCTGGCCGGCATTTATCCGCCGACGAAAGGCAAGGTGCTGATTGATGGCCGGGTCTCTGCATTGACCGATATGTCGATGGGCATGGACATGGAGGCCACGGGTTACGAAAACGTCTTGCTGCGTGCCGTGGTGATGGGGCTTAGCAGCAAGGAAGCCGACAGCTTGATTCCGGATATCGAGGAATTTACCGAGCTGGGTGAATATCTGCGTTTGCCGATCCGGACGTATTCAGCGGGCATGATGCTGCGTCTGATCTTTGGCATTAGCACGGCTGTGCAGCCGGAAATCTTGTTGCTGGATGAAATGGTCGGCGCGGGCGACGCCGCATTTGTGGCTAAAGCCAGGGCTCGGATCGAGGGGCTGATTCAAAAGGCCAGCATCATGGTTCTTGCTTCCCATGATGACCACCTGGTCAAAAATCTCTGTACGAAAGCGCTGTGGATGCACAGCGGTCATTTGCGTGCGTTTGGTCCCGTGGATGAAGTGATCGCGGCGTACCACGAACAGGCGGGTGTTTGACGTGTGCCTTGCCTCACGATGGCGGTGGCGAGCGATGCGGGCTTTGACATAAACATCCTTCAACGCCGCCGCTCAATCACGCTTTTCCCGTTAGCTGTGTGCTGGCTGAAGATGCCAGCGCACAGTCTGACGCTGGGGTTTCATACTGGGCGAATTGCTGTGCCCTTTCCCTCTTTTTTCCCTTTGCCCCTTTCTCTTTCCCGATCCTCGCCAATACAGTCCCCGCTGTTGCCAGCTTGAGCCTTGCTTGCCATCTGCGATTTATTTCTTTTCGTGCCCGCCATGAATGAGCGAAGAATCTTCCGGGTATTAATGCCGATGCCGCCAGGTTCGCAATGGATGACGCCAATCCAGTTTGCGACGGTGTGGCCCTGGATGGCGCAAGCGGTGTTCCTGCCAAAGTTCATCTGAAAACAGAAACGCGACAATCAAAAGCGGGACCACCAAAAACGCGCCGAGTATCAGATTTTCGATCACGATAGCCTCCATTCAGAGCGGCAACGCAGCATGGTTTTATTGTAGGTGGCGGTGATTGTTTTGCCGGAGATTTATCCCCGCCGATGCCGTGACGCATGCCGCTTAAACGCGTGATTCATGCCGGATAATCGGCTGTCTACTTTTCCAGGGAGTTTTTGATGACAACCCAGCACGCCCACTCGCTGACCTTGCGTCCTTTGGAGCGTGAAGATTTGCGCTTCGTTCACGAGGTGAACAACAACGCAAAGATCATGCGTTACTGGTTTGAAGAGCCCTACGAAACCTTCTCCGAACTCTCCCAGCTTTATGACCAGCACGTTCATGACCAGCGTGAACGCCGTTTTGTCGTGATTGATAGTGCAGGCGTCACGGTTGGCCTGGTTGAGCTGATTGAGCTGGATTACATCCATCGGCGTGGTGAATTCCAGATCATCATCGCGCCCTACGCGCAGGGGCATGGCCACGCGACCATCGCTACCCGGCTGGCAATTGATTACGCTTTTTCCGTGTTGAATCTGCGGAAAATTTATTTGATTGTTGATAAATCGAATGCTTCAGCGATTCACGTGTATGAAAAATGCGGTTTTCAGCACGAGGCTGAATTAATTGAAGAATTTTTCGGTAATGGCGCGTATCACAACGCATTGCGCATGTGCCTGTTTCAAAGTGATTTTCTGCAATCCAGCAAGAGCGTTAGCTAGCTGCGCGCGTTGTTTCAGCTGTGGGCTTTTTTCCATGCTGCAGCCATCACACCAGCCGCAATCAGCAAGACGCCGCCCGTGCGGTTTACCCCGCGCTGCACTTGCGGCCGCCGGATCAGGCGGCGGGCGGCGGAAGCCAGCAGCGCATAGGCGAGGGCATTGGAGCTGGCTAGCAGCACGAAGGTGGCTTCGAAAATAACGATCTGTGAGGCGATGGCCGCGTGCGGATCAATGAATTGCGGCACAAAAGCGACAAAGAAAATAATGCTTTTGGGATTGAGCGCGGTGACTGCATAAGCATGCGCAAAAATCTGCCAGGTGCGAGGGGCGCTGGCGCTGTGTGCGGTCTCGAACTGACTGGCCGGTGCGCGCCACAATTTGATGCCGAGATACACCAGATAGGCCGCGCCAAGCCATTTCAGGGCGGTAAATAACGTGGCGGAAGCCGCCAGAATCACTCCTAGGCCAAGCATCGACACGGTCATTGAGGTCAAGTCGCCTAGCGCCACGCCTGCGGTGGTCACCATCGCGTAACGACGTCCATGCCCCAGCGCGTATGAGATGACGAGCAGTACTGTCGGGCCGGGAATCGCCACCAGGATTGCTGACGCCATTGCGAACGGCAACCATTGGGCCAGTGTCATGTGAGCCTTCTCCTATAACGTGCTGCGATTAACCCATGAACATTTTTCGGCGACAAGCAACAATTTGCTGATGGCGGATAAAAATGGCCGGGATGGCATTGTTTTTATTCTATAAACGCTGAATTTCGCGGTAAGCGGGCTCTTAATTACGGAATAACTTGGTGTGCGCTGCACCATTGGCGGTGTTATCTCGCTAATGAGAGGCAGCGTGTGGACGCATTGCATGCTGACTTATGGGCCCGGGCGTTGCTAGGCATGGCAATGGCGCTGATTCGCGTGAACCTGTCGTGGCTGGTAATGCGGGGTTCAGGTTGTCAGCCGTGCGGCGTAAAAGTGGTAAATCAGCGCTGCGACAATTCGTCACTGTTGCGAGCGCACACAAGATGTTCTTGCTGCTGCGCGGGCTTCTTTTACAGTGCAAGGTACGGATCTCTCATGAAGTTAAGCACCTAGCTAACCGGAGTTGTTCCAGCACGGAGGCCAGACATGAAACAGCGAGCCGTCATTTTTTTCGCCTTGATGGGATTGATCGCCGCCTCGGCGGTAGAGGCCCAGGACGCCATCGTTAAACCACAGCAAACCATTCAACTGAAACCCAATGCGTATGGCTGCCTGTCGAAAGACAAACTCGATGCGGCTGACCGTCATGCGAAGGCAGGTGAGAAGCAAAAAATGCAGGAATATTTCTCGGGTTTTCAGTGCATTTCGACGCCCGAGAATTCGCGTTTTCGCGTCGTGCGGGTGGTTGGACATGACGTCGAATTCGTCAATGCGGGCAATAGCGACACTCAGGGCCTCTGGACCAACGATCGCTTTATCAGGCAATAAATCAGTGCGATCCGTTTGAACGGATCGCACCCAGGCTGGATACCCCAGGCAGTCCGGGCCATTTATGGATGAATGGCCCGGATTTTTTGCATCCACCGCCGCCAGCCCTCAGCCGCCAGCCGCGCTACCTGTTAGTTACCACTCGCCACCCCCATCACTCGCCGATTCGCCCGTGCGCCTGGTGCATTCGGTATCATCACGCCGCTAGTCACGTGGCTCACGCTGGCTAGCGGTGTTTTTCACCTGCTGTTTCCGCTTCGCTGCCTGTTGGCCTGCTCTTCGTCAGGTTTCGGGGCGAGCGCCATGATCCGGCTTGGGTGCCGTCACGCGCGCCAGTCTGCAATACGCAGGATGTGCGCCACCTTTCACCTTTTTCTGTCCGGTCCGCGCAGGCGGGCTGTGGGTATCGCATGGCTCTTAAATCAACGATTTATAAAGCAGAACTCCAGATCGCCGATATGGATCGGCACTACTACGGCAATCACGCTTTGACGATTGCCCGCCATCCGTCTGAAACCGATGAGCGGATGATGGTCCGTGTCGCGGCTTTTGCCTTGTTTGCGCACGAGCGGCTTGAATTTTGCAAAGGCCTGTCGGATATCGACGAGCCGGATTTATGGCAGCGCGATTTAACCGGTGCGATTGAGCGCTGGATCGACGTCGGCCAGCCCGAGGAGCGGCGCATCGCCAAGGCCAGCGGGCGTGCCGCTCAGGTGCATGTGATCGCCTATGGCGGGCGGACCTCTGAGATCTGGTGGCAAGGCGTGCGCGGCAAGGTTGAGCGGCTGCGCAATGTCACGGTGTGGTCGCTGGGTGAGGGGGTCGCGTCCGCGCTGGGTGGCCTGGCGGAGCGGACGATGCGGCTGCAATGCACGGTGCAGGACGGTGAGGCGTGGCTTGGCAGTGCTGACGCGGATGCGGTGCCGATTGAATGGTCAGTGTTGAAGGAACCGGCGAACGGGTAAAGCGTAAGCGGAATCAAGAGCATGCCGGCCGCTGGGTTTTATGCTGCGGCCGTTGGCCAGGCGGCTTGGGGTGGTCCTTTGAGTTCGATGGTGTTGCCATCTGGGTCACGCAGATAGAGCGATGGCCCAAAGCCGTCTGCGCCATAGCGCTCGGCGATTGCGCCGGGCTGCGCGCCGTGTGCCGCCAGATGGGCGGTTAGCGCAGGGCCATCGAAGGGTTCGACGCGCAGGCACAGGTGATCCAGGTTGTGCCCTGTTTGAGGCCGGCCGCCTGCTGGACTGTCGCTTCGGAGCAGATCAATCAGCGCGCGTCCGGCCCGGAGCTGAACTAGCCCGAGGTCGGGCTGGACTTTTTCCAGCGTGCAGCCGAGAACCGTGCAATAGAACTGCTGCATGGCATCGAGCGCGGAGGTGCGAAGCACCACGTGGTCAATGTCGCGGATGGATATCTTCATGACGCTCGCTCCTTTGGCCGGAATGGACTGGTTGCATCAGACAGCGCAAGTGTAGGAGACGGTACAGCTCCCGGCAAACGGACCAGTGAGGGGCCAGTGAGGCCTGTGCAGGGCGGGTGTGCGGCAAAATGCGGGCAAAAAAAAGCCCGCTCACTAGGGGGCGGGCTGAATCCATATCAGGAGGAGACATGGAGGAGACAGAAACGACTATACACACGGGGTTGATGCAGCGCAATAATTTTTTAAGGGAAAACCCGATGAGGTGGCAATTTGTCGCACAGACAAAAAAGGGTACGAGCGCGAAGGTGCGAGTGAGCGGAATGCGGTATGGGGCTTGGGGCATGCGCTGAAATAGCGCTCAAACCTACACGAGAGCGCAACCAGCGGGCAATAAGAGCACAAAGAGCATGCAATGAAAGAGCAAGAAGCGGGGCGCACCGCCTTTTCTTGCGCGCTACATTGGGCTTTATCCCAACTTCTTTCCGAACCGCGATGACCTCTGCCTATCTGACCGATGCCGAACGCTGGCAAGCCGTGATGAGCCATGACCCCCAGGCTGATGGGGCATTTTTTTATGCGGTCCGGACGACTGGCGTGTTTTGCCGTCCTTCATGTGCGTCACGCCAGCCGAAGCGGGAGAACGTCCGTTTTTTCAATACCGTCGAAGAAGCCAGCGAGGCGGGCTATCGCACCTGTAAACGTTGTCAGCCAGGCAATTTGCCGCGCGATCTGGCGCTGGTCGAGCGCGCGCGTGCGGTGCTGGATGCGCATCTGCAGCAGCGTTTGACGCTGGCCGAACTCAGCGCGGCGGTTCATCTCAGCCCGTTCCACCTGCAGCGGCTGTTTACCCGGGTGGTCGGCGTTTCGCCGCGCCAGTATCAGGCCGCCCAGCGTGGCAAGACGCTGCGTGATGCGCTTCAGGCGGGGGCGAATGTCACTCGGGCTAGTGCTGACGCGGGTTTTGCCTCGGCTTCGCGTCTGTATGACGCGGCACCCGCTGAGCTGGGTATGGCACCTGCGGCGTTTCGTCGTCAGGGCGCGGGGCAGACCGTGCATTACGCGCTGGCATCGACCACGCTGGGTTGGATGCTGATCGCCGCGACCGGGCAGGGCATCTGCCAGATTGCTTTCGGTGAGGATCCCGGCGCGCTCGTTGACGCGTTGCGCACTCAGTTCGCCCGGGCGGATCTGCGCGTTGACTCCGAGCGGCTCGCACCGTATATCGGCCAGGTGAACGCATATCTGCACGGCTCGCGCCAGCGTTTTACGCTGCCGCTCGATGTGCCGGCGACGGCGTTTCAGCGGCGCGTCTGGGATGCGTTGCAGCAGATTCCTTACGGCGAAATTCGGAGTTACTCCGAGATTGCCAGCGTTATCGGCCGCCCCCGGGCCGTGCGCGCGGTGGCGAGCGCTTGCGCGGCAAATCCGGTGGCGCTGGCGATTCCGTGTCATCGCGTCAAACAAAAGGGCGGGGCGCTGGCGGGTTATCGCTGGGGGCTGGCGCGTAAGGCCGCTTTGCTGGCTGCTGAGGTGGGCGGCTCCGCTGTTGTGCTGCCTTTGGTGTTGTCGCAAGAGTTGCAAAAGCCGCAAGAGTTGCAAGAGCCGCAAAAGCCGCAAGAGCCGCAAGAGCCGCAAGAGTCGCAAGAGTCGCAAGAGTCGCAAGAGTCGCAAGAGTCGCAAGAGCCGCAAGAGTCGCAAGAGTCGCAAGAGTCGCAAGAGCCACAAAAGCCACAAAAGCCACAAAAGCCACAAAAGCCACAAAAGCCACAAAAGCCACAAAAGCCACAAAAGCCACAAAAGCCACAAAAGCCACAAAAGCCACAAACGCAACCACAAGTGGATGATCTCGCGTGAAACCGAAGCCGCCGACGCCTCAAACGCCTCCTGCCAGCCGTTCCGGCAGTGTCACGCTAACGCTGCCCTACACCGCGCCATTCGATTGGCCCCGGCTGCTGCGTTTTCTGGCCGGACGCGCCACGCCAGGCGTGGAGGCGGTTGACGCTAACACTGACACTTATCAGCGCGTCGTCGAATGGGCGGGCGTTAGCGGCCTGCTGACGGTGCGCTGTGAGCCGCAGCGTGCGGTCTTGCTGGCGCGTCTTGATGGCGCGGTGAGCCAGCATGCCGATGCGCTGGCCAAGCCATTGACACATCTGTTCGATCTGCACGCAGACCCTGGCGCGATTCAGGCGCATTTTTGCCGTGATCTATGGCTGGGCCCGTTGCTTGCCGCCGCGCCTGGCTTGCGGGTGCCGGGCGCATGGTCCGGTTTCGAACTGGTGGTTCGGGCCATCGTCGGTCAGCAAGTCAGCGTGAAAGCCGCTACCACGCTGACCGGCCGGCTAGTGCAGCGGGCCGGTCAGCTCATCGTTGAAGCCGGGCCAGCGGCTCAGCCGGGGTGGCGTTTCCCGACACCCGAGCGCCTCGCCAGCGCCGATCTGACGAACATTGGCATGCCAGGCAAACGTGTCGCGGCGCTTCAAGGTTTTGCGCAGGCGGTGGCATCTGGCGACTTGCCGCTAGAGCCTGCTGCGGCCGACTGTGCCACGTTGCGTGCGAAGTTGCTGGCGTTGCCGGGCATTGGTCCCTGGACCGTCGAATACGTGGCGATGCGTGCGTGGCGCGATGCCGATGCCTGGCCATCAACTGATCTGGTGCTGATGCAGGCAATCATGGCGCGCGAGCCGGCGTTGGTGCGGCCGGCGCAGCAGCGCGAGCGCACGGAGGCATGGCGGCCCTGGCGGGCCTATGCGGCGATGCATCTGTGGAATGAGATCGCCGACCGGGCGGGTGCCGCGCGAGGCGGATAACACAATGCATGACAGCGGCCGGGCACGAGGCCGCAGACGGCTGTTGCATCAACTCGCTCAGCATTGAAAAACCGTGCGCGGCACAGCCAGGAACGAGTTTAGAAACGGCACGGAGAAACGACACGGAGAAATGGCACGGAGAAATGGCACGGAGAAATGGCACGGAGAAACAGCGCTGAAAAACAGCGCGGAGACTCGCTGAAATGGCCATCGGGCGGCCTCAAGCAGGTCTTGTAACGAGGTGTTAAAGTGCCCGCTACCAAAAAACTGTGCCGACCATTCTCACGAATCTCACGGTGCGATTGCGACACACCGGCCGCCAACATTCCACTCGTCTCAATGCCAAACACCACTCCTTCGCACCATCACGATGCGCTTGCGCACCGCCTGTCCGTGCTGACAACTGAGCCTGAATCCGGGGCCAAACGCACCGCGCTGCTTCAGGGCTTGCGCGGCATTGAAAAAGAAAGTCTGCGCGTCACACCTGAAGGACAACTGGCCATGACGCCGCATCCCCGCGCGCTGGGTTCGGCGCTGAGCCATCCATCGCTCACGACCGATTATTCCGAAGCGCTGCTCGAACTGATTACACCCGCCGAAAAAGATATCGCCATCACGCTCGACAAGCTCGATGAGTTGCACCGCTTCGTCTACGCCAGGCTTGATGGCGAGATGCTCTGGAATAACTCGATGCCCGGTTTGCTGCCCGCGCGCGATGAGGATATTCCGCTGGCGCAGTACGGCACATCGAATATCGGCCGGCTCAAGCATGTGTACCGCATGGGCCTGGCGTTGCGATATGGCCGCACGATGCAGTGCATCGCGGGCATTCATTACAACTATTCACTGGATGAGGAAGTGTGGCGGCTGTTGCATGCTGAGCAGCAGTCCACTGCTCGTGCAGTTGATTTCCAGTCCGAACGATATCTTGGGCTGATCCGCAATTTCCGACGCACCAACTGGCTGCTGATGTATCTGTTCGGGGCCTCGCCTGCGCTGGACCGGCGTTTTCTGCGTGGCCGTGAGCACACGCTTGAAACCTTCGATGCCGACACGCTGTACCGCCCTTACGCGACCAGTCTGCGCATGAGCGATCTGGGTTACTCGAACACCACCGCACAAGCCGCGCTGCACGCCGATTACGACACCTTGCCCGGATATCTCGATGGCCTCGCGCAAGCGGTCAGCCAGCCGTATCCGCCTTATGAGGCGATTGGCACGCGGCGCGATGGTCAATGGGTGCAGATCAATACCAACGTGCTGCAAATCGAAAACGAGTTCTACTCGACGATTCGTCCCAAGCGCGTCACGCATCCGGGGGAGCGTCCACTGCAGGCGCTGGCCGCACGGGGTGTGCAGTACGTCGAAGTGCGCTGCATGGATATCGACCCGTTCGAGCCGACGGGGATCTCGCTGGAAACTTCCCGTTTTCTGGATGCGTACTTGCTGGTGTGCGCGCTGGATAACAGCCCGCCATTGCCGCCAGCGGCTTATGCCGAAGCCAACCGGAATTTCGGCATGGTCACGCTGGAGGGGCGCAAGCCCGGGCTTGAGCTGGTGCGTGACGGTCAGCCGGTGGCGATGCTGGAGTGGGCCGACGCGTTAATGGCGCAGATCGAGCGCGCAGCGGCGACGCTCGATGCATTGCGTGGCGATGACGTGCATGCCCGTGCGGTGGCGGCTCAGCGAGCCAAGCTGGCGGATGCCTCACTTACGCCGTCGGCGCGAGTGTTGCAAACCATGCGTGAACGCGGCCAAAGCTTTCTTGCATTTGGTCTGGCGCAAAGCGCGGCGCATGCGGCGCATTTTCGTGCGCAGCCGCTGGATGCCGCGCAGACCGAGGCGTTTGTCCAATTGGGCGAAGCGTCACTCGCGGAGCAGGCGCGGCTGGAGCAGGAGGAGGCGGGCTCGTTCGATGCGTTTATCGCGGCGTATGGGGCTTATACGCTGAACCGGTTTAGTGTTTGAGATGGCGGGCGGCCGGGGATCGTTTGTTTGAATCCCCGGCTGAAGGGATGTGCTTAGACTTAGACCTTGTTTGAATTTCCAAGGGGCTGGCGCATCAGATAATCTTCAATTTCTTTGTCCAGCACGGCATTCTGGATGCAAATATCCTCTTCTATATCGTGTGGTGCCAGAAGCCGGTTATTTTGCAGAAGTTTTTCAGCATCGAATTTGATTAGTAAGTCGTATTTTTGATCAATATCCCTGAGCTTGGCGTCATACGAATCTTTATCTTGTTTGGTGACGGGATTTTCGCTGGGGGATGATTTTTTATATAAATCGGTGAAATCTTTTTTAATTTTTAGTTTTTCATTTAGCACGAGATGAAGCATCGTGTCGCCACTGCCAGCTTGTTTTGCGTTGACATAGGCTCCGTTATTTAGAAATGATTCAATTTGCCGGTAGTCGTTGATGTAGTTAAAAAGATGATCGCTCATCTTTTTTTGAAATGGGGTGAGGGCGGGTTGCGGCAAATCTTTGATGTATTTAATCTCCTTGGCTTTTTTGAGTGAAAATGTCGAAATGCTTGAGGAGATGATTGCCTGATTTTCGTCGGAACAGTTTTCTTTTTCGGACATATCGGAGCAGGTGCTTGTTTCATCGTTAAAATCATCAAGCTCTCCAATAGACCCAGGGCTGGATTGTCCCGAATTTAAAGGGGATAACTCACTATCCGCGCCCGAGCGTTTTTTATTAGATGTGGTCGAAAATATTTTCTTGCCGAAAAAACCCGTGAATTTCGAAAATTTCTCCTGCGCGACTTGTTTGGCGCGTTGTATCGAAGAGGGTTTAACGGCAGATTTTTTCTTGCTTTCTGGCGGAGGGTTACCTGGTATTAGCCGAGCGCGTCCGCTCAGATCGTTTTTGTTTGTGCTTGTTGTTTTAAATAGCATCTTCGTCTCCTTCATCGGGCCCCATTAATCGGGTGGCGAGAGGGTAACACTTTGGCTCGCGGAGTTCTATCGGTGTACCCCCTTGGCTTTAAGTTTCCTGCACGTCGCCATCCAGATAGCGCCAGTGGCCATCCTCGCCACGCACGAAGCGGCTGAGTTCCTGCAGCCTGTGGGCGCGGCCTTGCACCTTGTAGCGCGCGACAAACTCTACTTCGGCATGTTGTGCATCACGCTCGATAAAACGATTGATCTGCAAGCCTAACCAGCGTGGCGCATCTGGCGCTGTCAGGCTTGCGTCGGTCTCCAGGGTTGCTGGGCAGGTTTGCTCGGCCCAGCTTGTTCGCAGATACGCCGTGTTTCCCAGCACATAGGCGCTATAGCGTGAGCGCATCAATTCCAGCGCATTGGTGGCGGCTTCGCCCCCTTCGAGAAAGCGTCCACAGCATTGCGCGAAGAGCGGTGCATGGGCGTTGCTGCGTTGCCCGGGCAGTGCGCCGCCACAGGGGCACAGTGCGGGCTGGGGAGTTGTCAGGTGTTTCACAGGTAGCGTCGTCAGGTCAGGTTACGTCGAGGCAAGGCAATTCAGGAGGAGAAAAAGGGTGCGGAGCGTGGGCCGCAGACTGCGGCAGCGAGTGCGGATTAAGTTGAGCCTCAAGCCAGCCCGCGCGCGATCAGAATTTTTTGAATGTCGCTGGTGCCTTCGTAAATCTGGCACACGCGCACGTCGCGGTAGATCCGCTCCACTGGAAAATCATTCAGGTATCCATAGCCACCATGCACTTGCAGCGCAGCTGAGCAAATGCGCTCAGCTGCTTCCGAGGCGAATAGCTTGGCCATCGCGGCTTCGCTCAGGCAAGGCTGGCCAGCGTCTTTCAGGCGGGCGGCATGCCATACCAGTTGCCGGGCCGCTTCCAGTTGCGTCGCCATTTCCGCTAGCCGAAACTGCACCGCCTGGTGCGCAAACAGCGGCTGGCCAAAGCTCTCGCGTTCTTTGGCGTATTTCAGCGCGGCCTCGAAGGCTGCGCGCGCCATGCCAACGCTTTGCGCCGCGATGCCGATGCGCCCGCCTTCGAGGCCGGAGAGTGCGATGCGATAGCCCTCGCCTTCTGCGCCGATGCGGTTGGCGAGTGGCACGTGGCAGTCTTCAAAAATAATTTGCGCGGTATCGGATGAATGCTGGCCGAGCTTGTGTTCGATGCGGGCGACGACATAGCCAGGCGTATCGGTTGGCACGATAAACGCGCTGATGCCGCGCTTGCCGGCTGCGGCATCGGTGAGCGCCAGCACGATAGCCACCTGGGCGTTCTTGCCGCTGGTGATGAACTGTTTGACGCCATTGAGGCGATACGTGTCGCCATCCCGGGTGGCGGTGCTGCGCAGCGCTGAGGCGTCTGATCCAGCTTGTGGTTCGGTCAGGCAAAACGCGCCTAGCTTGTCGCCGCGTGCGAGCGGTGTGAGCCACGTGCGTTTTTGCGCTTCGTTGCCATGGCTGAGCAAGACGCTGCACACCGGGCAGTTGTTTACCGAAATCACCGTTGAGGTGCCGCCGTCGCCTGCCGCGATTTCTTCGAGAATCAACGCGAGCGCGAGCGTATCGAGCCCTGCGCCGCCGTAGGCTTCTGGCACCAGCACGCCATAGACACCGAGTTCGGCTAGTTGGCGGTGTACTTCATGAGGAAAAGTGTGATCGCGGTCCCACTGGGCCGCGTGCGGCGTGATGACTTCGGCGACGAAAGTGCGCATCGCGTCCTGAATCATCCGGTGATCCTGGTCAAGCATGCGGGGTTCTCCTTACCACTCGATCGGGCTGCCGTCGTACTGGAAGAATTGCCCGTTGCATGCGGCGGGTGCGCTATGGGCTTGGGCAATCACGTTGCGCATGCCCGCGACGCTGTGTTCCGGGTCGATTGCGGCTTGCGCACCCCCCATGTCGGTGCGCACCCAGCCAGGATGGAGCGCGAGGCATGCCGCGTGACGAGCCTGCAATGAGGTGAGTTTCAGTGCGTCGTTTAGCGCGGCTTTGCTGACGCGATACAGCCAGCCAGTCGTGCCGCTTGCCGCGCCAATGCTACCCATCTTGCTGGAGATCACCGCTAGTACGCCGTGTGCCGCTTCGACGCGTGGCAGCAGCTCGGGCAGTAATTGCATCGGGCCGCGCACGTTGGTGTTCATCACGTGCGCGAAGTCTTCCGCACTGATGTTCTGCACGCTTTCCGTGCGCGGGCCATAGACCCCGGAGACGATGATTGCCGCGTCCAGCGCTGCGTCATTGAGCTGGTGTGCGAACGCCGTGATCTGGCTGGGCACGGTGAGATCAAGCGCAAAGGTGCGCGCGCCCAGGGCGTCGAGCGCCTCCAGCGCGGCGGGGTCGCGGGCGGTGGCTAGCACTTGCCAGCCCGCACGGAGATACTGACGCGCGAACTCACGGCCAATGCCACGCGAGGCTCCGACAATCAGCGCTGTTTTCATGCTCAGGTTCCTTGCTCAATGGACGGAGAGGTAACAAATGAAGCAGCGAAGCACTACACACACGAAGCATCCGGCACCCGGCCTGAAGTCTGAAGCACCAGACACCAGACACCAGACACCAAACACCAAACACCAAACACCAAACACCAAACACCAAACACCAAACACCAAACACCAAACACCAAACTTGCGCCGGCTGAAGCAGCTCTCCGCCGCGTGTTTACATCAGCTCAATGCCCATCGCGGTCGCTTCGCCGCCGCCGATGCACAAGCTGGCGACGCCGCGTTTCAACCCGCGTTGTCGTAGCGCGCCAATCAGCGTGACGAGGATGCGTGCCCCCGATGCGCCAATCGGATGTCCAAGGGCACAGGCACCGCCGTTCACGTTGACCTTGCTGTGCGGCAGGTAGTGCGCCTGGATGGCGGCCATGGCCACCACCGCGAAGGCTTCGTTGATTTCGTAGAGATCGACTTCGCTGGCGCGCCAGCCGTTCTTGCTGAGCAGTTGCTTGAGCGCGCTCACCGGCGCGATGACAAATTGCGCGGGGGCGTGCGCGAAGGTGGTGTGTCCGACGATCTGCGCCAGTGGCGTCACTCCTAGCCGGGCGGCGGTGGAGGCGCGCATCAGCACCAGTGCAGCAGCACCATCGGCAATCGACGAGGCATTCGCAGCCGTCACGGTGCCATCCGGACTGAACGCGGGTTTGAGTGTGGTGACCCGGTCGAGATCGGCCTTGAAGGGCAATTCGTCCTGGAGAATGGTGACGTCGCCATCGCGTCGCGGCACTGTGACCGAAGCGATCTCCCACTGGAACGCACCGCTTTCGATAGCTTGCCGTGCCCGGTTGAAGGATTCGAGCGCGTAGCCGTCCTGAGCCGCGCGTGACAGATGCAGCGTCAGCGCTGCCGCATCGGCAAACGAACCCATCAGACGGCCTTTTTCATAAGCATCTTCGAGCCCGTCGGTGAACATGTGATCAAGCATCTGGCCGTGGCCCATGCGCATGCCGCTACGCGCTTTGGGCAGCAGGTAGGGCGCGTTGCTCATGCTTTCCATACCGCCTGCTACGAGGACTTCCGCTGAACCTGCCAGCAGCATGTCGTGGGCGAACATCACCGCGCGCATCCCCGAGCCGCACATCTTGTTGACGGTGGTCGCGCCAGTGCTTTGCGCCAGACCCGCGGCAAGCGCAGCCTGGCGAGCCGGGGCTTGCCCCTGGCCCGCTGCGAGCACGCAGCCCATGATGACTTCGTTCACTAGCGTGGGTTCGATACCTGCGCGCTTAAGCGCGGCGGCAATTGCGGCAGCACCAAGCTGAGCCGCGCTGAGCGTGGCGAATTCGCCCTGCAGGGCCGCCATCGGGGTGCGCGCAACGCTGGCAATGACGACGGGATCAGCGGCGGCTTCACTCATGCTTTAGCTCCTTGATAACCCCTGCGACAACAGCGGGCACGTCGCCCAGTTTTGCCGCGTCGGCGGCGACCACATCGTTGTCTGTCGCGTGTGCACGGCTGGCCGAGACTGCATTGACACACGCGGCATAGGTGTTGTCGAGCGCGTCGATTTCGCTGATGGTCATGCCGAGATCGCGGACCCGTCCGTCATGCACGCCATAGGCCCAGCCATGCACGGTGAGCTCCTGGCCGCGCGCCCAGGCATCGTTGACGATGGTGGTGCGGCACACGTTGACTACCTGCTCAATCGTGTTGAGTTCGACCAGCCGCCGGTGACGCGCGTCGCCAAGCGGCCATTCTTCCAGCAGCGCAGCATGTTTGGCGCGCACGTCCTGCACGTGATGCAGCCAGTTATCTGCGAGGCCGACACGCCGTCCGTGCAGCGCCGCGCCTACGCCCGAGCAGCCATAGTGGCCAACCACCATGATGTGCCGGACCTTCAGCAGATCGACGGCGAACTGGATCACCGAGAGGCAGTTCAGATCGCTGTGAACCACGACGTTGGCAATGTTTCTGTGGACGAAGACTTCGCCGGGCGGCAGACCGATGATCTGGTTCGCGGGCACGCGCGAATCGGAGCAGCCGATCCACAGATACTCCGGGGTTTGCTGGTCAGCGAGGCGGGAAAAATATTCGGGATCAGCCGCCAGCTTGCGGCTCACCCACGCATCGTTGTTGTCGAACAGATGGGCGAGTGGGTTGGGTGGGGATGCAGGGTTTGAGTTCATCGCAATCAGGTCGGTTTAATAGCTGGGCCGAAAGACCGGTCCGGGTCATTACAGAATGCGTGACGGTGGGGCAAAGCGTTCTGGATAACGGACGCAAAACCGCTCGCGCTGCTCATAAGGATAAAAATCGGGTAGCTCGCCTTGCAGAAGATGATCTTTGTGCCGCTGCCAGAGTGCGGGTTCAAAAAAGTCAGCATGGTGTTTCAGGAAGGCCTCGCGCACGCGTGGATCGCCCAGCAGGAACGTGCCGTAGGTTTGCGGAAAGATGTCGTGCGGCCCGACGCTGTACCACGGCTCGCCAGACATTTCGTCTTCCTCATGACGCGCCTGGGGCACGGCCCGCACGTTGCAGTCGGTCAGATACTCGATCTCGTCATAGTCGTAGAACACGACGCGGCCATGACGGGTGACACCAAAGTTTTTGTACAGCATGTCTCCCGGAAAAATATTGGCTTGTATGAGTTCTTTGACGGCATTGCCGTATTCCTGCACGCCATGATCGACGTCCTCATCGGTGCCGTTTTGCAGGAACAGGTTGAGCGGCACCATGCGGCGCTCGATATACACATGCCGGATCACGAGCTTGTCGCCTTCGTACTCGATCATCGAAGGCGCTTCTTTTTCCAGCTCACGCAGCAGCGCATCATCCAGCCGCGCGAGCGGCAAAGCGACGCTTGAATACTCCAGCGTGTCGGCCATCCGTCCCAACCGGTCGTGACGTTTCACCAGTTGGTACTTTTCCTGGATCTGGGCGCGGGTGGTTTCCTTAGGGGGCGGGAAGTTGTCTTTAATCAGCTTGAAGACGTAAGGAAACGACGGCAGCGTGAACACCAGCATCACCAGCCCTTTGATACCCGGCGCGATGATGAACGGGTCGCTCGAATGCGACAGGTGATGCAGCAAGTCGCGGTAGAACAGGTTCTTGCCCTGCTTTTGCAGACCCACCGAGGTGTAGATCTCCGCTTTGGGCTTGCCCGGCATGATCGTGCGGAGGAATTCGACATAAGCCGAAGGCACTTCCATATCGACCAGAAAATACGAGTGCGAGAAGCTGAAGATGATGAGCAACTGCTCGCGCTTGAGCAGCACCGTATCGAGCACCAGCTGGCCCCGCGTGACATGGCGCAACGGCACTGCGAAAGGCTGTACCCGGTCGCCGTTGATGATGCGCCCGACGATATACGCCGACTTGTTGCGATAGAACAGCGACGACAGCACGTGAATCTGGAAGTTGGCCGCCTGCTCGAATGAGCCGAATGCCTCATCAATGGCTTGCATCATGCAGGCCACATCACGTGGCAGGTTTTCGAATGAAGGCTTGAGCTGGAAGTTCGTGACGATGCGCGTTAGCGTCTGTTCGAGGCCGTCGCGTGCGGGGTAATACGCCCGGTAAGTGGGCTTGGCAGCGGGTTCGTCGTTCTCGATGTATTCGGTGGAGATCGCGGGCCGGACAAAGATGAAATCGTTATTGAAGTACGAACGATGCAGGATCTTGCAGCAAACCGAATTGAAAAACGTTTCGGCGCATTCGGGCTGGCGATGAGTGGTGAGCAAGCCGATGTAGTGCAGTTTGATCTGCTGCCAGATGTCGTCGTCGATGTTTTCGGCGTCGTATTCGTCTTCAAGCAGCTCGACGCATTCTTGTACGCGTTCGTCGTATGACGTGATGCGCTCGCGGGCCAGCGTTTGCAACGTGTGCCAGTCGGCGTTTTCGAACAGGCTTTTGGCGCGTTGCGCCGCTGCGCGAAAAATCGCGTAGTGCCGCTCGAAGCCTTCGAGCATCGTTTGCGCGACATCAAAGCCGATTTGCGATGACAGCAGTTTGGGGAAGTGATTCATAACGGCCGCGCATTCATCCTGTGTCGTGAAAGCCCGGCGATTGTAGCGCCGGAGCGGGCTAGCGAGGCTTTAGCTGGCGTGGTCCGCGTGCGCGGCCTGGTTGTGTTGCAGCAGCGTGCGGGCTTCGGCTTCGTATTGCGTGAGTTCTTCGAGCGTGGTGTTCAGGTCTTCACGCTGACGCTCCAGCACCTCGCGGTGACGTGCCACGGTGGCCAGAAACGCCTGAAGCTGCGGCACGGTGTCGGTGGGGGAGTCGTATAGATCGAGCAGGTCACGGATCTCGGAGAGCGTGAAGCCCAGCCGTTTGCCGCGCAAGGTTAGTTTGAGCCGGGTGCGGTCGCGTCCTGAATACACCCGCCGCAGGCCGCCTGGACCTTCGCGGCTGGGCGCGAGCAACCCTTGATCTTCATAAAAACGGATCGCGCGGGGTGTCACGTCGAATTCACGCGCAAGCTCGGCAATTGTGTAATGCGGATTCATCGGGATAGTCCGGACAGGCAGCGCAGCAAGGTGGGCGATAAAATCGCCGTTTACGTTATCGTCAACCAGATCAAAGCGCAACCTGCGTCCCCAGTTGCGCACCTCCATGGGCGTCTTTTCCGCGCCGCTACTGATGTTGCTACTTGTACTGCTACTTGCGGCGCTCTGTACATTGGCCAGCGTGTTGTCCAGCGCATTGACCCCAAACTTCCCCTGCCCGGCTGTCGATGGAGCAAGCCCCCCACCATGAATGCACTCGAACACCAACTCGATTACCCGTTTGCCGATGTCTTGCCACCTGCGGGTGAGGCGCATGAAGTTGCGCCTGGCGTGTTCTGGCTGCGGATGCCATTACCGTTTGCGCTCGATCACATCAACCTGTGGCTGCTGCGTGACGAGATCGACGGCCAGCGAGGCTGGACCGTAGTGGATTGCGGCATTGCCACCGACACCATCAAGGCGCACTGGGAGCACGTATTCGAGCATGTGCTGGAAGGCTTGCCGGTGTTGCGGGTCATCGTCACGCATTGCCATCCCGATCATCTTGGGCTCGCGCACTGGTTGTGCGAGGGCGGGGAGCATCGGCGCTGGTCGGTGCGGTTATGGATGTCGTTGGGCGAATACATGATGGGCCGGGTGATGGCGGCAGGCGATTCCGGCGCGGGCGGAGCCGGTGCCGCGCGTCATTTCGCGCGCCATGGCGTGAGCGATGAAGCGTCGCTGGCTAGTCTGCGCCAGCGTCAGGGCTATTACGCCGAGCTGGTGCCCGCCATGCCGCAGCAGTACCGGCGCATGCGCGATGGCGACAGGTTGCTGATTGGCGGCGAGACATGGCATGTGGTGACGGGCTTTGGCCACTCGCCTGAGCATTGCGCGCTGCATTGCGAGCGCGCTGGCGTGCTGATCTCGGGCGATATGGTGTTGCCGCGTATTTCGACCAATGTGTCGGTGTTCGATATCGAACCGGAAGGCAATCCGCTCGCGCTCTATCTGGAAGCGCTGGGGCGCTATGAAACGATGCTCCCCGATACGCTGGCTCTGCCTTCGCATGGCAAGCCGTTTCGCGGCGTGCAGATTCGTATCCGGCAGTTGCGTGAGCATCATGCGGCGCGCCTTGAGGAGGTGCGCGCCGCCTGCGCGGTGCAACCCCAGAGCGCCGCCGATATCGTGCCGATGATGTTTCGCCGCCGGCTCGATCTGCATCAGATGACGTTTGCGCTTGGCGAAGCGCTCGCGCATTTGCATTTGCTATGGCTGGCGGGCGAACTGACGCGCATGCAGGATGCAGCCGGGGTGTGGCGTTTTTCCACGGTGCCCCCGGCGGCGTGAGCGTCTGCGTGCTGGGCGCCTGGGCGTTGAATGTTGAATGTTGAGCGTTTAACGCACCACCACGGTGGTGAAGTTTTGCCGTCCAAACGGGCTCACGCGGTAGCCGCTGACATTCGTGCGGGTGATCGCCGTGGCCATCGGATAGCCCAGCGGAATCCACAGCGCCTCGTTGTGGATCATCTGCTGCGCTGCTTCATAGGCCTTGGTGCGCGTGGCCTGGTCCGAGCTGGTACGGCCATCAGCGATCAGCTTGTCGAGCTTTGGATTGCAATAGCGGGCGAAGTTGATGCCCGACTTCACCGCGTTGCAGCTAAACAGCGGTGTCAGGTAGTTATCCGGGTCGCCGTTGTCGCCCGCCCAGCCCATGAACAGCGCATCGTGCTGGCCTTGCTTGGCCTGCTTGATGAGCTCGCCCCATTCGATCACTTTCACCTGAGCCTTGACGCCAATTCTGGCGAAGTCCGCTTGCAGCAGTTCCGCGCCGGCCTTCGGGTTGGGGTTGAGCACACTGCCGTTTGGCCGCACCCAGATCGTGGTCTGGAAGCCTGCCGGATAGCCCGCTTCGGCGAGTAGCTGCTTCGCTTTCACGGGGTCGTAAGGCCATGGCTTGGTTGATTTGTCGTCGCTCCAGGTGTTGGGCGGCCATGGGTTGATCGCGGCCGTGGCCGTGTTGTCGAATACCGCCTTGAGATAGGTCGTGCGGTCAAAAGCCATGTTCAGCGCAGTGCGCACCTTGACGTTATCGAGCGGTTTTTTCTGCGTATTGAGCGCGACAAAGGCGGTCATGAACGCAGGTGTCTGGACGATCGCCAGCGTTTTATCGCCTCGGGCGCGAGCGATATCTTGCGGCTTGGGCGACAGCGCGATCTGGCATTCGCCTGCCTTGACCTTTTGCGCTCGCACCGTGGCGTCTGGCGTGATGACGTAAATCAGGCTGCTGACCTTGGGCTTGTCGCCCCAGTAGCCGGGGTTCACGTCGTAGCGAATCAGCGCGTCTTTCGTATAGCTCTTCAGCATGAAGGGGCCGGTGCCTACCGGCTGGGTGTTCAGCAGCGCGGGCTGACCTGCCTTGAGCAACTGGCTGGCGTATTCGGCGGAATAGATCGAGGCGAAGCCCATCGTCAGAATCGAGGCGAAGGTGGCGTTGGGCTCAGTCAGCGTAAAGCGCACGGTCTGGTCATCGACCTTCGTGACGGACTTGATGAGCTTGGGCAAGCCCATTGATTGGGCGTGCGGGAAACCACTCGCGCCGGTGAGCTTGTGCCATGGATTGCTGTCGTTCAGCATGCGGTCGAACGAAAACACCACATCGTCGGCATTCAGTGTGCGGCTTGGCTTGAAATAGCGCGTGGTCTGGAACGCGACATTCGGCCGGAGATGAAAGGTGTAGCTGAGGCCATCGGGGCTGACTTCCCATGTGCTGGCGAGTGCCGGGGCGATTTTTTTCGTCGCTTCGTCGTAGCTCACCAGCGAGTTAAAGATCACATCCGCCGAAGCATTGGTGGTGACCAGCGAATTGAACTGGACCACATCGAAGCCATCGGGGCTGGATTCGGTGCAGACCGTGAGGGGCCGGGCGAACACAAGCGCCGGGGCCGTGACGAGCAGGGCAGCAGCGAGCAGTTTGAAACGCATAGGGTCTCCGATGACGAAAGTGAGCGAGCGCAGCATGACGCGGTGTGGCGCGGCGTGAGGCGATGCGGCAAGCAAGGGGGCTGCGTGTGGCGGGCTGCCCCGGTCAGGTTGATTATTTGAGGCGGGTGAGCAGGGCCGCTGTGCATCGTGTATCGCATATCGCGTGCCCCGCGCTGGGCTGAAAGCTTAGCGAACAGGGCTGGCGGCGACAACAACAGAATCTTCATACCGGTATGGCGGATGAAGCGGGCGGTGGCTCATGACAGATGGCGTATGGCATATGCCGCAGGCCAGATGCCCTACGCCAGATTTCGGGTGGAAGAGGCCCGGATACGTGCCTAAGCCAAAGTGGACGAGCCAGGCGGTGGGGCTAGCCATGGTCATCAGAGATCAACTGCAAGCAACGGCGTTACGGCTTTTGCAGCGTGTGCGGCGGGCGTTATGGCGGCGTGTTGTCAGCGGCACGGGGTTTGCGCGGCGCTTTTTCGAACAGGCGGTCGTACAGCCAGCGCGGCATCACGTGCAGCAGCATCGCAGCGATCCGCATCGGCCACGGATAGACCGCGAATGACACCTTGCGCGCGATTCCATCTACGACCTTCACCGCGAAACGGCTGGCATCCATCAGAAATGGCATCGGATAGGGATTCTGCGCGGTCATTGGCGTGCGGATATAGCCCGGCGCAATGGTGACGACCGCGACCCCGAGTGGCCGCATCTCGACGCGCAACGCTTCGAGATACTTCAGTGCTGCCGCTTTCGACGCGCTATAGGCCCCCGACCCTGGCAGGCCACGCACGCCAGCCACGCTGGCTACGCCTGCGAGCGTGCCGCGGCGCGCCGCGCACATGGCGGCAACGAAGGGTTCGAAGGTGGCGACCATGCCGTAGTAGTTGACGTCCATCACCTCACGGAAGATGGCGAGATCGCCCTGGCCGGTCAGCGCGCCACGGCTGATGCCTGCGTTGGCGATAACGACGTCGGGGCAGCCGTGCTGCGCGATGAACTGGGCCGCCGCCGCAGCGAGTGCTTCGGCGTCGCAGACATCGACGGGATAAATCGCAATGAGGTGTTGCGGATGAGCTTGCTGGAACTGGCGGAGAGCGTCGCCGCGCCGGGCGGCCAGACCGAGAATGGCGCCGCGCCGGGTGTATTCGGCAGCGAGCGCCAGGCCAATGCCGCTAGAGGCACCGGTAATGAAAACCTTCAGGGGTGGGCTCATTCCGGTGCCTTTGGGCATTACATCTTTTTCGCGCGAACTTGCGTGACGAGATAGTCGAGCACTTGCACGGTGCCTGGCAGGCTGTTGGTCAGGCTGGGGCCGGTGAGGTACTTGCCTTGCACGATGAGTGCTGGGACGCCGTCGATCTTGTAGTCGGCCAGCAGCTTTTTATCGCGCTGCACGGCGCTTTGCGTCGAAAACGAGTTGTAGGCTTCCATGAACTTCTTCGTATCGACGCCGTTTTTAGCGAGGAATTTGGCCTGATCTTCGGGCGTCATCAGGTAGTTCTTGTTGACGTGAATTTCGTTGAAGATTTTTGGCGTGAGCTGCTGGGCGAGGCCCATTGCATCAAGCGCGTGGTAGAGCTTCGAGTGAGGGATGAAGTCGTCGCGGAACGCAACTGGCACGCGCTTGAACACGACGTCCGGGCCTTGGCGTTTGATCCACGTTTCAAGAATCGGATCGAATTCGCTGCAATGCGGGCAGCCGTACCAGAAGAATTCGAGGACTTCGATCTTGCCTGCGGGCACGTCGGCTGACTGCGGTGCAGCCAGCACGGTGTATTGCTTGCCCGCAACCGGATCAGCGGGTGCGGCGTGCGCCGCGCTGGCGGCAAAACCAAGGGAGAGGAACAGGATACCGAGCAATTTTTTCATATCTGGTCGATTGGTTGAGTGGTGCTGATTGAATGTCCGGACGCTTGAGCATCCGCGTAAAGCGTTGTTTGAGACTCGCGCCGCGCGCTGAAGGTTCAGTGTGCTTCAGTGCGGGCGCTGGAATTACTGTTTGGTGAAGCGGATGACGGCGGTATCGACGCCAGCGCTGGAGAGCCGTTGACGGGCAGCATTCATGTCATCGAACTTCGCAAACGGCCCGATACGCACTCGGTAATACGTGACGCCACCGGCTTCACGCAGCGTGACTTTCGATTCAAAGCCCTGGAAGGCCAGCCGTGCGCGCTGTTGCTCAGCATCCGCCGCGGTTTTATATGCCCCGACCTGGAGGAAGTACCCGGTGGTGGCATCAGCCGCGCTGGAGGCCGCGCCTGGTTTGGTGGCGGGTGCCGGTGCGTTGCCGTTGACGGGAGTGCTTGCCGTGGTGGCGGTTGACGGTTTTTTGGCCGGTGGCGTGGCGGCAGTGGTGTCTTTTTCCGGCGCGGGTTTGGGTGCGACGGCTATGCCGTTGCCGCTGGAGGGGGGCACTTCGACGATTTGTGGCTCGTCGAGCAGGCCTGCTGCCTGCGTCTGGTTGCTGGTTGCACCCGGTGCGGTGTTGGGCGGCGAGGGTTGCGCGGCTTGAGGCGTGACCGGCTGGCCAGGTGTTTTGCCTTGCAGCGGCCGGTTCGGGTCGAATGGCGGGGCTTGAGTGGTATCGGCTGGCGCGGTTGCTGGCGGCGCAACCTTCGATACAAATGGCGTTGGCGCGCGCGTGATATAGAGCGCGACGACGACTGCGACGGCGAGGCCGACGATCAGGCCCAGCACGATACCGAGAAACGTTCCCCCGGCTTGTTTCGATTGCTTCGTTGTACGGCGTGGCTTTGCCATCGTATGAATCACCTGCAAAAAAATCCTGGAATGGCCGCCGATTATAACGACGGCCACACGCATGAAGTGGCGGAAAAGGGATGCTTACATCTTGAAGGGCGCTGAGACGCCGATCATTGCCAGACCATTCGCCAGCACCTGCCGGGTGGCGGCGAGCAGTGCCACGCGGGCGTTGCGGCCGGTTTCATCATCGGTCAGCACACGTTCGGCGCGGTCATTGTAGAACGAGTGAAATTCGCCCGCGAGTTCGCGCAGATAGAACGCCACCGCGTGCGGCGCGAGTTCGGCGGCCGCGTGTTCGAGCATGTCGGGGAACTCCGCGAGCTTTTGCAGCAACGCCATGGCCCGCTCGCTGGTGAGCGAGCTGACGTCGATCTGCGGCAAAAGCGCCAGGTCGCCCTGGTAGCGGGAGTGCCATTCGTTGAGCACCGAGCAGATGCGCGCATGGGCGTACTGGACGTAATGCACGGGGTTTTCGTCGTTTTGCTTGAGAGCGAGATCAATATCAAAGACGAACTCGGTATCGGCTTTGCGCGAGATCAGGAAAAAGCGCACGGCGTCGCGGCCGCGCTGGATCGTGGCGGCATCGGGGGCGTTTTGCGCGGTATCGGTGCCAGGCGTGACACCGCCAGACCACTCGATCAGGTCACGCACCGTGACATAGCTGCCGGCGCGCTTGGAGATTTTGACTTCCTCGCCATTGCGCATCACGGTGACCATCTTGTGCAGGATGTAATCGGGGTAGCCCTTGGGGATGCCAATGCCGAGCCCTTGCAGCCCCGCCCGCACGCGCGCAATCGTGCCGTGGTGGTCGGAGCCCTGGACGTTGATGACCTTGGTGAAGCCGCGCTGCCATTTCACCGCGTGATAGGCGACGTCGGGCACGAAGTAGGTGTAAGTGCCATCGGACTTGCGCATCACTCGGTCTTTGTCGTCGCCGTCATCGGTGGTGCGTAGCCACAGCGCGTTGTCCTGCTCGTAGGTTTTGCCAGCGGCGATCAGCGCTGCGACGGTTTGTTCGACACGGCCTTCCTTGTAGAGCGAGGATTCGAGGTAGTACTGGTCGAACTTGACGCCAAACGCCTGAAGATCCATGTCCTGCTCGTGCCGCAGGTACGCGACGGCGAAGCGGCGGATGGCTTCCAGGTTGTCGACGTCGCCCGCGCCGGTGACGGGCTCGCCGTCGCTGGCTGCGACGGTCGCGCGGTTCAGGTAATCGCGCGCGATGTCGGCGATGTACTCGCCGTTGTAGGCCGCTTCGGGCCAGTCGGCGTCACCGGGTTTGAGGCCGCGTGCGCGGGCCTGGGTAGAGTGCGCCAGGGTTTGAATCTGCACGCCTGCATCGTTGTAATAAAACTCGCGGTGCACCGCATAGCCTTGCGACGCCAGCACGTTCGAGAGAGCATCGCCGAGCGCGGCCTGGCGGCCATGGCCGACGTGCAGGGGGCCGGTGGGATTGGCTGAGACGAATTCGACCAGCACCCGCCGTCCGGCTTCGCGGGTCACGTGGCCAAAGCGGGCTTGTTCGGCAAAGACTGCGGCGATCACCGCTTGCTTTGCCGCAGGTGCGAGCCGCAAGTTGATAAAGCCCGGCCCGGCGATTTCCGCGCTCAGCACGAGCTGAGCAGCCTGCGGTTGC
This sequence comes from Paraburkholderia bonniea, assembly GCF_009455625.1. Classification (NCBI taxonomy): domain Bacteria; kingdom Pseudomonadati; phylum Pseudomonadota; class Betaproteobacteria; order Burkholderiales; family Burkholderiaceae; genus Paraburkholderia; species Paraburkholderia bonniea. The sequence goes on along the minus strand of NZ_QPEQ01000001.1, from coordinate 3,137,170 downwards.
GTTAGCAGGGCATCGACGATTTGCTGGGCTAGCTGGCGCGGATTGGCACGCAGGGGACGGGCGAGCTGCATCGCAACATTGCAGGCGATATCGCCATGGGCGGCGACTTTGGGGCGCTCAAGCGTGATCGTGGGGGCGACAAACTGTGCGCCGGGCTCGCCTTGCGTCGCCTGGACGACTTGTTTGACAGTGTCGGAGAACAGCGTTTCGAGAAGATGTTTGTGTGCGGGCAGCATGCTTGTGGTGAGTCCAGTGAGGCAGTCTGGGTGAAACGGAGGCGCGGCGGGTGCGTAGCGCGCCGTGCGGGTTCAGGTTCGACAGGGGGATCTAAAGCGGGTGACGCTGTGCAGCATTGGCTGTCATGCAGGCGGTGTTCCGTGCCGGCGGCTTCAGCCGCCTGGTGTTGCCACAGGAAAGCGCACTGCAGCACAGGCGAGACGCATCTAGCCGGATTTTAGCAGGTGCTAATATATTCAAAGACCTGCCCGTCAAGGGCTGTGGCCTGTCAGTCTGGGCTGCAGCGCTTGACGGGCGTGTGCATATCGAACCTCAAACATCGAACCACGGACAAGGAACCACCATGCTGATTACTTTCAAATGCCACGCCGCGCCGGACGTGATGATGCTGGAAAATCTGGCGCAGTATCTGGTTGGCATTATTGGCAAGCGTCTGGGTGAGCGCGGTGTGATTACTCATGACGAACTGCCCGCCGCGATCGCCAAACTCGAAAGCGCGATCAACACCGACAAGCAGCACCGGGCCGAAAGCGATGGTCATTTTCATGAAGGCGAAGAGGGCCACGAGCACCACGAAATTCCACTGGGCCTCGCGCAACGTGCCTTTCCATTTCTCGACATGCTGCGCGCAGCGCAAAAAGAAAACGCGGATATCGTCTGGGGTCTTTGACTAGCGCGGTTGTTACCCACTGCGTAGTGCGTCAGACGCCAGATACCTGGCAGCATTAAACACAAAGCCCGCCTGAATGAAGGCGGGCTTTGTGTTGTCTGGCGTCGCGTCAACGAAGACGCGGCGCGGCGGGTGGTTTACCGCTGCGGTTTAAAGTTGCGGCGCGAGTGCCCGCTGCGCATCGGCTTGCGATAGCCCCATCCGCTGGGCGTAATCATCGAGCTGATCGGCGGCAATCTTGCCCACAGAGAAATACGTGCTGTCCGGGTGCGCCAGATAAAACCCTGAGACGCTAGCTGCGGGCAGCATCGCCAGTGACTCGGTCACGCTCATGCCAATCTCATTGGCTTGCAGCACCTCGAACATCGCCTGCTTCACAAGGTGGTCTGGGCATGCCGGATAACCTGGAGCGGGGCGCACGCCACGGTATTTCTCTGCGATCAGGTCGTCGTTGTCGAGTGTTTCATCGCTGGCATAGCCCCACAGATCACGTCGCACCCGCGCATGCAGCGCTTCGGCGAAGGCTTCTGCCAGACGGTCTGCGAGCGCTTTGAGCATGATCGAGCTGTAGTCGTCGTAAATTTTTTCGAACTGCTTTTCTTTGACTTCGACACCGAGGCCTGCCGTCACCGCAAACAGACCGATGTAGTCGGCCACGCCGGAGGCCTTGGGCGCGATGAAATCCGCTAGCGAGCGATTGGGCCGCTGCACGCCATTTACCACTGGACGCACGCTTTGCTGGCGCAGGTTGCGCCAGGTGAGGGCGACTTCGGTGCGCGATTCGTCGGTATAGATCTCGATGTCGTCGTCATTCACGGTATTGGCGGGCAGCAGCGCGATCACGCCATTGGCGGTGAGCCAGCGCCCCTGGATCAGCCGTGCCAGCATCGCCTTGCCGTCTGCGAACACCCGCCGCGCTGATTCGCCAACGAGCTCGTCATTGAGGATCGCTGGATAGGGCCCAGCCAGATCCCACGTCTGGAAGAACGGGGCCCAGTCGATGTACTGCGCCAGTTCCGCCAGATCGAAATTCTTGAACGCGCGGCGGCCGATGAACTTCGGCTTGACCGGCTGATAAGCGCTCCAGTCAATCGGGGTTTTGTTGGCGCGTGCTTCGGCCAGCGTCACCATTGGCTGGGCTTTTTTGTTGGCGTGCTGCTCGCGGACGCGGGCGTAATCGGTTTTGAGGTCTTCGAGATATTTCGCCGCGCCTTCGTCCGACAGCAGGCTCGAGGCCACCGACACCGAACGCGAGGCGTCCGGCACGTACACCACGGGGCCCTCGTAATGCGGTGCGATCTTGACCGCGGTGTGGACCCGCGAGGTGGTTGCACCGCCAATTAGCAACGGGGTTTGTTTCTCGCGGAAGTATTCGTCACGCTGCATTTCGGCGGCGACGTAGGACATCTCTTCGAGACTCGGGGTAATCAGCCCAGACAAGCCGATGATGTCCGCGCCTTCGGCTTTGGCCTTCGCCAGAATTTCGCTGCAGGGCACCATCACGCCCATGTTGACCACTTCGAAGTTATTGCACTGCAGCACCACCGACACGATGTTCTTGCCGATATCGTGCACATCGCCCTTGACGGTGGCGATCACGATCTTGCCCTTGGCGCGCACATCGCCGCCTGCGGCTGCGATGCGCAGCTTTTCTTCTTCGATGAAAGGGATCAGATGGGCCACCGCCTGCTTCATCACGCGCGCCGATTTGACCACCTGCGGCAGGAACATCTTGCCCTGACCAAACAGGTCGCCCACGATGTTCATCCCGTCCATCAGCGGGCCTTCGATCACGTTGATCGGGCGTCCACCGGCGGCGTCGATCTGGACCCGGGCTTCTTCGGTGTCTTCGACGATGAAGGTCGTGATGCCTTGCACCAGCGCATGCGCCAGACGTTTTTCAACGGGCTGGTTACGCCATTCGAGGTTCTCTTCTTTTTTCGCCACGCCAGTTTTAAAGCGGTCAGCGATTTCGAGCAGACGGTCCGTGCCGTCCGTGCGGCGGTTTAGCACCACGTCTTCGACACGCTCGCGCAACTCCGGATCAAGGTCGGCATATACCCCGAGCTGCCCCGCATTGACGATGCCCATATCCATGCCCGCCTGGATCGCGTGATACAGGAACACGGTGTGGATCGCTTCACGCACTGGGTCGTTGCCGCGAAACGAGAACGAGACGTTCGACACGCCGCCGCTCACCTTGGCATACGGCAGGTTTTGCTTGATCCAGCGTGTGGCGTTGATGAAATCGACGGCGTAGTTGTTGTGCTCTTCGATGCCGGTGGCGACGGCGAAAATGTTCGGGTCGAAGATGATGTCTTCTGGCGGAAAGCCGACTTCGTTGAGCAAAAACTCGTATGAGCGCTGGCAGATCTCGGTCTTGCGCGCGAAGGTGTCGGCCTGGCCTTGTTCATCGAACGCCATCACCACGGCGGCGGCACCATAGCGCCGGATCAGGTTGGCGTGATGCCGGAACGCCGCCTCGCCTTCCTTGAGCGAGATCGAGTTGACGATCGCTTTGCCTTGCACGCATTTCAGGCCTGCTTCGATCACGTCCCATTTCGATGAGTCGATCATGATCGGCACGCGGGCGATGTCTGGCTCGGACGCGATCAGGTTCATGAAACGCTCCATCGCGGCTTTCGAGTCAAGCATGGCTTCGTCCATGTTGACGTCGATCACCTGTGCGCCGTTTTCGACCTGGTGGCGCGCGACCGCCAGCGCCTCATCGAACTGGCCATTGAGAATCATGCGGGCGAAGGCCTTCGAGCCCGTGACGTTGGTGCGCTCGCCAACGTTGATGAACAGCGTGCCGGGCGTGACGTTGAAGGCTTCGAGCCCGGAGAGGCGCATGGTGTGATCGGTCATGGCAGTCAGATGATGTGAGGGTGACAGCGGCGGCCCGGAAGACAGGGGGCCTGAGCAAGGCGGAGAAGGTGGATAAGACGGACGAGGCGGATAAGGTCGGCCGGCGGAAATGCTCCGGCCAGGAATCGGATCAGCCTTCGTCGCGGTATTGGCCGGGCCACTTGCGTGGTTTGATCTCGGCCAGCGCTTGGGCGATGGCGGCGATGTGCTCGGGGGTGGTGCCGCAGCAGCCGCCCGCCAGGTTGACCAGCCCCGCCTGGGCGAACTCTTTGAGCAAGCTGGAGGTGTCGGCGGGCAGTTCGTCGAAGCCGGTATCGCTCATCGGGTTCGGCAGGCCAGCGTTGGGATAGCACGAGACATAGGTGTCGCACAGACGTGCTAGTTCGGCGATATACGGCCGCATCAGCGCCGCGCCTAGCGCGCAGTTCAGGCCAAACATCAGCGGCCGGGCGTGGCGCAGCGAGTTCCAGAATGCTTCGACGGTTTGGCCCGAAAGAATGCGCCCGGAAGCATCGGTGACCGTGCCGGAAATCATGATTGGCAAGCGCTCGCCGGTGTCTTCGAACAGCTCGTCGAGGGCGAAGAGTGCTGCTTTGGCGTTGAGCGTGTCGAAGATTGTTTCGACCAGAAAGAGATCCGCGCCGCCGTCGAGCAGGGCTTTGGCCTGTTCGTAATACGAAGTGCGCAGCTCGTCGAAGGTGACGTTGCGCGCGGCGGGGTCGTTGACATCGGGTGAAATGCTGGCGGTTTTGGGGGTTGGCCCAATGGCCCCGGCGACGAAGCGGGGTTTATCCGGTGTCGAATATTTGTCGCATGCGGCGCGCGCCAGTTTGGCGGATTCGAGATTCATCTCGATGGCAAGGCTTTCCATGCCGTAATCGGCCTGAGCGACGGTGGTTGCGCCAAAGGTATTGGTTTCGATGATGTCCGCGCCTGCTGCGAGATATTGCTCGTGGATCTCGCCGATGATTTGCGGCTGCGTGAGGGAGAGCAACTCGTTATTGCCCTTGATGTCGCGGCTGTAATCCTGGAAGCGCGTGCCGCGATAGCGGGCTTCATCGAGCTTGTAGCGCTGGATCATCGTGCCCATTGCGCCATCGAGAATCAGGATGCGTGACGCAAGCAGCTTGGGGAGCACCGCACCTCGTGTGTAGGCGCGGATGCTGGGGGCGGAAGCAACAGGCTGGTTCATGACTGGTAGGGCGGGATGCCGACGGGTTCGAAAGAGTCCGCCATTGTAGTCCGGGTAGGCGGAGGGGCTGCGGGCAGGCGGTGGGGCTAGCTTGAGGGCAAAAGCAGGAGCGGGGAAAAGAAAAGCTCTGCTCAGGTTGAACCTGAGCAGAGCTTGGGTGCGGGATGAAGCTAAAGCTAAATAAAGCGGAAAACGGAACCGGCGTTAGTGGGAAACCACGGGCTGGGTCATCAGGCTGTCGAACTGGCCGAGGAATTCATCGACTTCATCGAGTGAGGGTTCTTCTGCGATCAGCTTCTGGACATGTTCGCGGAAGCTGGCTGCCATTGCGCCATCGATATAAATTTCGCGCTGCATGTTTTTATCGACGATCTCGTAGCCGCCTGACCTCATGGCGATGTGACCGTCTTGCGGCGGAAACTCGACGACGCAGTAGTTCGGGCTGTTGTAGATCATTTGCATGTCGTCACTCCTGTTCCTGTTTTCGTTGGCTCCTGGCCGGACAGCGCCTTAAGTGGAGCGGATGCAGAGGAATTCAAGGGGCGGATCTGGCGGGTTAGAAAAATGCCGGCCCTCGGATGGGTGTTAGTTAGCTAGTTAGCGCACAGAGCATGCGGCTTCGAACGTTTCAGGTTTGGCGTCAAAAGTCAAAACGAAGCGGGTTGGCATGGTGCAACGCGGCTCGGGATGAGCTGCGCGCCAGTATGACCCGGATGCAGAAAGCTTGCTGGGCGCGCGCTTCGGTGTGGCTGTGCCGTGCGAGGTGGCTTCAGGGACGGTTGTAGAGGCTGTCCGGGCTGACCGCGGCCGGGTCGGGGCTGCGGATGGAGGCGGGTGCGCTGTCTGCGTTGGCACCTGCTGCGGTGCTTTGGCCACGCCAGACCAGTTCGATTTCGGCACCATTGGGTTCGGTTTGCATCAGCCGGGCGGGCAGCCAGCCCAGCGAAGGAGCCAACCAGATGTCGATGCGGCGGGTATCGTCCGCGCGGCGCGGCAGGCGGCGGAAATGACGAGCGTGGAGTAGGCCTTCGGCTGTGCGGATGGTTTCATCGCCAATGGTCTGAATCGGCCAGATTTCGCCGCTATCGCTATCGGTCACATAAAACTCGCGGGTGACCCCTGGCTGATAGGCGTCCGGATCACCACGCACCAAGGCCGATAGCTGCATCAGCATGCTGAAGCGGTCTTGCGCGCCATCGGGCAGCGCCAGTCTGGTGGGAGTGCGGGTGAAGACGATCTGCTGCTCGCGGCGATTGAAAATCGTGATGTCTTCCACGCGGCGGCCGCGCTTTTCAATGTATTGCTCGGGTGCCAGGCCAAACGCGTCGATCTGGCCATGGCTTGAATACTGATAAGTGCCGACAAATGGCAGCGGAATCGAAATGGCGATGCGGTACTGATGGCCGTCGGTGCTCCAGCGGATCGTGCCCGGCGGGTTGCGCACGCCGTTGTAGTACGAGTCGTATTCGAGGTTGCCTGACGGCGGCACGGAGAATTTCACGCCAGGTTCGGCTTTGGCTGCGCTGGCGGTTGGGTTGTGGGGGTTGCTGGCGCTGCCCGTTGCGGTACCTGTTGTGGTGCCGGTTTCGCTGGTTTGATCGCTGGTGCTGGTGCTGGTGCTGGTGTCTGCGTGTGCCTTGGTCTCAGGCGCGCTTGCGGTGGGTTTGGCTGTTGACGGTGTGGCGCTGAGCGTGGATGTATTGCTACGCGGACGCACCGGTTTGCGCGCAGACGTTGACGTTGATAGCGAGGGAGGCGAAACCGGTTGGCGTTCGATGCGTTCGGGTTTGAGCAGGGCGATCTGCACTGGCGGTGGCGCGGCGGGCGGCTCGAAGCCGATGCGGCTGTGTTCCAGCCATTGTCCTGCGCTCCAGTGCAGGCCTAGCACCGCTAGCAGCACGACGGCCCAGCGGCCCAGTTGCCACCGGCGGCTGGTGGTGTCCTTGGGCGAGCGATGCTGGCGGCTGGCGGGGGAGGGAGACGGCATCAGGTTGAGCGAGACGAGAAATGCGTGAGAAAAATAGCGGGGAGCGGAGGACCCAAGCCAGGACGTTGACCTGGCGCATACAGCGGGAGCGGGCGGGTGTGTTCCTGTGAGCGCTGGGTTGAGGCGTGGCGCATTTTACCGGGTGGCGTGGGGTGAGGCCTGTCAGCTCTGACAGGCCTGTCAGGCTTGTCAGGCCGAAGCGGGTCTAGCGCGATGCCAGCCGGTGCGGCTGAACCCAGGCTAGTCCGCTGCCGCTTGATCTTGACCTATCGGCTTTGCCTGATCTGCTTGATCCACCTGATCCACTCGAGCCGCAACAAAGCCCAATTCATAAGACAGTTGCCGCGCGCACTCGCGCAATGCTGCGCCGGCCTCCCCATCCCAGCGAATATCGAAGACCCCTTCGCGGCCCAGCGCGATCAGCCCTAGCGCGAGGCTGCCCGTTGCATCGAACACGGGCAGGCAAAACGCGTTGATGTTTGGCAGCAGCATGCCTTCGACGCGTGCCGCGCCATGCGCGCGTACTTCGGCCAGCAACGGCTCGATGTCTTCTGCTGTCTTGGGCCGTCCTTTGGTTGGGCTGGCCTGACGCAGATACGCCAGTTCGCGCTCCAGCATGGGTGCGGTCTTGCTGCGGGGCAGATAGGCCGCGAACAGAAGGCCGGTTGCCGAGCCGAGCAATGGCATTACGTCACCGAGTTTGAGTGAGGCCTTGGCCGGATAGCTTGATTCAAGCCAGTGCACCACGGTGGGCCCCTGATTGCCCCAGACGGCGATGCCTGTGGTCAGGTCAAGCTGTGCGTGCAGCCGGGCGAGCGCCTCGCGCGCGAGTTTCACGCCATCGACGCGCGCCAGTCGCGCCAACCCAAGCTGCAACGCAAAGCCGCCTAGCTCATAGCGCCCCGACAACGAGTCTTGTGTCACCACGCCGAGCCGCGCAAAGCTCACCAGATAACGATGAGCTTTCGCGGGGCTCATCTGCGCGCGTTGCGCGAGGTCACGGAGCATCATCGCGCGGGGCTCGTGCGTGAGCACTTCAAGCAGGCGGAAACCCACTTCAATCGACTGAATGCCTGAGCGGAGCTTTGCACTGCCGGTGTCATCCGGTTCGTCGCTGTGGGTCTCGCCGGTGGCCGGTTCAGCCGTAGTGGTGTTGCTGCGGGAGGAAGAAGGCATGGTCAGTGTGCGAGTGGAGAACGAGAGCGGAGAACGCAGATGAAGGACGCAGATGAAGGACGCAGATGAAGGACGCAGATGAAGGACGCAGATGAAGGACGCAGATGAAGGTGAATGGTGCGGCGGGAGGGATGCCACGGCTTTGGGCCGGGCGAATTCACCATCGTAGAATAGATTCCTTCTATCGTCACTTCTTCGAGCCCCTCCTTATGAAATTCGCCACCTTGAAGGACGGCACGCGCGACGGCCAGTTGATGGTTGTGTCCCGTGACCTGCAAACGGCCGCGCTGGCCGATGCGATTGCACCCACGCTGCAGCGGGTGCTTGATGACTGGACCTTTTACGCGCCGCAGTTGCAGGAGGTGTATGACGCGCTGAACCACGGACGCGCGCGCCATCCGTTCGCATTCGATGCGAGCCAGTGCATGGCACCGTTGCCACGAGCGTATCAGTGGGCGGATGGCTCGTCCTATGTGAATCACGTTGAACTGGTGCGGCGCGCGCGCGGCGCGGAGATGCCGCCTGAATTCTGGAGTGATCCGCTGATGTACCAAGGTGGCAGCGATGATTTCATCGGCCCCAAAGACGACATCGTGTGCGCCTCTGAAGCGTTCGGCATTGATTTCGAGGCCGAAGTCGCGGTGATCACCACGGACGTGCCGATGGCCGCCACGCCCGAGCAGGCGCTAAACGGCGTGCGGCTGGTGACGCTGGTCAACGATGTGTCGTTGCGTAACCTGATTCCGGCCGAGCTGGCCAAGGGTTTTGGTTTCTTCCAGAGCAAGCCCGCGAGCGCATTCGCTCCGCTCGCCATTACGCCGGATGAGCTTGGTGAGCACTGGCGCGAAGGCCGTTTGCACCGGCCGATGCTGGTTCACTGGAATGGCAAGAAGGTGGGGCAGCCGGATGCGGGCACCGACATGGTGTTTCATTTCGGCCAGCTGATTGCTCATGCGGCGAAGACGCGTAATTTGCGCGCGGGAACCATCGTTGGCTCGGGCACGGTATCGAACAAGGACGCCAAACGCGGCTATTGCTGTATCGCCGAGAAACGCTGCCTGGAAACCATCGAGCATGGCGCACCAAAGACCGCCTTCATGCAGTACGGCGACACCGTCAAGATTGAAATGCTCGATGACGCGGGCAAGTCGCTATTTGGGGCGATTGAGCAGTCAGTTGTGCCGCCTGATTCAGCGTCTTGATGGCGTTTTTGCCAGTGGCTGGTGAGCCATGGCTGCGCGTATGATCGAGTGATCGTGCGCAGCCTGGCCGGTCCAGTATTGCTTTGTTTGTTTAGTGAGGAGACCCGCGTGTCTGATACCCCCGGTTTTGGTTCTCAATCGCCTTTTTCTGGCATGCCGGGCTTTCCGCCTGCGGGTGTGCTGGATCAGCTCTGGAGCATGATGCCGCTCGCGCCATTTGCCCAGGGGTTTCCTGGCGCGCAGCCGGGTGCCGCTGCTGCGGGGGCGGATCTTCCCGGGATGCTGGCGCAATTGACGAATCTCGAAGAGCTCGACCGGCGCATTACCGATATGCGTGCCGTTGAGCAATGGCTCAAGCTCAATCTGAATCTGCTGCAGTCCGCGATCCAGGCGCTGGAGGTGCAGCGCGCGACGCTGGCTACATTGCGCGCGTTTGGTGCGTTTGCCCAGGCACCGGCTGCGCAGCCAGAGACGGCCAGGGCGGCGGATGATGCTTCTGCTTCTGCTTCTGCTTCTGCTTCTGCTTCTGCGGCTGCGGCTGCGGCTGCGGCAGCTAGCACGGCATCAGGTGCTACGGCTGAAGGCGCTGCTGCTTCTGCTGCTGGAATGGACCCTTCCACCTGGTGGAACCTGCTGCAATCGCAGTTCAACCAGGTGGCCGAGTTTGCGATGGCCCAGCCAGAGGCTGCGGGTACTTCGGCGGGGGGCAATTCGACTGCGAGCAATTCGGGCGGGCAGGCAGCGGCTCACGCTGCACCGGCTTCGGCAACTGACCCAGCGAGCGCACCACCTCGCCGCGCGCCCAAGTCTGCCGCTAAAACCGCCGCTAAAACCGCCGCTAAAACCACCCCCGCTGCTGGCAAAACGCGCGCGGCGAAAAAAGCCGCGCCCCGCCGGACGTGATGCCCGGCCCGCGATCATGACAACCGGGTCGTGAACCGTGCCGCTGCCTGATCTTATGAGCGCCGTTCTGGCGCGCTTGCGCGTGCTGCCTGGGCTTGGGCTGTTGCCTAGCCAGCCGCGTATGTCGCGCCGGTCCAGCTATCCGGCACCGGGTGCCCACGCATGGAGACCGTCCAGCCAGCTACGCCCGTCGCGTTGGTCCGTGCTGCGGCTTGGCAGACCGGGCGGGCAGCCCCGCCAGTTATACGCATCGCGTTGGCCTTTGCCATGCGCCTTGCACTAGTCCTGATGGGCGGCGGGGCTCGCGCAGCCTACCAGGCGGGCGCGTTGCAGGCGTTAGCCGAGATTGCGCGCGCCACCAGGCCCACACGGCCTGAATCTCCCTTTAGCGTGATTTGCGGCACTTCCGCCGGAGCGATCAACGCGACTTCTATAGCTAGTCATGCGGATGATTTCGCCCGTGGTGCGGAGCGCCTGGTGCAAGTCTGGTCAGCGATGCGGGCCAATCAGGTGTATCGCACCGACTGGCCTGGCGTGATGGCCGCGGGTGCGCGCTGGCTCGCGGCGATGACCATCGGCTGGGCTGCGCATCAGTCGCCGCGCGGCTTGTTCGATGCCACACCGCTGGCGCATTTGCTCCGTGAAACGCTTAGTTTTCATCGGATCGAGCAGATGCTCGAACAGCGCGTGCTGCATGCGTTGTCGGTCACCGCGCTGAGTTATTCGTCTGGCCAGCACCTGACCTTCTATCAGGCCAGTGAGCCGATCCACGCCTGGCGCCGGGCGCAGCGTTCCGCCCGCATGGTTGCGCTGACGCCCGAGCACTTGCTGGCGTCAGCGGCGATTCCCTATGTGTTTCCAGCGGTACGGCTCGAACTGGATGGGCATCACGAATATTTCGGTGATGGCTCGATTCGCCAGATTGCTCCTTTAAGCCCGGCGATCCACTTCGGCGCGCAACGCATTCTCGTGATTGGTGCTGCCACGCCGCGTCCAGAGGTGCCACTGGCTGGTCACGAGAATGGTTATCCGTCGCTGGCGCAAATCGGGCAGCAGGTGCTGGCGAGCGTTTTTCTCGATTCGATTGGTGCGGATATCGAGCGTATCGAGCACGTGAACCGGATGGTGCAGCACTTGCCGCATGCGGTTGAGCCCGAGAGCGGCTGGCGTCATGTCGAGGTGCTGGCGATAGAGCCCAGCGAGCGGATCGAACTGCTCGCCGCGCGGCATGTGCAACGCCTGCCACGAACGGTGCGGGGCTTGCTGGGCGCGGTGGGGGGTAACCGGGCGTCAGGGGCCTCGTTTGCGAGTTATCTGCTGTTCGAGCGTGAATTCACTGGTGAGCTGATTGAACTGGGGCGGCGCGATGTGCTCGCCCAGCGCGACGAGATCGTTCGCTGGCTGCGGCAAAGCGATGCCATGGATGGCGCGGCGGGGTGACTCTGCGCTGTGGCAGATGGCGCGTTTGCAAGGCTTGGCATGAGGCTGTCAGCCCTGTCGTATCAGGCCGGAGGCTATGCCAATGGCATTTTTGCCGGCTAATGGCTGGACCCCTCGTGTTACCATCGTGAAAGCTTTTGCCTATTTTTTTGGCACATGTTCCGCACTTGCTGCTGTGGGCTGATCCGGCCTTGCTGCATCAGGCTCAGCGGGAGTTGTGCCAGGGCATGCCGCGGACACGGTTCCATTGGTTGGCCGTGCAACGCACGCTGGGGCCATACCGGCTTTGTCAAATAGCGCGGTTTGCCGCTTGATTACCGCGTAAAATTGAAGGCTTGGGCTTCGCGCGCGCACTGTGCGCCAACAGTCGCCATCACAGTCACGAACATACACAACCAGATGTTGCAATACGCAGAAACAGGGGTGGGACGATGAACACCATGCTTTATCCGGAGCTTTACAAATCACTCGAATCTGTTCGATGGGACATGGAAAAAGACGTGCCCTGGAACAGCTTCGATCCTTCGCTGCTTACCGACGAGCAGGCAGCCACCATCAAGATGAACGCGATCACTGAATGGGCCGCGTTGCCAGCCACCGAAATGTTCCTGCGCGATAACCACCACGACAGTGATTTTTCCGCCTTCATGAGCGTTTGGTTCTTTGAAGAGCAAAAGCATTCGCTGGTGCTGATGGAATATCTGCGCCGCTTCAAGCCAGAAATGATGCCCACCGAAGCAGAGCTGCACGCGGTGCGTTTTGAGTTTGATCCGGCTCCGCCGCTCGAAACCCTGATGCTGCATTTCTGCGGCGAGATCCGTTTGAACCACTGGTATCGCCGCGCCGCTGAATGGCATACCGAGCCGGTCATCCGGCACATTTACGAACTGATTTCGCGCGATGAAGCCCGCCATGGCGGTGCGTATCTGCGTTACATGAAAAAAGCGATGGCGCAAACCGGCGATGTCGCGCGGGCGGCATTTGCGAAGATCGGCGTGCTGATGGCCTCGGCGCGCCGCACCGAAAAGCCATTGCACCCAACCAATCTGCACGTGAACGAGTCGCTTTTCCCGCGTGACACCGTTCAGTCGCGTCTGCCTGATCCGGAATGGCTCGAACGCTGGCTCGATGAGCAAATCCGCTTCGACGACAGTTGGGAAAAGAAAGTAGTTGAGCGCATTTTGCATAACCTGTCGGTTTTGTTTGAGCGCACGTTTAACACGGCGCAGGAACTAAACCGCTATCGCAAGGAAGTGGTTCAGCGCTTGCAGGCGGCTGAACGGACTGCCGGGCAAGCGGCCTGACGCACGGTGGGTGGTTTTGCCCGTTTGAGGCTAGCGGCCAGCAAAGTGAGGCTAGCGGCCAGCAAAGGCTGGTATCAAACGGAGTAGCGGTTCAACGGCCCAGCATGTTTAACGCATGCTGGGCCGTTTGCTTTTGATGTTTTTTTGATGCTATGCCGCCTTGTCGCAGCATGCGATGCTGCCCGTTAGCTATCGGTCGTCAGCCGTCAGCAAGCGCGGTGAGCGTGTATCGTGGCGGCTCGCTTTAACTAGCACTAGCGCCCTGTTAATTTTTAAGCCCTTGCACTGGACGGTTCAATGTCTGCCATTTTTGAACGCAAAATCACGACGCGCGAGGCGCTTGCCCAGCGCCGCGCTACGCTCACTGGCCCGGTGGTGTTTACCAATGGCGTGTTCGATATCCTGCATCGCGGTCACGTCACGTACCTCGCCGCGGCGAAAGCCCTCGGCGCGTGTCTGATTATTGGCGTGAATAGCGATGCCTCAGTTCGCCTGCTAGGCAAGGGCGATGACCGGCCGGTGAATCAGGAGGCTGACCGCATGGCGTTGCTGGCTGCGCTGGAAAGCAGCGACTGGGTCGTGCGCTTTGATGAACCGACGCCGTTGGCGTTGATCGAGGCGCTGCACCCGGATGTGCTGGTCAAAGGGGGCGATTACGACATGGATGCGCTGCCGGAGTCTGCTCTGGTGCGCAGCTGGGGGGGGCGGGCGCTGGCGATTCCGTTCGAGCATGCACGCTCAACCACCGCTTTGCTGAAGAAAGTCCGCGCTCATTCAGGTTGAGCGGGGTCACGTTGATGCGTGGGTTAATCACGTGTGGTTAAGTTCATTTAACCAGGTGGCAGTTCACTACTCGCCACTCACTAGCGCGCGTTGGGCACTTTGAAGCACTGGCACGGCGTGGATAAGCATTGTGAAGACGGCGAAATGAAGTCCGGTGAGGGGTTCGGGGAGCTGCTCGTAGTCGCGCGCGAGACGCCGGGAGCGGTTGAGCGCAGCCAAAGCTGCGCTCGTTTTCCTGCTTGTGTTTGATTCAGGGTATTTCATTCTCCAAACCTCGCTCTTTTCCTGCTCTAGCGCAGATTTATAAAATGCTCGATAAGCGCAACCCTATTTGTCTAAAAGCGTTGTATCTGGCTCAAAAAAGCGTGTTAACCCAAATCCTCTGATTCATCTGGCGCTAAATTGCCGCTCATTAAAAATTAGTAAAGCGAATGAGACCAGATGGAACAAGGCAATAAACGACTTTTGTTCAGTCGTCTGAGAGTGGGGCGCGCTGTGGTTAAAGCAGGTACCCAGGCCACCGTGCAGCAAATGCAGCAAGTGCAGCAAACGCAGCAAGTCAGGACTGGCTGTTACGGCGCGACGGCAAACGTGGCGGGCACTTCAGGTGCAGGACATTGGCCAGTCACGTTTGCACTTCGTCCTGCCGCACTGGCTACGCTCGTGCTGCTCGGCACCCTGCCTGTCTGGTCGCCCGCGCAGATTGTTCCGGGTGGGGTGTATTCGCCTTCGGTGGTCCAGACGCAAAACGGTTTGCCCCAGGTGAACCTCAACCGGCCTTCGGGTGCCGGGGTGTCGCTGAATACTTATGGCCAGTTCGACGTGCCCCGGCGCGGTGCGATTCTGAACAACTCGCCGGTGATCGTGCAGACCCAGCAGGCGGGTTTGATCAACGGGAATCCTAACTTCGGCCCTGGCCAGTCTGCGCGGGTCATTGTTAATCAGGTTAACAGCCGTGCGGCGAGCCAGATCAACGGGTATCTCGAAGTGGCTGGCCCGCGTGCCGAAGTCGTAATTGCGAATGGCTCGGGTATTAGCGTGAATGGTGGTGGTTTTATCAACACGTCACGCGCGATTCTGAGCACTGGCACGCCGAACTTCGCGCCGGATGGCTCGCTTGCGGGTTTTAGCGTGAGCCGCGGCCATATCCGCATCGAGGGTGCGGGGCTGATCGCAGGGGCAACCGATCAGGTTGATCTGATTACGCGTGCGGTGCAGGCGAACGCGGCGATCTACGCTAAAAACCTGAACGTCATCGCGGGGGCAAATGCCGTCGATCACGACACGCTCGGTGCCACGGCGATCGCCGGTGATGGCCCGGTGCCGGGTGTTTCGATCGACGTGAGCCAGTTAGGCGGGATGTACGCGAACCGGATCATGCTGGTTGGCAATGAGCATGGCGTTGGGGTGTCTACCCAGGGTGAGCTGGCGGCGCAGGCGGGTGAGTTAACGCTGACCACCGAAGGCAAGCTGGTTCTTGCCGGACAGGCTAATGCCAGCGGCAATCTCAGTCTCTTTGCACGCGAAGGCATCGAGCACAGTGGCACGACCTATGCGCAACAGAATCTCAGCGTCAGCACCGCTGGCACGCTGACGAATAGCGGCATGCTCGCCGCGAGGCAGAACACAGTGGTTCACGCAGGCCACCTCTCATCGAGCGGCACCCTGGGAGCGGGGATTAACTCCGATGGAACCATCTCGCAGCCAGGTAACCTGGACCTGTTAGCCAACGGCACACTCAGTGCGACCGGCCGCAATGCCGCGGGCGGGAATGCTGCGCTGAACGGCGCGGCGCTCAATCTCGCGGGCAGCCGGACCTCGGCCAATGGCACGCTGGCCCTGCGCGCCAGCGGTGGCGATCTGAACCTGTCAGGTGCAACCACGACATCAGGTGGCGCGTTAAACCTGCACGCAGCCGGGATGCTGCTGAATGACAACGGCGTGCTGTCCCCGGATGGTGCGCTGGCCATCACAGCGGGTGCACTGGGCAACCGCAACGGCCAGATACGTTCGGGCAGCGCGCTTGAAGTTTCAACTATCGATGGCCTGCAGAACCAGGGCGGCACGCTGCAGGCCGCAGGTGCGTTCTCTGTCAATTCCGGTTCACTCGACAACACCGGTGGTCATGTTGCCGCGCTGGGCGCGGATGCGCTGACGCTGGCGATTGGCGGCCTGTTAAACAACGGTGCGGGCGGCACGGGTGATGCAAGTGGCGCGGGCAGCACAGGTGGCACCATTGGCGGCAACGGCAATGTGACCGTACAGGCCGGACAAATCGCCAACGCCGGTTCGATTACCGCCGTGCAGTCGCTGATTGCCCACGCGGCGCAGACACTGTTCAGCAGCGGCACGCTGGCGGCAAACGGCAACCTCGACGTCACGGCAGGGACAACGCTGACGAACCGCGGCACGCTCTCGGCCGGGAACCTGGCGGCACTGGATGCCACGACCATCGACCACAGCGACGGCACGACCAGCGCCAGCCAGTTCACGCTCCGCGCGACGCAGTTCGTGAATCACCGTGGCCGTATCACACAAACCGGCACGGCACCGATGAGCCTCGACGTGGCGGGCACACTCGACAACACATCCGGCACGCTCCAGAGCAACAGCGACAACCTCGCGCTCAATGCTGCGGCGCTGGTCAACGACGGCGGCAGGTTAAGCAGTGCTGGCACCGGCACGCTGTCAGTCACCACAGGCACCCTGTCAAACAACCGCGGCACGCTGGCAACGAATGGCGCACTCGACATCCACGCAGACGCGGTATCGAATCGCGGCGGCAAGCTGGCCGCACAGCGTCACATAACGCTTGATACGGGCTCGCTCGACAACCGCGCGGGCGGCTATGCCGGTGCACGAAACGTGGCACTAACAAGCACAGGCATCCTGAACAACGCAGACGGCACGATCCAGGCGGACGGCACGCTGTCGGTCACCGCACAGTCGCTCGCCAACGATGGCGGCTCCCTCTCGAACAGCGGCACCGGCATCACCACTGTCACCGCCAGCGGCGCAATAACGAATACCGCCAATGGCCTGATCGGTGGCAACGGCAACGTATCGGTGTCGGGCAACCGCATCAGCAATGCAGGCGGCACGATCACCGCAGGCGGCTCAGCGATGCTGCAGTCCGCCAGCACGCTTGATAACCGCGCAGGCCTGGTCCAGGGCAGCGGTACGGTCTCCGTGTCTGCACAGGACGCCATCGACAACACCGGTGGACAGACCGCTTTAACCGGCAACTTCACCCTGAGGAGAAGAAGTGGGTTGGCGACAAAGCTGCGGCTTACGCAAAGCGGCGAGGCATTTCTGTCGAGCAAGCGGCAAGTGAGTTGACTGCGCAAGCGAATCGACAAGTGCAAAACGGCTCGCCTGGCGCATGGGACCAGAACGCCAGCGCGTTCCTGGGACAAGCGCACGGCATGCTGCCCGCCGATGGTGCCAGCGGGCCGGGTTATATGTTCTATGCCACGCCTGATCAGAAGGCGAATCCGAATATGTACGCGGGGTACGCGGGCGTGACGAATGCGTCTGGGGCACAGGACATCGCCAATTCAGTCAATCGCGAGCAGGCGTATCGCGATGCCTATACACAGATGACCTGGGGCGCGGCGGTAGGCGCTGCGGGTCTTGGGCTGCTTGGCCCTGTGGCGACCCTTCCGGGTGCGCCAATTCTGAGTTCTGCCGGAGCGCTTGGCTCAACTACGTGGGCCGCCCCCGTGGGGACAGGGGCGATTAGCGCGGGGATCAACGCGGGTTCGCAGTATTACCAAAACGGCCAAATCAATCCGACTGATGTAGCAGCCAGCTTTGCGACGGGTTACGCGGGCGCCTATGGCGGGCTGCTGTGGAACGTGGGCGTTAATACCGCCGGGGGCGCTGCTACGACTGCCTTGAATAACTTCTTGCAGGGCAAGAACGATAGCGTTATGGGTACTGCGATTATTAGCGGCGTGCTATCAAGCCTGGGTTATGGAGTAGGAAAATTCGGTGAATCAGGCATTAATAACGCTCTCAAACCAACTATCAATACTCAAAACTGGGCATCTACTGGCATATGGTCGAATAGCGGATGGAACATACTTAATCAAAACAATCTGCCTGTGATCTTTGGTTCTGGAGTTGGAGGTTTAGGACAAGAGGTATTCAATAAAGCATGCGATTCCGTTAAATCAAAAAATCAAGGCGAAAAATGAAAAAGCTTCTGATAATTTTTATATGCAGCTTGATAATTTGTTGGGCGACAGTAGCTATTGCCTGGGTTGTTGGCCTATTAACTAGCTGCGCCTTTGTAGACGGGTGCTATGAAAAATTAAGCTTTGTCGAGCTATTGGGATTGGTAGACGAGAAGAGTGTGTTTGTCCGCGGAACTTTGTTGTCACTGGTTTTTATGTTGTTTGCGTGGTCGAAATTCCGTCACTCGTAGCCGTATCGATATGGTTTAAATCAACCGGCACCCCAAGAAAGCCGAAGCTCAGCCCGAATAACCCTAAAGCCGTCTAATAAAGGCTCGTGCGCCAAGCTCAACGCTTCGAGCGCCGAGTCCAAAGCGTCATGTGTCAGGCTTCAACGCGTCATGCATCGAGCGTTAAAGCGTCACGCGTCACTGTCAAAGAGTCAGGCGCGAAGCTTCGAAGCCTCGTGCGTCGAGCCAAAAAACCCAGGCTCCGAACTAAAACTCCCGTGCGCAGCGTTAAAGCTTCCATGTGCCGAGCTTGAAAGGCCGCGAACGCCGAGCTAAAAGCCCGATGCACCGAGTTCTAAGCCTCACGCGCCGAGCTATAAGCTTCATGTGCCGCGCTTTTAGTCCCATGCTCCACTTTTTTAGTCTGATGCGTCACGTTTTAACTTCCATGCGCCAAATTCATCACATGGCATGAGGGTGATTGAGTTTGCCTGGCGGCATGAGACGGAATAAGGATGGCATTCCAACGATAAAAATTGGAGCAGAAACAACAAACCCGGAAATTGCCGGGTTTGTTGTTTTACCGCCGTGCTTTAGGAAGCGGCGTAATAATGATTTTATCGTCGTGGACTTCAATTATCGCGCGATGATTTGCTTTAAATCTGGCCAGTTCAAGCCATCGCCCGGAGAGTTTAAGCCACGAATAAAAAGGCAAGTCTTTACGGTTCTCGTTAGAGCACTGCTGAAAGTGACCTGCCTGATTTCTTCGGGCCATTTCAATCTTGGAGAACGGCCTTGGTTGCTTCAGTTGAACAATGCCGCTGCTTGAACTCGTCGGGCGTCAGGTACGCCAGACTTGAATGCGGCCGGATCGCATTGGAGTGGCACCGCCACTGTTCGATCACGACCTTTGCCTCCGCGCGGCTGCGGAACCACTGGCTGGATGTAGTTCGTTCTTTGAATCGTCGCGCACCGCACCCCGGCGTGCGCGCGGATACGCTTTACCTTGCGCTGTACATTCCGCTTGCATTTAGAACGTTGTCTGAACGTAGATAGCGTGGCGCACCGTGAACACTGATCAGTTGCGAGAGCACTTCGATGACGCGCTTCGAGCGGATTGATCCTGCAACGTCAAGCGCCAGGCTCTCACGCGTGTACTCGTCGATCACCGTCAGACACTTCAATTGCTGGCCGTTCGCGCAGGCATCGAATACGAAGTCATACGCCCAGACATGCCGGGCAGCCGTCGCCGGCCGTGGACGGGAGCGACGAACCGAAACGCGCCTGCGCGAACGCTTGCGCGGCACCTGCAGGCCAGCAAGACGCCACAGTCGCCACGCCCGGTCCGCACTCATCTCGTGACCCTGGCGCCCCAGAAAGATCTGAATGCGGCGCTAACCATAGCGCGGATATTGCGCCGACAGGATGCCCATGGCCGCGAGCACAGGCGCGTCCCGCTCAACAAGCTTCGATTCGTAGCGCAACGCTGATCGCGCGACGGACATCCGCGCGCACGCACGTCGTTCCGACGGGCCCCGTGACTTTGCATAGGCAACCTGCTGGCGACGCGCGGGCGCGCTCACCACTTTTTTGCGTTGATCTCTTTCATCACGTCCAGTTCGAGACCCGCTCCGCCACCATCTTCTTCAACCGCGCGTTCTCCTGCTCGAGTTGCTTGAGCCGCTTCACATCGGCCGTCTCCAGAGCGCCGAAATGCTACCGCCAGTTGTAGATCGTCTGCTCGCTGATTCCGTGCTTCTTTGCGACCTCGGCGACTGGCGACTTGTCTGCCTCACGCAGAATCGTGACCCTCTGCTCGTCGCTAAACCGGCTCTTTTTCATGACTCCCTTCTCCGTTGGAAGCCATCTCTCAAGTTTCAGCTGGTCCGAAAATTCCAGGGCAAGTCAATATGAAGCGACAACCCCAGCGGTGCTGGGGTTGTCGCTTATGGGGGTAAATCAGACCAGATGGCGCAGATGAACTTGACGGTGGATGGACAGACTGAAGCGCATGGCTACGGGTGTAGAGCCACGAGATGGTACGGACTGGCAGAACCGAACACCGCTACGACGAGCAGGCTATAGGCACAACGATCACGGCAATCCTGATTTGCAAACGTATAACGCCACGCTACCAGGTCTCATTCGAAGTGCCTGTCACGCTCTAAGGCGACACAGTTGACGCCGCCACCGGTGCCTCAGGCATCGGGCTGCCAACCACCACCTGGTCGGCGGCTTCGGCGGCCGATAGCGCCTGTACTCTGAGCCAGTCTGGATGTATCTGGCGGTTCAACTGCTGCGTTTCACGCGGGCTGGCCGATGGCAGCGGGCCGAATGCGCCGCGCACGGCGGCGAACGCGCCCAGGTTGGCGAGAAGCAAAATAACGATTAGCCAGCGCAGCATGGTTGAAAACTCCAGCAAAAAATAACGGACATAAGAAGAGATTGGGGCCGGGGTGAGTTGGTTTCAGACGCGCTGGGCGCTCGCCGTCTCAGTGGCGATCAGCGCGAGGCCTGATAGCACTAGCGAATCATGCCGGGTGTACGGCACACGCAGTACGGCGCTGACCTCATCGGCGCCGCCACCGTTTAACACCAGGCGCACGGGCGCTTGCCATTCCTGCGCCAGATCGCGCCACATCCGTTCGATCAGGCTGGCTTGCGCCAGCGCGCAGCCTGCGGACAGCGAGCGTGGAGTATCGGTGGCAAACCATGGGCCGTGTTGCGGGTCGCCGCTTAGCAGGCCGCGTGCGGCGTGGGCGTCGAGCGTGGGCAACTGGGCTGTGTGTTCGCCGAGCGAGCGCATCATCAGTGACCAGCCTGGCGCGATCAGGCCGCCGATAAAGGTGCCGTCGGCGCGTAACGCTTCGAGTGTCGTCGCCGTGCCGATCGTCGCCAGTAACAGCGGCTCGTGCGGAAACGTCGCACGTGCGCCAATCAGTCCCGCCCAGCGGTCGCTGCCGAGCGTTGATGGGGTCGCGTAGCCGTTGGTCACGCCGCATTGTTGTGCGCGAGCGCGGATGGTCGTGCGCGGCAAGCTAGGCCAGTGGGCCTCAAGCAGCGCATCAAGGCGTTGCGCGACGGCCGCGCCTGCCACGTTAGAGAGCCATGCGCTGCCGGGCTGGGGCAGTGCTTGCCACGCCGGGATACCCATGCTGGCGGTGCTGGCCGACACATTGCCGTCGAGCGGGTTGGCGGCCGCTGCCGCATCGTGAGTGAACGCGCCGGTCTGGATCTGGCGGCCGTCAGCTTGTGCCAGCGCCCATTTAACGCGGCTGTTGCCCGCGTCGATCAGTAAAAAAGGCGCGGAGTGCGTCATGCAATACCCGGCTCCGTTGCCAGTCGTAGCGAGACATCGCCAGTGGCAATCGTCTGGCGGCCGGTGGGGGTGTCGAGCAGCAATTGTCCGCGTAGGTCCACCCCCGCCGCGATGCCTCGGGCAATTTCAACGCCCTGTTCAAACAACGCGACTTCGCGGCCAGCATAGGCGTGGCAGGCGTTCCAGCGTCCCTGGAACGGCGTGAAGCCGCTTTGGCCGAAGCGTTGCAGTGCGGGTTCGAGCGCGTTGAGTTCGGCCGCGAGTGTGTCGGTCAGGTTGGCTGTGGGAAGGACGCGCGAGAGCGCCGTGGGCGCGGTGCCGGGGATGGGGGCGTTGACGTTGAACGCGCTGATTTTGCTCGCCAGCTCGGATGCGCCTTTGACGTTGGTGCCGATGCCGATTACCACTGCGCTGGCGCTAGCCGTGCTCCACGCGGTTTCAATCAGGATGCCTGCGAGTTTGTCGCCTTCCAGCAGCACGTCATTGGGCCATTTCAGCGCAATTTGCCCGGGCTGAGCCAGTGGCAGTGAGCGTAGCCCGTCTACCAGCGCCACTCCTAACGCCAGGCTCAGCCCGGCGAGTTCTTCGAGTGGCCGTGGCAGTACGCAGGCTACCGAAAACAGCAGGGCATTGCCGGGCTCGGCGTACCAGGCGCGGCCACGGCGGCCACGGCCAGCGGTTTGCAGATACGCGACGCGCACGATGGGCCGCGTCAGTGCGTTGGCGCGGCGCGGCAGCGCTTTGAGGCGCGCCATCAGATCGGCGTTGGTGGAGCCCGTTTCGTCGACGATTTCGACGGGCCAGTCGTGTGCCGCTGGGCCAAACAGGGCGATGGCGCGCTCGCGGTTGATGCGCCAGTCGTCTGCGCTGGGGGCGCTGGAGGGGGAGGTGGGGGCATTCATGGCGCGTATTGTAGCGATCAGTCTGCTTACCAGGTTGTTACGGCAGGCCTTCGTTACAATGGCCGCTCTTTCGCTAACCGAACCGAACCAGGCGATTTTGAACTACGACACTCCGCCCGGCCTCGATGTCGCGGCAGGCAGCCAGGGCACGATCGTGCGGTTGTCGGGCCAATGGACCGCGCTTGCCCTGGCACGCGACCGTGCACGTAGCGGCACCGTGCTGCGCTTGCGCGGCCTGGCTTCGCAAGCCATTCAATACTGGGATTTATCTCTGGTCGAACGTATCGACCACGTTGGCGCTCAGGCGCTATGGCGTGTCTGGGGGCGGCGCTTTCCCGCTGAGGTCACGCTGACTGGCACCCAGCGCGCGATCTTCGAGCGCGTCGCCCAGTTGGACCAGACAGGCACGGCCGCTGAGCCCGTTCCGCGCATCAATCCATTCACCCAGCTCGGCCTCGGCATTTTTTCGCTGCTGGAGCATCTGTACGGTGGCATTGCGATGTTTGGCCGCTTCGTGCTGGATTTGCTGTCCATCGTGCGTCATCCAAAAACCATCCCCTGGACCGAGATTTCCGCCAACGTTTATAGCGCGGGAGCCAAGGCGTTGCCGATTACCGCGCTGGTGGCGTTTCTGATCGGCATCGTGCTGAGTTATCTGTCAGCGCAGCAGTTGCGGCTTTTCGGGGCCAATCAATACATCGTGAATATCCTCGGGCTTTCGGTGATCCGCGAGCTCGGGCCGGTGCTGGCGGCGATTCTGGTGGCGGGGCGCTCGGGTTCGGCCATCACCGCGCAGATCGGCGTGATGCGGGTGACCGAAGAGCTGGATGCGATGCGCGTGATGGGCATTCCGCACGGGCTGCGGCTGATTTTGCCGCGCGTCATCGCGCTGGCGGTGGCGATGCCCTTGCTCGTGATGTGGACCAATCTCATCGCGCTCACCGGCGGGGCACTGGCTGCGAAGGTGGCGCTGGGTATCGACATGACGTATTTCGCCCGCGCTCTGCCCAATGTCGTGCCGGTGATGAATCTGTGGATCGGGCTGGGCAAGGGCGTGGTGTTCGGCATGCTGATTGCCATCGTCGGCTGTCATTTTGGCTTTCGCATCAAGGCGAATTCGCAGAGCCTGGGCGATGGCACGACCACCTCGGTGGTGACCTCCATCACCGTGGTGATTCTGGCGGATGCGGTGTTTGCGATTCTGTTCCAGAGCGTGGGGATTTAATGGCGACGCCTTCTGTTACCCCGACCCCTCCGGGCTCCGCCGCTGCCGCTAGCCCGGCTGCGCCGCGTCATGCCGAAGCCGTGATTGAAGTGCGCGATCTGACCAAGCGTTATGGGCGCAATCTGGTGCATCAGCATTTGAATCTCGATGTCTGGCGGGGCGAGATTGTCTCGCTGGTTGGTGGTTCGGGTTCGGGAAAAACCTCGTTGCTGCGGCAGATCCTCGGTCTTGAGCAGCAATCGTCGGGCACCATCAAGGTCTTTGGCGAAGACACGCTAACTATTGATCCCGTTTCCGCGCGTCTGATGCGCAGCCGTTTAGGCATGTTGTTTCAGCATGGCGCGCTGTTCTCCTCGCTGTCGGTGTTCGACAACATCGCCCAGCCATTGCGCGAGCTAGGCCAGGTGCCAGAAGACCTGCTGCGCGACATCGTGATGCTCAAGCTGCAGATGGTCGGCTTGCCGTGCAAGCATGCGTCGAAGATGCCTGCCGCGCTGTCGGGCGGGATGGTGAAGCGGGTTGGCATTGCGCGGGCGATCGCGCTCGAACCAGAGTTGCTGTTTCTTGATGAGCCAACGGCGGGGCTTGATCCGCAGGCTTCGGATGAATTCGTCGAACTGATTGATACGTTGCGCGGCGCGCTCGGTCTGACGGTCGTGATGGTGACGCACGATCTCGACACGATGACCGCGCTATCAACGCGGGTGGCCGTGCTGGCTGAGCGCCGGGTGCTGGTGGCCGCGCCGCTCGAAGAAGCGGCGGCAGTCGATCATCCGTTCATCCGTGAATTTTTTCTGGGTCGCCGTGGCCGCCGCGCGCTGCAGGCGCTGCCGCCCGAGCGCCGCGCGAAGCTGCCGCCTGCGGCGCTTGAAGCGGCATCCTCCGACCTACCGCTGTGAACCAGGGAAGCTGATTATGGAAAACAAGGCACATGCCTTCTGGGCGGGACTTTTTACGGTGCTGCTGGCGGGGGCGATTGCCGTGGCGGCGTTCCTGTTCAACGTCGATCGTGCGGTGCGTATGCCCTATGACCTGATTGCGCGCACCAATGTGACAGGGCTCTCGACGGGCGCGTCGGTACGCTATCGCGGGCTCAGTGTTGGCAAGGTGCAGTCGATCCGCTTTGACTCCGAGCATCCGGGGCAAATCGTGATCCGCATCATGGTGGACAAGACCACGCCGGTGACGCAAACCACTTACGGCAGCCTTGGATTTCAGGGCGTGACCGGCATAGCCTTCGTACAACTGGATGACAGCGCGCGCGATTCGCCACGGCTTTTGTCCACGAACAAGCAGGTAGCGCAATTGCCGCTGCGCCCTGGGCTGCTGGATCAACTGCAAAAGCGCGGCGATGTGTTGCTGAGCAAGCTGGAAAAAGTCGCTACCGATGCCGACCGCATGCTCGCGGAAGATACCCGGCAGCAATTGCTCGCTACGGCGGCGAGCTTGCAGCATGCCGCCGATGGCGTGGCCACGCTGACCCGGCAACTGAGCCCCGCGGCGGGCCAGTTGCCCGCGACGCTGAACCAACTGGATCACACGCTGGCCACCACCAGCCAGTTCGTCGCGGACCTGAACCGGCCGGATGGACCGTTCACCGTCAATCTGAACAAGGTGGGCGCGGCGGCGGAACGCGCGGGTGTCGCGTTGACGTCGATGGATACGACTTTGCAGGAGCTATCCGCGCAGGTGGGCTACGAGAGCCTGCCGCGCATCAACCGGATGGCGGAAGAGGTGCGCACCGCCGCGCGTTCGGTCAATCGGGCGGGCGATACCTTCAGCAGCAACCCCCGCAGCGTGTTGTTTGGTGTGCCGCGCGCGACACCGGGCCCCGGCGAGCCAGGTTTTGCCTGGCCTGCCGGTACACCGGCTAGCCAGCAGGCAGCCCCCTGATTTCAAGGTTCAAGGAAAACTCTGCCATGCGATTTTTTTGCTCTGTTGTGTCTGGCGTGTCTGGGCGTCGCCTGAGTGCCGGTGCGGCGCTGGCCGGGCTGGTGCTGCTGGCTGGGTGTGCTGGCACACCGGCTGCGCTGTCGAATCTCCGCTATGACCTGGGCCCGCCTTCCCCTCCAGTAACAGCCGGCACGCTGCCTGCGGTGAAAGTGCTCGATATGGTTGCGCCTACTACGCTTGAAACCGACAAGATGATCTATCGGCTCGGCTATGTCGACGCGCAGCAAACGAGCGCTTATGTGAATAGCCGCTGGACCATGCCGCCAGCGCAATTGCTGACGCAGCGTCTGCGGATGGCGCTAAGCGCGCATGGCCCCGTGCTGAACGGCAGCGACGGAGTGCGCGCGCCGATGCTGAAGGTCAGCCTGGATGAGTTTGAACAAATTTTTGATGGCCGTGCGCAAAGCCATGGCGCGGTGAGTGCCCGCGTCACGTTGCTCAGTGAGGGCGTAGTGCTGGGCCAGCGCACGTTTATCGCGCGCGCTCCCGCGAGCACGCCCGATGCCGCAGGCGGCGCACAGGCGCTGGCGGCGGCGAGTGCCGATCTGGTCGCGCAAATTGCCGTTTGGGTTAGCGCGCAGATGCCGGCGCGTTCACCGGTTGCGGCGACGCCGTAAAGCCATCGGCATGCTGATGAAATCGCGCACCCCGCACCCGCTACTGCGCTTTTTTTTGCCGAAGGCCCCGCTTCGGCTGCCGCGCCAGGCTAGCGCCCACCGCGCAGTTTCTTCCGGCGCACCAGCGGTACTAGCGGCACCACTGGCACCAGCGGCGCGATGAACCCGCGTCCGTGGCAACGTCGCCCGTCTGCTCTGGCACGCCAGGCGCTGGCGCTGTATACCGCGTTGATTGTCTATGCCTCGTGGTACCCGTTTTACGGTTGGCGCTCGCTCGGTATTGGTCCCTTCGCGTATCTGGATGACCCTCTTTCGTCTTATCTGACTGCCTTCGATATCGTCACTAATGTGCTCGGCTATATGCCGTTTGGCGCATTGCTGGTGCTGGCGCTGTATCCACGCTGGCGCGGCGGCTTCGCGGTGCTGTTGGCGCTGAGCTTGGGGGGATTGTTGTCAGGCGTGATGGAAGCGGGGCAAACCTGGCTGCCGACCCGGGTCGCATCGAATCTCGATCTCGCGGCCAACGCGCTCGGTGCGCTGCTTGGCGCGGTGCTGGCCGCGCCTGCCGCGAGCGCGCTGCTGGACCGTGGCTGGTTGCGGCGCTTGCGCTTTCTGTGGTTTGAACGTGAGGCCACCGCGTTGCTTGGCTTCGCGCTGCTATGGCCGTTTGCGGCGATTTTTCCGACGCCTTTTCTGTTTGGCACTGGCGACTGGCCGCGCGTGTTGTGGCTGCGTGTTGATCCGGTGATGCAAGACGCGCTGTTCCGCTGGCTGCCGGAGAGCTGGCAACCCATGACGTGGCCGCTGACGTTGCAAGCGATGCTGCCCGATGCCGGATGGGAAGCGCTCGTGACCGGGCTTAATCTGTTCGCGGCGGGCACGCTGGCCTCGTTGGCGATGCGCGCGCGCGCGCCGCGAGTGCGTTTGCTGCTGGGGCTGATCGTGCTGACGCTGCTGGTCAAGATGGGGGTGAGCTGTTTGCAGTCGCGCGTGGGGCTGGTGTTCGACTGGATGACGCCCGGTGCGCGCTGGGGTGTGGCGTGGGGGGCCGTCGTGCTGGCCTTGACGCTGCGTTTGCGCGCCACGTGGCGCGCCGCATTCGCCGCGCTGGCATTGAGCGTGGCGCTGGTGCTGGTGAATCTGCTGCCGCTCAATCCGTACTTCGACGTGGTGCTGGCGGACTGGCGTCAGGGGCGTTACATCCATTTCAACGGGCTAACGCGCTGGCTGGCATGGATCTGGCCTTACGCCGCGCTGGCATGGCTCGCGTTCGCGGTGGAGCGCACCTGGCTGAAGCGGTGGCGCGGCAGAGGTTAGAGGCTGCGCCAAAGCCAAAGCCAAAGCCAAAGCCGAAGCCGAAGCCGAAGCCAAAGCCAAAGCCAAAGCCAAAGCCAAAGCCAAAGCCAAAGCCGAAGCCGAAGCCGAAGCCAAAGCCAAAGCCAAAGCCAAAGCCAAAGCCAAAGCCAAGCCAAAGCCAAAGCCAAAGCCAAAGCCAAAGCCAAAGCCAAAGCCAAAGCCAAAGCCAAAGCCAAAGCGAGCGCAGAGCGGTTTTTGTGCTGTACGGACTTCACCTGAGCGGCCGAGGCCCGCCCTCACGCCTTTGCCTCGCTGGCTATAATCCACCGCACCCTTGCGCTTCCTGCTGCTTCGGCGACGCTTTTTTTGTCCTTCTTTTTTCCGCAGTGGAAACCCCCATGGATTCCTTCTACAAACATCACGTTTTCTTTTGTCTGAACCAGCGCGAACCGGGCGCTGAGCGCCCGAGCTGCGCGAACTGCAACGCCCAGGCGATGCAGGAATACGCGAAAAAGCGCGTGAAGCAACTAGGCCTCGCGGGCCCCGGCCAGGTGCGGATCAACAAGGCCGGTTGTCTCGACCGCTGCGAGGAAGGCCCGGTGCTGGTGATTTACCCGGAAGGCACCTGGTACACCTATATCGACGAAACCGATATCGACGAAATCGTCGAATCTCATCTACAGCACGGCAAGGTGGTCCAGCGCCTGAAAATCGACCAGTAAGCTGCCACGTCACCCAACCCAGCCGCAACCCAATCCAGTCACACGATGAACCCGCACACGAAAAAATTTCTGCTTGATGGCCCGGTGGGCAAGATTGAAGTCGCTTGTGATCTGCCTGACGACACCCGCGAGCATCAGGCCGCGCCGCGCGGCATAGCGCTTGTCGCGCATCCACATCCGCTCTTCGGCGGCACGATGGATAACAAGGTGGCACAGACACTGGCGCGCACGCTGACGCAACTGAACTACGTGACGTACCGGACGAATTTTCGCGGCGTGGGGGCGACCGAAGGTGAGCACGATAACGGCGTTGGCGAGCGTGATGATCTGTGGGCGGTGCTCGACCATATGCGGGCACAGCCAGGCCAGGCTGACCTGCCACTGGTGCTGGCGGGCTTTTCGTTTGGCACCTTCGTGGTGTCGCATGTTGCAGCGCGGCTGCTTGCCGAGGGCCACGCGCTTGAGCGCATGGTGCTGGTCGGCACCGCCACGAGCCGCTGGGAGGTCGCGCCGGTGCCATCGAACACGCTGGTGATTCACGGGGAGATCGACGAAACCGTGCCGGTTCAGTCAGTTTTTGACTGGGCCCAGCCGCAGGAACTGCCGGTGGTGGTGATCCCGGGCGCGGAGCATTTCCTGCATCGCAAGCTGCACATCCTGAAGCGCATCGTCGTCGATGCCTGGCACTGAATCTGCTTGCTTCGGTATGCTTTCTAGCGGCTACGTGCGGGCTTCCTGGGCGATCGTGCCACTTCGGTGCAGGGCCGGTTCATGGCTCGCCTGACGCTGGACGCAGCGTGTGCATGCGTATAATGGCGCTCTTTTTCAGGCGTAATCTGACTGGCTCAGGTTCAAGCAGGCCTTCACGCCGCAAGCCATCTGACTACGCTCGTAACAATGTAGCAACGTAGTGCGAACCGATCATCCGGCCGCCAGTCCAACGGACTTCGCGCGGCGCACACGGTGAGTTTTTTCTGCTTTCACTGCGCCGTGCGACACGCTCGCCGACCGGCTCTTCCAAACTGCGCGCCCTGTGCGCGGCTCATCTTTCTGCCCGAATCGAACCTATGCGCTTTCCTCTCCCTGGCTATTCACCGTCCCTTTCTTTTGCTCCTCAAGCCATGCATCGCGCGGTGACGCTGGCGCTGCTGCTGCCCGCGACGCTAGCCGCGAGTGCGGCGTTCGCACAAGTGCCGCCGCCTGCCGTCAACGCCCGCTCATGGGTGCTGGTGGATGCCACGGCCAATCAGGTGCTGGCATCCGGTAACGCAGACGAACGGGTTGAACCCGCTTCGCTGACCAAGCTGATGACCGCTTACCTGGTGTTCGAAGCGCTGAAGAGCAAGAAAATCACGATGGAGCAGACGGTTCTGCCCAGCGAAGCCGTCCGCCGGGTGCGCAACGACGAATCACGCATGTTCATCGAAGCCAACAAGCCGGTCACGGTGCATGACTTGGTGTACGGGATGATCGTGCAGTCCGGCAACGACGCCGCGATTGCGCTGGCTGAACTGGTTGGCGGCAGCGAGGCCCAGTTCGTCAACATGATGAATACCGAAGCTGCGCGCCTTGGCATGAAGCACACGCATTTCACCGACGTGAACGGCATGCCTGACCCGGAGCACTACACCACGGCAGGCGATCTGGCGGTGCTTTCCACCCGTTTGATCCGCGATTTCCCTGATTACTACAACATCTTCTCGGTGAAGGAATTCACCTACAACAAGATCAAGCAGCCCAACCGCAACCGCTTGCTGTGGCTTGATTCGACCGTCGATGGCCTGAAAACAGGGCATACCAAGGCGGCGGGTTTTTGCCTGATCGCAACCGCCAAGCGTCCGCTGCCGGGTTCAACCGATGCCTCACGTCGTCTGGTGACGGTGATGATGGGCGAGGTGAAGGAGCACGACCGCGTGCAGGACAGCATGAAGATGCTGAACTACGGCTATACCGCGTATGACACCGTGCGCATCTATCAGGCGGGCCAGGCCATCGAAACGCCGCGCGTCTACAAGGGCACGCAAGGAACGGTGAAACTTGGGGTGAAGGCCGATCAATACATCACCGTGCCGAAGGGTGTGGGCGACAAGATCAAGCCGCAAATCGAAGTGACCAGCCCGTTGGTGGCACCGCTTGCCGATGGTCAGGCAGTGGGCACGGCGAAGGTCATCGTGGATGGCAAAACCCTCGCGCAATTCCCGGTGGTCGCGTTGCAGGCCGTGCCGCAAGCAGGGATTGCCGGCCGCATGTGGGATTCCATCATGCTGATGTTCAACAAGAAGAAGTAAGCCCGCGCTGGGCCAATGGCCTGATGGCTAGATGGTTGCCGCGCCTGCCACATGAATCGCTGTGCGCGAGGCGCGGCGCAGCATCAAGGATTTCCCGTGTACGAATCATTATTTGAATTTCCCTGTGATTTTCCGATCAAGGTGATGGGCAAATCACACCCTGAATTCAGGGACACCATTGCGGCTTTAATCCAGCAGTTCGATGACGGCTTTGCCCCAGAAAACATGGAAGCCCGTCCATCGGGCAGCGGTAGTTACACCGGTCTCACGGTGACGGTTCGGGCACTGAGCCGCGATCATCTCGACGATATTTACCGCGCGTTGACCGGGCACCCGATGGTGAAAGCGGTGCTGTAGGCGCGTTGCGTTTTATTTCTCTTTTGCGCCGCTTGCTGTGCCATTGGCACCATCCGCACTGTCGGCGCAGGCGCGCTCGAACAGCAGCTTGAAGCGCGCTACTTCGCTAAAGACCCAATCCCGGAAGGCCTTCACCCGCGCCGTTTGCATCATCTGCGGCGAGCAGATGAAAAAGTATTGCCACGGGCTAGGCCCGTCGATATCAAATAGCCGCACCAGCCGGCCTTCCGCGATCGCATGCATCGCCAGCGAACGCCGGGTGAGCGCGACGCCCTGGCCATCAATCGCCGCCTGCAGCAGGTTCGATGAATCCTGATACAGCACACCGCGCTTGGGCTCGGGCCAGTCGGTCAGGCCCGCAGCGTTAAACCATGGACGCCATAGTTCGTCATCCGAGCGCAGCAGCGGCACATGGGCCAGATCAGCTGGCGTTTGCGGCAGCACGCCGCCGTTAAAATCCGGCGCGCAGGCCGGAAAGAAAATCTCTTCTAGCAAGAGCTCCACATGCAGGCCCGGATAGGTACCGAAGCCAAAGCGGATGGCGACGTCGATATCGTCGCGGGAAAAATCCGCGAGCGCATTCACCGAGAGCAATTCCAGATCCCATTGCGGATGCGCTTCGATAAACCGGCCAATGCGAGGCGTTACCCAGCGTGCGGCGAAGGACGACAGCATCGACACCACCAGCCGCCGTTCCCGGTCGCCTGCGCGAATTTCGCGGGTGGCATCCGCCAGGGCCATCAGCGCGGCCCGTACCTGTAATGCATAGCGACGGCCAATATCGGTGAGCTGCACGCGCTTGCCCGAGCGGGCGAACAGCGACACCCCCAATTCCGCTTCGAGTGCCCGGATCTGATGGCTGACCGCGCCATGGGTGACGAACAGCTCATCAGCGGCGCGCGAAAAGCTCTCATAGCGCGCGGCGGCTTCGAAAGCCTTGATGGCATTCAGGGCGGGGAGTTGTCTCAGGTCCATCGTAGTTTTTCTCACATTTGCGTGAAATTTGATCGTTTTGCTGCGGCGCTTGTGCTGTCTAGGATTGTAGGCATCACACGATTTTTGGCGGAGGGTGTCATGCGAGAAATTTCCTCAAGTATCACGTTTGAAATCAGGGCCGGAGAGACCGTGCCCATGATGGTCACGCACAGCACGAGTTTGACGCCTCAAGGCGGCGCGGTTTGGGTCACGCGCAGCGACGATTTCGAAGATTACTGGCTCGCGCCGGGCCATACGCTGTATCTGCGGCGCGGTGAACGGCTGTGGCTGAGCGTGGAAGGAGCTGCCGAGGCGCAGGTGTCGTTTGCGCTGCCCGTCCGGGCGGAGCAAAAGGCGCTGCACGGATTCTCGCGGCAAGGCGAACGGCTGGCAGCGTGGTTTCGTGGCGGCTGGCGTGCGGTTTGAATGGCGCGGGTGAGAGGGCGTGAGGACGAGCGCTTGTGGTGGCTGGCTGCTTGCGCTCGGTGTAAATGGGGCGGGCGCGTGGCGGCTGGCGCAACTGTGCGCTTGGCTCTGGCTGCGTGCCCAGGTTGATGCCGGGGTCTGATATTCGGTGGACGCTGGCTCAGCCGCACGTCTGGGCTTGGGCCACGGGCCGTCGCACTCGCTGCCCCGGGTTTGTTGGCACGCGCGTGTGCGGATGCGTTGGCTTTGGCGTTGACGCTGGCTTTGGCACGAAAAGCACGAGCGGCGAGGAAGGGCGGTTTTCTGTAGACTGGCACCACCCTGCGTGCCATCTGGGTAGCCTTCCTGTTTCACCCGCGCGTCAATCCTGTTCATCCTTGCCCCGTGCCGACTGATTTGCCTGCTTCGCTGCCCACTTCTGCGCCTGATTCCGGCGTTGTCCCGTCCATGCCCACTGCCGCCGCAAGCGCGGTCCAGATCGCGCAGCCCGTGCCGGTTACGCTGCGCTGGCTTGGCATCGAACCCTATGAAACCAGTTTCGCGGCGATGCGTGCGTTCACCGATGAACGCACGCCGGATACGCCCGATGAAATCTGGCTAGTCGAGCACCCCCCGGTTTTCACGCTAGGCCAGGCAGGCGACCCGTCACACCTGCTGGCGGCGGATAGCAAGATTCCGCTGGTCAAGGTGGATCGCGGCGGACAAATTACCTATCACGGGCCCGGGCAGCTTGTGGCCTACCTGCTGCTGGATTTGCGCCGCCGCAAGCTGATGGTGCGCGAGCTGGTCACACGCATTGAGCAGGCCGTCATCGGCACCCTCGCGGCGTATAATCTCGCCGGCGAACGCAAGGCTGGCGCGCCTGGCATCTACGTAGCGCCCGGTGCGCACATGGCCCATGTGGGTGCCAAGATCGGCGCGCTAGGCCTGAAAATCCGCCAAGGCTGCAGCTATCACGGGGTCAGCCTGAACCTGAAGATGGATTTACAGCCCTTTCTGGCGATTAATCCTTGCGGCTACGCCGGGCTGGAAACCACCGACATGGCAACGCTCGGTGTCACCGCAAGCTGGGACGAAGTGGCCCACACCCTTGCAACTCAACTCATTGCCAACCTCGACGGCGGTTCTGCGGCCGTCGCCCAACCACAGGCTGGCGCAGCCAGCCTGACCGGATCACACGAATGACCGACGTTACCGCGAACCCCGCAGGCGCTCCCGCCGCCCCTTACGACGCCACTGCGAAGCAAAAAGCGCAGGCCAAAACGGCGCGCATTCCGATCAAGATCATCCCGATCGAAAAACTGAAAAAACCCGACTGGATTCGCGTGAAAGCGGCGACGGGCAGTTCGCGCTTCTACGAGATCAAGCAGATTTTGCGTGAGCACAATTTGCATACGGTGTGCGAGGAAGCCAGTTGCCCGAATATCGGCGAATGCTTCGGCAAGGGCACTGCGACCTTCATGATCATGGGCGACAAGTGCACACGCCGTTGCCCGTTCTGCGATGTTGGCCATGGCCGTCCCGATCCGCTCGATGCGGACGAACCCGCCAATCTGGCACGCACGATTGGCGCGCTCAGGCTGAAATACGTGGTGATTACCAGCGTGGACCGTGATGATCTGCGTGATGGCGGCGCGGCGCATTTTGTCGAATGCATCCGCCAGGTGCGCGAGCAATCCCCTGAAACACGCATCGAAATTCTGACGCCGGATTTCCGTGGCCGGTTAGACCGGGCGCTGGGAATTCTGAACGCCGCCCCCCCGGATGTGATGAACCACAATCTCGAGACCGTGCCGCGTTTGTACAAGGAAGCGCGTCCAGGCTCGGATTACGCGCATTCGCTGAAGCTGTTGAAAGATTTCAAGGCGCTGCACCCGGAAGTCGCAACCAAATCCGGGCTGATGGTGGGCTTGGGCGAAACCGAAGAAGAGATTCTTCAGGTGATGCGCGATCTGCGCGAACACAACGTCGACATGCTGACCATCGGGCAATATCTGCAACCGTCAGAACACCACTTGCCCGTGCGCGCTTACGTGCATCCCGACACCTTCAAGATGTACGAAGAAGAAGCGTACAAAATGGGCTTCACGCATGCGGCAGTCGGCGCGATGGTGCGCTCCAGCTATCACGCTGATTTGCAGGCGCATGGCGCTGGCGTGGTTTAAGCGAGCCGATTCAAGCGCTGCCGTTACCGTTACTGCTACAAACGCAAACGCCCCGGTGCGGTTCACGATGAACCGCACCGGGGCGTTGTGCTTCCAGCGTGAGCTAGGCGAGACGCGCTTCGAATGCGGCTTTGGTCTGCGTCAATGCGGCAGGCAAACCTTGCTGCAAGCGCGTGAACAGTTCAGCGTGCAACGCCAGTTCAGCCCGCCATGCGTCCGCGCTGGACGACATCACCTGAGCAAACTGCGCCTCGCTGAAATCGAGCCCGCGCCAGTCGATATCGTCATAACGCGGTGAGAGGCCAAACGCATGCTCCGTGGCCGCCGCCTGGCCCTCGATACGTCCCACCATCCAGGCCAGTACGCGCATGTTTTCGCCGAAACCCGGCCAGACAAATTTGCCCTCAGCGTTTTTGCGAAACCAGTTCACGCAGAAGATTTTCGGCAGCGTTGCCTGCTGCTGGGCGAGTTGCTCGCCGGTCTTGAGCCAGTGGTTGAAGTAGTCGCTCATGTTGTAGCCGCAGAAAGGCAGCATGGCGAACGGATCGCGCCGCACGACGCCTTGCTGGCCCGCTGCCGCTGCGGTGGTTTCCGAGCCCATGGTCGCGGCCATGTAGACGCCCTCGGTCCAGTTGCGCGCTTCGGTGACGAGCGGCACTGTAGTCGAGCGGCGGCCACCGAAGATAAAGGCGTCGATGGGCACACCCGCCGGGTTTTCCCAATCGGCGTCGATGGACGGACATTGTTCGGCTGGCGCGGTAAAGCGCGCGTTTGGATGCGCTGCTTTGCGGCCAGTTTCGCGCGCGATGGCAGGGGTCCATGGCTGGCGCTGCCAGTCGGTCAGATGTTCGGGCGGCGTGTCGGTCATGCCTTCCCACCAGACATCGCCATCCTCGGTGAGCGCGACATTGGTGAAGATGACGTTTTCTTTCAACGTCGCCATCGCGTTGAAATTGGTTTTCTCGCTAGTGCCTGGCGCAACGCCGAAATAACCCGCCTCAGGATTGATCGCGTACAGGCGGCCATCCTTGCCCGGCTTGATCCAGGCGATGTCATCGCCGATGGTCGAGACGCTCCAGCCACCGAGCGCCTGTGGCGGGATCAGCATGGCAAAGTTGGTTTTGCCGCACGCTGACGGGAACGCTGCCGCCACGTGATATTTGCGCCCTTGCGGCGAGGTCACGCCGAGAATCAGCATGTGTTCTGCCAGCCAGCCCTGATCTCGCCCCATGGTTGAGGCGATGCGCAGCGCGAAGCATTTCTTGCCGAGCAGCGCATTGCCGCCATAGCCCGAGCCATAGCTCCAGATTTCGCGGGTTTCGGGAAAGTGAACGATGTACTTGGTGTCGTTGCAGGGCCAGGCGACGTCGGCCTGGCCAGCCGCCAGCGGCGCACCGACCGAATGCACGCAAGGCACGAACGGGCCATCCGTGCCGAGCACGTCATACACCTGACGACCCATGCGCGTCATGATGCGCATGTTGGTCACCACATACGGGCTATCGCTCAGTTCGACCCCGATGTGCGCGATAGGCGAACCCAGGGGCCCCATCGAAAACGGCACGACATACATCGTGCGGCCGCGCATAGCGCCATCGAACAAGCCATCGAGCGTGAGCCGCATTTCGGCCGGTTCAACCCAGTGATTGGTCGGGCCCGCATCCTCACGGCGTGGCGAGCAGATGAACGTGCGGTCTTCGACGCGCGCCACATCGGATGGGTCCGACCAGGCCAGATAAGAATTCGGCCGTTTGGCTGGGTTGAGGGGTTGCAGCGTGCCGGCTGCCACCATCTGCGCGCATAGCCGGTCGTATTCTTCTTGCGAGCCATCGCACCAAACCACCTGATCGGGCTTGGTCAACGCGGCGACACGCTGTACCCAGTCGATGAGCTGGCGCTGCCTGACCCACGCGGGAGGCTGAATGGTGAGAGGCGGGTTGGGTATAGCGGTGGGGGATTGATTCATCGTGTCTCCGTTTCGTAGCGGCAAAGTAAAACCGTTGCGAACCCGGCGACGCTGCGTGCGAGAGGCGCGTATTTCCGTCTCGGAGAGATCAGGAGACGGGAAATGCTGCAGATCGTCGAGGGGCTCAAGAGCCTGTTGCGGTGTATCCGTCTGAAACTGTCTGTAAAGCGGCTTGCGCGGATATACAACAAACTGTAAAACGCGAGATTCATCCAACTGGTGCTTCTACGTCACCTGCGGGGCCATCAGCATAGCACTCCGTTTCGCACCCCATGGTGCGTTGCAAAACCTACCTGCCATGAAAATTGCCATCCTTGACGACTACCAGGACGCGGTTCGAAAACTCGACTGCTTTCATTTGCTGGCTAACCACGAGGTCAAGGTTTTTAACAATACGGTGCGCGGGCTGGGGCAACTTGCCAGCCGCCTCGGTGAAGTCGATGCCTTGGTGCTGATCCGCGAGCGCACCCGCGTCAACGCACAGCTGCTCGACAAGCTGCCTCATCTGCGACTGATTAGCCAAACCGGCAAGGTGTCGAATCATATTGACCTGGCTGCCTGCACGCAGCGCCACGTTGCGGTGCTGGAAGGCAGCGGCTCACCCGTCGCCCCCGCCGAGCTGACATGGGCGCTCATCATGGCGGCGCAACGGCGCATTCCACAGTACGTGGCGAACCTGAAGCAAGGTGCATGGCAACAGTCGGGCCTGAAGACCTCGGCGCTGCCACCCAACTACGGGCTGGGCCAGGTGCTACGCGGCCAGACGCTTGGGATCTGGGGCTACGGCAAGATTGGACGGCTGGTGGCCGGATATGGCCATGCGTTTGGTATGAAGGTGCTGGTGTGGGGGCGAGAACATTCACGCGAAGCCGCCCAGGCTGATGGCTACGACGTAGCCGAGAGCCGTGAAGCGTTGTTTGCACAGAGCGACGTGCTGTCACTACATTTGCGTTTGCACGATGACACCCGCGGCATCGTGACCCCCAAAGAGTTGACGCTGATGAAACCCACCGCATTGTTCGTCAACACCAGCCGTGCAGAACTATTAGAAGAAAACGCGCTGGTGAACGCACTGGCGCACAACCGGCCGGGGATGGTGGCGCTCGATGTTTACGAAAGCGAACCGATCTTGCAGGGCTACAGCCTGCTGCGGATGGAAAACGTGATTTGCACACCGCATATCGGCTACGTGGAACGCGAAAGCTACGAGCTGTATTTCTCCGTCGCCTTCAGAAACATTCTGGCGTTCGATGCAGGCGATACCACTAGCGTGGTGAACCCGGATGCACTTTCCGGCAGCAGACGGCGCGGCTAGACGCGTTAGACGTACTAGACGCGTTAGACGGACATGCTGGCACGCGCGTCCAGATCTGGCATCTGTTGCAGGAAGCGCTCACCATCGCTGCGGCCCAGGTTATACGCCAACTGCATTTGCGCCGGGTTGGTGTAATCCCAGCTTGAAATCGGCACCTTGCGCGAAGGCTGCACATAAAAGCGCTGCTGCGCGCCATGCGGCACGACGAACATCTGAGGCCTTGGATAAAGCCGCGTAACCAGCACAAGCACCTTGCCGGGGGTTTCATCGAGCGCACTGACGGGCACGTTATCGACCATGCCACCATCCAGCACCGGCCGGCCGTCGCGGCGCAATACCGGCGTAAAAGGCGGCGTGCACGAGGATTGCAGGATCAGATCAGCCAGCGCCTCGACCGACGTGCAATCTTGCGCGCGCACGAACTCTGGCCGAAACCCGAGTGTCTGACCGAGCGTGGGATGCAACGTTTTGCGGACGTATTTTTCGATGTTGTAGGCGATCAAACCAGCCGCGACCGCGCTGCGCGCACCCAGCCAGCGCGGCACATGCGAGATTCCCACACGAATTTCCGGCGCTTGCGCGAGCGTGGCGAACGCCTCGCCATAGATATCGAGCAACGCCTGGCGATAAATGCGGTAGTGCGGAAACACCGGCTCTTTGCGCAGCAGATTGCCCCAGTACGCATTTTTGCGGTTGTGGCGCAACGCTTCGCTGTAATAGCGCATGACCCACTCGGTATCGCGTGTGTAGAGCATGCACGCGGTTGCTGCGCCAGCTGAGATTCCCGTGATGACACGCGGACGAAGGCCCAGTTCCGGCCGGACCACATCCCAGAACCCACCCTGCCACCAGCAGCGATTGCCGCCGCCCGCGAATACGATCTGATCGAACATTGGTGAGTTTCTCCTTGGAGGGGGCTTGCTTTGGGGCTGAGGCTTATGGGGTTATGGCTGGGTGTCGCTGTGTTGCTGTGTTGTTGCCGTTGCCACTGCCGGGTGCGGCGTGTGGCGGGTTTTCAGCTCGGGCGGGGCATGATACCAGGACGGGGTTCGTATCGGCTT
Organism: Paraburkholderia bonniea; assembly: GCF_009455625.1. Taxonomy (NCBI): domain Bacteria; kingdom Pseudomonadati; phylum Pseudomonadota; class Betaproteobacteria; order Burkholderiales; family Burkholderiaceae; genus Paraburkholderia; species Paraburkholderia bonniea. The sequence continues at coordinate 3,098,413 of NZ_QPEQ01000001.1, read as the reverse complement.
TCGGTTTTCAGCGTCACGGGCTGCCGTGGGCGGATTTTCAGGGGGAGGCTGGGCGTAATAGAAGGGCTAGGCAAGTACCGATCTTTGCGGCATAATTCGCCGTCTGTTTGGGGCGTTAGCTCAGTTGGTAGAGCAGCGGACTCTTAATCCGTAGGTCGACAGTTCGAATCTGTCACGCCCCACCAAGTATTTGAAAGGGTTCCAAGCGATTGGAGCCCTTTTTGTTTGTTCCGCAGTTTTCTCTATCGAGTAGGCGTTACCAGGTTGCCTTTCCGATGCCGGACATCCCGGCCATCTGCTCGTCGGCGTGCCCAGGCTAGTCCTTCGCTGCTGTCATTCCCACCCATTCCTCCTTGTCCGTGCCCGCCTTGGCACGCAGATCACGGAACTGGAGCACCTCCATTGCGGCAGCAAATTCGCCCTGCTTCTGCACATGCGCTTTCTTCACCGCCGCTCTGCTCGGGCCTCTCGCAGTGAGCGTCTGAGCGGAGCTGTCGCCAGCTGTTCAACTGGTTCCGATAGCATGTCCAGCGCTGCCAGCGCCACCGGCGTGGGCGATGCTGCTACCGCCTACGCTGACCTCGACCGAGCGACTGCGCAGCGCGTTTTCGCTGTCGCGGCCGACGATCAGCGAGAGATAGACGAGCTGCGCGCGCTTCAGAGCTATGTGTGTGCGGTAAGGCCGGGGGCAGTGGATTGCGGCTCTCGGAGCCGAAGCTAATTTCGCCAACGGGCCGCTTCGGGCCGGTGGCGTAAACAGTAAAGCCTCACTGGAACAGTGAGGCTTTGAGAGTATGAGTGCCGTCAGCCTTGATGCCGCCCGAGTGCCGCCCGAGCCGCCCGGCAAGATCAAGGCACAAACAGCTCGGTGGTTGCGCCATCGGTGTCACCGCTATCGCTTATACGTCCGGCCGCCAGCACCTGGCCGTTCGGCAACAAGGTGAACGTCGCGCCAAACCGGTTCGTATGAGTCAAGCCCGCCATGGTCCACTCACCGGTTTTAATGTCATACAGCTCCGTCGTCCGGTCTGTGCGCAAAGTATCTCCACCCGCCACCAGCACCTGAGCGTTGGGTAACAGCAGCGCAACATGGTCCCGATGCATTACGTTCATCGGCTTTATCGCAGACCACATACCTGTGTCTGGATCGTAGAGCTCAGCAGAGTTCAGCGTTACGCCAGCGAGGTTTGTGCCTCCTGCAACGAGCACCTTGCCGTCCGGCAACAACGTCGCGGAATGTACCGACCTCGGCTCGACTAACTCTCCTGTTGTGTTCCACATGCCGGTTTGCGGGTTGTATCGCTCTGTCGTGCTGCTGCTCGTAATCGTTTGCTGGCCACCTGCCACCAGTACTGTGCCGTCGTGCAAAAGCGTCGCGGTATGACTCACATGAGCCGACTGCATCGTCCCCGCCGCAGCCCATGTATCCGACACTGGATCGTACCGTTCCGTAACCAGCCCGGCTGGCCCAAAAATCTTCGGCGGTGGTAACGATCCGCCAACCACAAGAATCGTGCCGTCATCCAGCTCAGTTGTCGTTTGATTGTTGACGTGCATCTCACTCATCAAACTGGTGGACCAAGTCCATGTTCCGCTCAAGGGGTCATACCGGTCGGACTGCTTGCTCTGCAGCTGCGTGGCGATGCCACCAATTGCCAGGACGGCGTCGGCGTGCGGGCCGGTTTTCAGCCGCATCGCATCATGCATCGCGCGCGGGACGTTCATTGGGCCCGCCGTTTCCGTCCATGTGCCATGGGCCGGATCGTAGATCTCGGCGCTAGAGCGGACTTGGCCCCACGTACCATATAGATCACCGCCCGCCACCAGCACCTTGCCATCAGCAAGCAGGGTCGCAGAATGACTGACGCGTGCCTCGTTCATCGGATTGCCCTGGGCCCAGGTGCCCGGCTTGACGACTTCGAGCGAGACCGGTGCGCTGACCGAGCCCGCCGCGTTGGCACCCGTCACGGTGTACATCGTGCGGCTGACCGTTTCCGTGGGCGTGCCGCTGATTTCACCGGAGCGGGTGTTCAGGCTCAGGCCAGCAGGAAGCGCTGGCGTTACGCTAAACCGGCGAATCGCGCCACCGCTCGACTGCGCCGAATTGGTCAGCAAGACTCGGCCCTCGCCGCCTAGCACCCAGCTTTGTGCATACGCGAGACTCGCGGGCGGGACCGGTAGCGCTACGGCGATAACCAGCGCCGTGCTGACCGAACCCGCGCCGTTGCTGCCGCTTACCGTATAGGTGGTGGCGGTTGTGACGATGCTCGGCGTGCCGCTGATCACCCCGGTCGCTGCGTCGAGTTGCAGGCCCGGCGGCAGCTCCGGCGTGACCGACCACGCGGTGATGGCGCCGCCTTCGCTGTGCGGCAGGTTCGGCGTGATTGCTTCACCCAGTTCATATGAAACCGGCGTGGCGTCGTAGGACAGGTTGGCGGGCGCGGTTTCGCCGGAGGTCACGGTAATCGTGATGGCGGTGGTCGCTGAGCCGCCTTTGTTACTGCCCGTGATCGTATAGATGGCGCGCGCAGTGGGCTGGGCCGGTGTGCCGCTGATGATGCCGCTGGTGGCATCAAGCGTCAGGCCAGGCGGCAGCGCTGGCGTGACCGCATACAGGGCGATCGGCCCGCCACTGCTGGCGGGTGTATTGGGTACGACTGGCTGGTTGGCGGCATAGCTCGCGTTGAGCGTGGTGTAGTGCAGTCCGGCCGGTGCGGCAACGGTCTGCATGTCACTGCCGCAAGCGGCCATCAGGAAGGCGGTGCTGAAGATGAGCAGGAAGAAACGGATCACAAAAATTCCCCGGGACAAAAACGATATGGCATCGGATACCGCGTCACCGGTGCTCTCTGGCGGAGCATGTGGCGCACGGCTCATATCATGCGTAGATTTGTTACTGAATGCTTTCGGTTTCAGTAACAAATGTGGTTATTTCGTTCCATCTTCGAGGAAATTTTTTGTGTTTTATGGTGCTTTCCCTGGAGTAGCGGGGAGGGGGGCCACGCCACATTTTCTTCACGCCTCCAGCCATCCGAGGTCTGGGCCGAACTAGTGCCACAACGGCTCCCGCTCTCCTGCAACCAGCACCCCATAACCCCCTCACATCTCTATCTCAAAAAATGTTATATGGGTTGTCAACGGAACGCTTCGGCGGCCCGTTTTAATGGGCAGGCTATTTTTTGCCTGCCTTGTTCTGTTCCTGTTCCTCTTAACTCAGGAAAGCCGGCATGCCCCGCCTGCGAGACATCCGGCAGGTTTGCCTGAAATAACACCCACTTGCATGGAGTTGGACAATGAAATTGCACCGTCTGGCAGCACTGTTGCCTATCGTTTATTTCGCCGCTGGCGTGGCTGGCGCAGTTGCTCAGCCTGCAGCCGACGTTAGTTACTCGCGTCACCCGGAGCTGGCTTCCGCGCAGGCCTCGATTCGTCAGGCGTTTGTCCAGATTGAGCGGGCTCAGTCGGCGAACCGGGATCGTCTGGGTGATCACGCTGAAAATGCCAAGCGCCTGCTGGATCAGGCTAGCTGGGAGCTGAAAGCGGCTGCGGAATACGCTAATGGCCGCTAAGCCCACCAGCAAGCTGAGCCTCGGTGCCATCAAGCTCATCTGCGCGAGCCTTGTCCTGGCTAGCGTGGCGGGTTGTGTGGTGGCCCCGCCAGCACCGCCGCCTGAGCAGGACATCAGTTGGCAGCTGCATCCGGAACTGGCAGCGGCGCAGGCTTCGATCCGTCGAGCCTACGATGCCACCAGCCGGGCCCAATCGGCCAATCAGAATCAGCTGGGCGACCATGCTGAACGTGCCAAGGGCCTGCTGGATCAAGCGAGTGCCGAGCTGAAAGCGGCGGCGGAATACGCCAACATGCGCTAAGCGTGAGCTAAGCGCGACTTAAGCATGACCGAAGCATGACAAGTGACGGGCCGCCATGGCTCGTCACTTCCGAGGTTGTCCCAGGCTGAGTTCCGCGCCTGGCGTCAGCGCTCATCCATCTTGCGTTCCCGCTACCCCCTGGCGGAGCAGTCCTCTCTTACAGATACCGTTTTAGCGCGAGCCTTCATGCTCAGCGGCTGCATTGGCGATGCCGGTAAGCCGCCAGCGTAATGAGTGGCCGGAAATTTTTATCCGGGCGCTGCCAACAAGATCTGATTCCGTTCGCACAAAGACTTGCGCGTAAACGAGGCAAGCGACGAAAACGATGCAGCCGACATAAAAGACCAACGCATCGTGCCAGCCAACCCCGCCTGCAGTGGTGGTCTATGCCCCGTTCCACGTCCATGACCATGGTCCAGGCAGATCCAGCCGTTGTGCTATGTCAGCACTCTTTTCCGGCTTGCTGAGCTATACCGGCCATATGTAAAAGCAGTACATATTGTTTCTCCATATAGAAGAGAATCCCGGAGCGGCAAACCAGCGTATTGCTTTTCTTTGAACCGAAGGCCAGTACGCGGCCGATGACCGCCATCTGATTTCGACCCGCCACGACCCGCCGCATGACGCTGATTCAGCGCTTGTCTGATTCAGGCTGAACCTGACAACCGGTTTTGCCTGGCGCAATCGAATCATCTAATTCATTGAATCAAACCCGAGGAGGGTGTCTGGAATCGTTACGGTCATCCGATCTGAAGAACATTCTGCATTCCAGGCGCGCCAACCTTTACTACCTCGAACATTGCCGGGTGCTGGTGAAAGGTGGGCGTGTCGAATATGTGACCGATGCGGGCAAAAAAAGCCTGTACTGGAACATTCCAATTGCGAACACCACCAGCATCCTGCTCGGCACGGGCACCTCCGTGACTCAGGCGGCGATGCGCGAACTAGCGAAGGCGGGTGTGCTGGTCGGTTTCTGTGGTGGGGGCGGCACGCCGCTGTTCAGTGCCAATGAGGTCGATGTCGAAGTCGCGTGGCTGTCGCCGCAAAGCGAATATCGGCCTACTGAATATCTGCAAGCGTGGGTGCGCTTCTGGTTTGACGATGCGTGGCGTTTGCATGCAGCCAGACAGTTGCAGACGCATCGCTTGAAGCGGTTGCAGCAGGCATGGAGCGCACGGGCATTGCGCGATGCGGGTTTCACAGTGGATGTCGCGCGCTTGCTTGTGCTGGTGCCGCAGTTTGAGCGGCAGATTGCTGCGGCCTCAGATGTCAGCGAGCTGCTGACCGCCGAAGCCCGTCTGACCAAAGCGCTGTTCAAGCTCGCGGTGGAGGCGGTGGGCTATGGCGAATTCACGCGCGCCAAGCGCGGTGGCGGCACCGATGCGGCCAACCGCTTTCTGGATCACGGTAACTATCTGGGCTACGGCCTTGGTGCCACGGCAACCTGGGTGCTGGGTTTGCCTCATGGGCTGGCTGTGTTGCATGGCAAGACCCGGCGTGGTGGCCTGGTGTTCGACGCGGCTGATCTGGTCAAGGATGCGGTGATCTTGCCGCAGGCTTTTCTGGCCGCGATGCGCGGCGATGACGAGCAGCAGTTCCGGCAGCAATGCATTGAGGCGCTGACGCGCGACGAATCGCTGGATTTCATCATCGATACCCTCAAAGCCATTGCGCTTGACACCGCACGTCTCGCGGCTACAGCGAAGGCGCAGCCATGAACGTGCTGTTCGTCTCGCAATGCACCAAGCGCGCATTGAGCGAAACCCGGCGCATTCTCGACCAGTTCGCGGAGCGGCGCGGCGAACGAACCTGGCAGACGCCGATCACCCAGGCGGGGCTCGATACGGTGCGCAAGCTGTTGCGTCAGAGCGCGCGCAAGAACAGTGCCATCGCCTGTCACTGGATTCGCGGGCGCGATCATAGCGAGTTGCTCTGGATCGTCGGTGACGCGCGGCAGTTCAATCCGCAGGGTGCCGTGCCAACCAATACGACCGCGAACGATGTGCTGCGTGCCGGGGATGAAAGCACCTGGCATCAGTTGCCCATGATGAGTGCGATGAGCGCGCTGGCGGCGTTGCTGCACGATCTGGGCAAGGCTAGCGCAGCGTTTCAGCGGCGTTTGCGTGAGCCGGGCCTGCGGGAGCGTAACCATTACCGTCACGAATGGGTGTCGGTGCGCTTGTTTCAGGCGTTCGTTGGCACGGCGCAAGATGACGCCAGTTGGTTGAAGCGGCTGGCTGATTGCACGGAGGCGCAAGTTGAGCCGCAAGCGTTCGAGGCGCAATGGCTCGATCACCATGGTGGACGTTTGTTGCGCGACGGGCTGGATGATGGAGACGGCACGCAGGAGATGACGCGCTTGCCGTTTGCGACCTTGCCGCCACTGGCACAGGCCATCGCCTGGCTGGTGCTGACGCATCACCGGTTGCCTTGCATGCCGGTGCGCACAGGGGATGGCAGTGCAGATGACGGCGCCGATGGCAACGCCGATGACAGCGCCGATGATGGGCCGCGGCGCGAGAAATGGATGCGGTTCGGCGCGGACATGCGCAGTATCAACAGCGCAGATCTGGTCGATCTGGTGCGCCAGATCAGCGCGGACTGGAATGAGCCCCGTGAGCCTCAGGCCGCTGCTGCGGTGGCAGCGTACTGGAGCTTTCCGCATGGCCTGCCAGTGGCCACCGCACCCTGGCGCAAGCAGGCGGCGCGCTATGCCCGCAAGCTGCTGGCGCTGCCCAGCGTGACCTTGAGCTCACCAGTGCTAGACGATCCGTTTGTGCTGCATGTGTCGCGGCTGTGCCTGATGCTGGCCGACCATCATTACTCCAGCATCGAAGACGACGCCCGGCGTCAACCGTATCGCAATCCAAACTATCCGCTCTATGCCAACACGCTGGGCCAGCGCAGCGTTGAGCGCTTGCAACTGAGCGGTTCCGGGCCGTTTTTCAAGCAGACGCTCGATGAGCACCTCCTCGGCGTGCAGGCGCATGCGTCGTTGATTACGCGTTCATTGCCGACGCTGGCGCGCAGTTTGCCCGCATTGCAGAACCATCGCGGTTTGCGCAAGCGCAACACGAACCCGCGTTTCCAGTGGCAGGACAAGGCTGCGGACCTCGCGGCGGGAGTACGTCAGCGCGCGGCCGAACACGGTGCGTTCATCGTCAACATGGCTTCGACGGGCTGCGGCAAGACGCTCGGTAACGCTCGCATCATGAATGCGCTGGCGGACCCGCAACGAGGCTTGCGCTGCGCTTTTGCGATTGGCCTGCGCACGCTCACGATGCAAACCGGCCGCAGTTTTCAGCGCGATCTGGGGCTGAACGACGAACAACTCGCGGTCAAGGTGGGCGGTGCCGCTAGCCGTGCGTTGTTTAACTACTGGGAAGCTCAGGCCGAAGCCACAGGATCTGCATCCGCGCAGGCGTTGCTCGACGAAGGCGGGCAGGTGCTGTTCGAGGGCAACGAGCAGCATCCGTTGCTGCAACGGCTGACCGACGATGCCCAGGTGCGTTCGCTGCTCGCCGCGCCCTTGCTGGTTTGCACCGTCGATCATCTGACGCCCGCGACCGAGAGCCTGCGCGGTGGCCGCCAGATCGCTCCGATGCTGCGGCTGATGAGCAGCGATCTGGTGCTCGATGAACCCGACGATTTCGACATGGCCGATCTGCCCGCGCTGACGCGGCTGGTGCATTGGGCCGGGCTGCTGGGCACGCGCGTGTTGCTGTCGTCGGCGACGTTGCCGCCGTCTCTGGTGCGCGGGCTGTATCTGGCCTATCTGGATGGCCGCCGCTATTACCAGCGCAACTTGGGTGAGCGGCCTGAGGAAGCGCCGCGCGTCGTGTGCCTGTGGTGCGATGAATTTGCCCAGGCGCATGCCGATTGCGCGGATGACGAGCAGTTTGCCGAAGCGCACCAGGCTTTTGTGGCGAAGCGCTGCGAACACCTGGCTCGCGCTGAAATCCGCCGTCGTGCGGCGCTGTTGCCGGTGCATGACGAATGGGGCGCAATCTCGCGTAGCGCGCGCCGCGAAGACTTCGCCACGCGCGCGCTAGAGCGTGCCTGGGCCTTGCATCAGGATGAGCAGAACCATTCTGTCGATCCCACTAGCGGCAAGCGCGTGAGTTTAGGTTTGATTCGTATGGCTAACATTGCACCGCTGTTCGATGTTGCACTGGCGCTGTATCGGCAGGGTGCGCCCGCACCCGGTGTGCGAGTTCATCTGTGTGTGTATCACTCGCAATTTCCGCTGCTGGCGCGCTCGCATATCGAGCAGCAGCTCGACGCCGTGTTTGATCGCCGTGGGCCTGCCGGGGACGTTGATCCGGCGCTGACGCATCCGGCGGTGCGGGCGCTGCTCGACGTGCACCCTGAACCGCACCAGATGTTCGTGGTGCTGGCCTCGCCGGTGTGCGAGGTCGGGCGTGACTGGGATGCCGACTGGGCGATTGCAGAGCCCTCCTCGATGCGCTCGCTGATTCAGCTCAGCGGGCGGGTGCGGCGGCATCGGCCTGGGGCGGTGACACGCGCCAACATGGCGGTGTTCGATACCAACCTGCGGTGTTTCGAGCGCATGAGCGTCAGGAATGGCGAAGGTGCCGCTCCGGTGTTCTGTCTGCCGGGGTTTGAAATGAAGGAGATACCTCGTTCAAAGAAGCCGGGCGCGTCAACCCCGCAGGAATCTTCGATCTACTTTCATCTGCAATCGCATTGCTTGCGCGATCTGCTGGCGTTGCCCGATGGCGTGTGCGAGTGGGCGATTGATGCGCAGCCGCGTATCCGCCAGGCCGATGTGCTGAAACCGAAAGCCAGCCTGATTGATCTTGAACATGGACGGATGCGCGACACCATGCTGCCGCGCGCAGAGAACTCAGATTTTTTCACGCCGGTGAAGCGCGACGCGACTCGTCACTGGCATCGTCACGACCCCGCCCGGAGCCGGCCGCTCTGGCTGACAGGGGTGCTGCCGCAGTTGCAGCAGTTTCGCCATGACTCGACGAAACGCGAAGACGGGGTGTTGTTGCCGACGGAGGATGAGGACGAGTTGCGCCTGCATCTGACCATCAAGCGGCCGGAGCACGGCAAAACGCCTTATGTGGAGAACCACAGCCTGCTGGTGCCGATACCCGATAGCGCGCTGGACGGGCCAGGCATTGGCCCGTGGTGCCATGCCGATCTGCTGGATTTGCTGCGGCAATGGGCCGAAGCCCAAAGCCAGAGTTTGTTCGCCAGCGCTGAGCGGGTGGCGACGGTGAGCTTGCCTAAGTCAAGCGCGGGCTCGGGGTGGCGGTTTCACCCGAGGCTGGGGTTTAGCCGGGAGGTGCCTTCATGAGCCCCGAAAAGCATTCGACTGGAAAGCCAGTCTTGAGTTGTGTTCTCGGCCTGCACGTGCTGAAAGTACCGGCTGCGGGCGATTTTTTATGGTTTTTTTTAAGGAACCCGAATGTCCGACCTACCTACAACGGTGAGCTATTCGAGCTTCCGTGCGGCTATTGATGCGTTTCTGCTTGATCGCCTCCAGAGCAAGCTCGATAAGCTCCAGCCGGATGACCCGGCCCGCCCCGATCTGATCGCCGACCATCAGCGCGGCCCGTGGCTAAAGGATGCAGCCAGACGTGTCAAACAGATCCAGGCGGTGACGCATTCGCTTAAACCCATTCACCCCGACGCACGCGGCACCAATCTCTACGTTGAGCCCGCCACGTTACCCACGCTCAATGAGCTGGGCAGCCACGCGCTGGGCAGCAACTTTGCCAGCGACGTGGTGGGTAACGCCGCCGCGCTCGACGTCTACAAACTCCTGAAACTCGTAGCCGGGGGACGCAGCCTGTTACAGGCGCTCACCGCTAACGACGCCAGCGCGTTGCAGGCGCTCAGCGACGATCCCGCTGAAGCTCGCTCTTGCCGCGACGCGCTGGTCGGCCTGACAGCCGCCCGCGAAGCCGGGGTCAGCTCACACGTGCTGGCGAAACAGCTGTACTGGCTGACCGGCGACGATGCCACCGACAACGCGCAGTACCACTTGCTTTTGCCGCTGCACGCAACCTCGCTGGCTCACGCTGTTTATGAAGAAATACAGGATGCCCGCTTTGGCGAGGCCAACAAGCTGGCGCGCCAGGCTCGTCGTGAAGGCGCTCCGCATGACGGCGTCTACCGGGAATATCACGTCGCTGTTCAGCAAATGGGCGGGACCAAACCGCAAAACATTTCGCAGCTCAATAGTGAACGCCGCGGCAACAACTACCTCTTCGCCTCACTCCCCCCCATCTGGAAAATCCAGCACAGCTCCCTTCCAGCCTACGTCCCCTCCATCTTCACCCGCACCTTTGGCGCACGCGTTTCGGTGCGCGCCACGCTCCACAAGCTGACGAAGTTCTTGCAGAGCAACCCGCCGCCCAATATGACTACCCGAGAGAAGGTGCGCAACCGCATAGACCAGCTTGCCGACGAAATGGTGATCTACGCAGGCGAGCTGCTGCAGTTTCCAGGGGGATGGTCGCGCGATGCCGCGTTCGACGACCTGGCCGATCACGAAAAACTCTGGCTCGACCCGCTGCGTTGCGAACTGCCGGAAGAAGGCGAGTTCGCCGGCCGCTGGGAATTCATGGATTGGCCCGCCAAGGTCGGCAACGCGTTCGCCCTTTGGCTGAATGAGCAGTTGCGCAAGCAGTCGCTGGATGCCGGTGACGCAGGGTTACGCGAATGGCGTCGGGTGCTGCTGGGCGAAGACCACGCCTGGGTGCAGCAACTGCGCCAACTGCGCGAACGGCTCAATGCGCCGCAAGCCATCCCTTTCCGTCAGACGCATGACGAATTAGCCGTATCGCGGATGGGCAAATGAGCCAGACCACCATGACTAACCTCACCAAAGCACTGCTCGTCTTGCCGCATCTGCGCGTGCAAAACGCTAACGCTATTTCCAGCCCGCTCACTTACGGCTTTCCCTCGATGACCGCCTTCACCGGCTTGATGTGGGCCCTGCAGCGCCAGCTTGCCGCCGCCGGGATTCCGCTGCAGCTGCAACAGGTGGGCGTGATCTGTCATCACTATGAAGCGCAAATGAACGATGGCTACGTCAAGACGTTCCGGCTGACGCGTAACCCCATCGACAAGGACGGCAGCACCGCTGCCATCGTCGAAGAAGGGCGGATTCATCTGGATCTCACCTTGCTATTTCAGGTGGCACAGCCCGCCGAGCAGGCATGGAGCAATGACAGTCAGCTTGCTGAATGGGCCGCCCAGGTTGGCGAGATCGTCTCCCGCATGCGGGTGGCAGGCGGGACGCTGCTGCCACCCGGCCCACCACGGCCAGGACGAAGAACACGTCCATGGCTGGCGAAGCTATCCGAGGTTGATGAAGTGCAGACCCAAGACTTCGCCCGCTGGCGACGTCAGTGGCTGCCAGGTTATGCGCTAGTCGGGCGCGACGATCTGCTGGCTGAGCGCTATCAAACGCTGCGTGACGAGAAGCCCGATGCCACGCTGCTCGACGCATGGCTCCATGCCGCACGTTTTAATCATCAGCCGGTGATGGATGCAGCGGCTGGCATTGCGGCAGATGCTGCGACTGCCATAGCGAATGACGACGCGAATGACGACGCGAACGACGCAATGACCGTCGAAGCGATCAAGCCTGCCACCACCGCCAAAAAATTGCGCTGGGCCGATCCCGTCAGGCAAAAAGGCGCGGGCTGGACTGTCCCGATACCAGTGGGCTATGCCGCGTTGCAGGCACCGCTGGCCGCTGGTGCTGTCGCCAATACGCGCGACGACTCCACGCCCAGCGTTTTTGTCGAATCGGTTTACTCGTTTGGTCAATGGATCAGCCCGCATCGGCTGAATCGCCTGGATGAGTTGATGTGGCAGCCCAGCACTCGTAGTGATGCCAGTACCGACGCCGCGACTGGCCTGTACCGCTGCTACAGCGGTTACTCACCGCATGATGCAGACGACACCGAGCTACCCGATTTCACTTGAGCTTGTCCTCCCCCCTGGACCGGCGACTCTTGTGACGTCGCACGGCCCGATCTTCACTTTTTTGCAGGATGTCTAACATGTTAGAAAAACTGTCCACTACTTCTGTCCTTGCCTTCGAACGCAAACTCGACCCGTCCTATGCGGTGTTCCATTCAGGAAGCTGGAGCGAGCAAGCCAAAGCCTCAGCCTGGGTGCCGATTGGCATCCAGGAAAAATCAGTGCGCGGCACCATCTCCAACCGGCTCAAAGCTAAAGATCAAGACCCCGCGAAACTCGACGCCTCGATTGCAAACCCCAATCTGCAGACCGTGGACATTGCCACGCTGCCAGCCGACGCCGACACGCTCAGAGTCCGGTTCACATTGCGCGTGCTGGCGGGTACGGGCACACCATCAGCCTGCAACAACGCGGGCTACCGCACCCGGCTTCAGAGCGTGGTGCAAGGCTATGTTGAGCAGAATGGATTTACTGAACTAGCGCTCCGTTACGCCGCCAATCTGGCCAATGGACGCTTTCTGTGGCGCAACCGTATCGGCGCGGAAAGCGTGCAGGTGGAGGTTGCGCGAATGCAGAATGGCGCTTCTTCACAGTCATGGACATTCGATGCGCTCGCGCTGGATTTACGCGGGCTGGAGCAACCGAACCAAGACGTGCAAGCGTTAGGCAAATTGATTGCCTCAGGGCTTGCCGGAGAAACGCATGTGCTGTTGCAGGTGAGCGCCTATGTACGGCTTGGAAGAGGACAGGAAGTGTTCCCATCGCAAGAGTTGATTCTCGACAAAGATACTAAGAAGGAGAAAAGCAGGACGTTGTATCAAGTGCAGGACGTAGCTGCGATCCATTCGCAAAAGATTGGCAATGCGCTGCGAACCATTGACACCTGGTACGACGAGGCCCAGGAGGTTGGCCCGATCGCGGTGGAGCCCTATGGTTCGGTTACCACGCATGGCAGGGCGTACCGTCAACCAAAGCAGAAACAGGATTTCTACACCCTGCTGGACGACTGGCTGCTTAAGGACAAGACGCCAACCGTGGAGCAACAGCATTTCGTGATGGCCGTGCTGATTCGCGGCGGGGTGTTTGGCGAGGCGGGCTAACGGCCATGACGACTCACTACATCGACATTACGTTGCTGCCCGACCCGGAGTTTAGCCACGCGCACCTGCTGGGCGCGCTCGTGGCGAAACTGCACCGGGTGCTGGTGCAGCTTAGGGCCGACGATATTGGCATCAGTTTTCCACAGTTCAGCGAGCGGCCACGGTCGTTAGGCCGGGTGCTACGCCTGCATGGCAGCGAGGCTGCGCTACAGCATCTGATCGCGCAAGCGTGGCTGCAAGGCATGCGCGATCACGTGAAGCTGACCCCCGCGACGCCCGTGCCAGCGGCGGTGACGTACCGGGTGGTGCAACGGCGGCAGTTCAAGACCAATGCTGAACGCCTGCGCCGCCGCCGTATGCGACGCAAGGGCGAGACGGCTGAACAGGCCGCAGCAGCGATTCCCGACAGCATCGAACGACAGCCTGACCTGCCTTATGTACAGCTGCGTAGTGTCAGCACAGGGGGGCAGCCGTTTTGTTTGTTTGTTGAGCAACGGGAGGTGACAACTGGATCAGTGCCCGGCAAGTTCAATAGTTATGGCTTGAGCCAGGGCGCTACGGTGCCGTGGTTTTAACTGTTGGTGTTTTTTTAACCCTTTTTTTTGGCAGGGGCTGATGGCCTGTTAAATCAAGGGGTTGGAGATGGTGCTGGAATTTGGGGGAATCCGGGGTGAAAGCCGGATTTTCTTTTGGAATTAAGGGGTTGGGGGTTTTGGGGCGTAGTTCGCTGCCGTGTAGGCAGCTTAGAAAACTTGCAGCGCCAGCTATGCTGCCCAACAAACGTTCGCTGCCGTGTAGGCAGCTTAGAAACCCGCCGCCGCACGCAGACAGAATCAGCAAAAGTTCGCTGCCGTGTAGGCAGCTTAGAAACACTGGTGCGCCGCCGAACTCTCAGCAGAGAGGTTCGCTGCCGTGTAGGCAGCTTAGAAAGATGCGCTCCGACTCAAGCACAGAGCGGGTTGTTCGCTGCCGTGTAGGCAGCTTAGAAAAGCTTCGTTGCGATCGCCACGTGGTCTGGCGAGTTCGCTGCCGCGTAGGCAGCTTAGAAATGTGCCATCAGGTGCCCGGCGTCGCTCGACATGTTCGCTGCCGCGTAGGCAGCTTAGAAAATTAGCCTTGACCTATGGCGGCGGCGCGGGTGGTTCGCTGCCGCGTAGGCAGCTTAGAAATCAGTGCCGATCGTCACGCGACCAGCGCGCCTGTTCGCTGCCGCGTAGGCAGCTTAGAAAAACCTGTCGAAGACCGGTCTATCGGTCGAAGAGTTTGCTGCCGCGTAGGCAGCTTAGAAATGGAAGGCGGGGGGACAGGCGCTCGTGGGCTAGTTTGCTGCCGCGTAGGCAGCTTAGAAACTCGCCTACAAAAGCTTTCTTAAGGCGCGATCAGTTCGCTGCCGCGTAGGCAGCTTAGAAAGTGCGCCGGTCGCTAATCACGCAGCAGTTTATGTTCGCTGCCGCGTAGGCAGCTTAGAAATTCCGGACAGTTACGCCGACGGACACAACCCCGTTCGCTGCCGCGTAGGCAGCTTAGAAAGCGACAGCATCCGGGCTACAGATCCGCGCTGGGTTCGCTGCCGCGTAGGCAGCTTAGAAAAGCTAGCCATATGCGGCGGCCAATTCGTCTCCGTTCGCTGCCGCGTAGGCAGCTTAGAAAATGATGACGACATGCAAAATCCATTTTTCATTGTTCGCTGCCGCGTAGGCAGCTTAGAAAATCGAGGGATCGCACGCGCCAAACATCAGCCAGTTCGCTGCCGCGTAGGCAGCTTAGAAATTCTCCCGATTTGCTCGAACCTGCCCCTCATTGTTCGCTGCCGCGTAGGCAGCTTAGAAATCGGCCCGACGCAGCAGTGCGCTGGCATCAACGTTCGCTGCCGCGTAGGCAGCTTAGAAATACGTCGATGACCAGACATATCAGGCGGTCTGGTTCGCTGCCGCGTAGGCAGCTTAGAAAAGCAGAAAAAGACATCACGCCAGCCCGGCAAACGTTCGCTGCCGCGTAGGCAGCTTAGAAAGTCTATCGTGTCGAAGGTGTACGGGTGCTTATGTTCGCTGCCGCGTAGGAAGCTTAGAAAATGCGCGCGACAAAATCATCAATGCTGGCGTAGTTCGCTGCCGCGTAGGCAGCTTAGAAAAGCACCTGGCGAGCCCGGCAGGATTGTTTGTCGTTCGCTGCCGCGTAGGCAGCTTAGAAATGCGCCTGCGTAAGTCCCGCACTCTTCCGCGCGTTCGCTGCCGCGTAGGCAGCTTAGAAAAGTTAGCCATTGCGGCTCGCTGGTTCGGTTTGGTTCGCTGCCGCGTAGGCAGCTTAGAAACTGACTGCAACGGGAGAGGTGTAGTTGGTGGCGTTCGCTGCCGCGTAGGCAGCTTAGAAAATGCGCGCAGATCGTCGGATGTCATGAAAACTGTTCGCTGCCGCGTAGGCAGCTTAGAAAGATGGCACGAGCGCAGACAATCGCGTCGAAGTGTTCGCTGCCGCGTAGGCAGCTTAGAAACGCCACGACATCAGACGGAGATTCCACATTGAGTTCGCTGCCGCATAGGCAGCTTAAAAAAGTCAGCGCACGCGTATAGCTTCGCAAAAGAAGTTCGCTGCCGCGTAGACAGCTTATAAACTGGAGATTGACTGATAGCCGAAGATCATTGCGTTTTCTGCTGCATAGGCAGCATTAGAAATGCAGATTCGGGGCTAGATGCGAAAGCTATTGGTTTTCTCCCACATAGACAGCCTAAAACCCCGAGCTGCTCCCCCTAAAGCAACCCCGAAATCCTCCTCGAAGCCTCCCTTAACTCCCCCAGATATCGTTCAATCACCACCTCAGTGGATAACGCCGATGAAAACCACGTCATGCCAATCGACGCCACCACGACGTCCTGCGCCATAACCGGAACAGCGATCGTGCGTGATACCGGGCGAACTGCTTCATCGCGGAGCGCATAACCGCGTTCACGGGTTGCATCCAGGAGTGCGTTAATGGCCTCGCTGTCCTGTGCGAGCCGGTCTTCCGAATGGGGGCTCTGGCGCAAAATTTCCAGCAGTGTCTGCCTTTCTTCCGGTGTGCAAAACGCAAGATAAGCTCGTCCCATCGCGCGGGCCACCAGGCTTAGCCGCATGTTGATCGACGAGTGCAGCAGCGATAGCGGTGAATACGGAATCGTGCTGTAGCGCACCACCAGTGCGTCAACCTCCAGCACGCCCACGGCGATAGGCCATTTGATCTGTTCGGTCAGCTTGCGCACGATGGGGGCGGTGGCTTGCACGATGTGCGGGACGTGGTGGTAGCCGGAGTTGAGCATGTTGACGCCGTCGAGCAGACGGTATTGCCCTGGCCGGCCTGCGTGGGTGACGAGACCGAGTTCTTCAAAGGTGTGGAGTAGCCGGATAAGGGTTGGCTTGGGTACGGCTGTCAGGCGGTACAGCGCGTCGAGTGTGGAGACCGGTGCCTGGTTCAGCGCGCGCAGCACGATGATGGCTCGTTCTACAGAACGTATCGACGGGTCGCGTTCCTTCGCCTTCTGAATCTGGACGGTGTCTGTCATGCGGGGCTAGACGTTGTGTGTTGCGATTCATTCGCTGCGCTTCACGTACACGATTGAAAGAATGCACAACACGTTCCGTCAGCGAATGTCTGCTGCCGGTTCGATCGGTTCAATCGATTCGACAGCTTCGCCTAGCTTAATGCGATTCATCGGCTTCAACTATCCGGGCTAGCCCGGTACAACGTTGCTGCTGTGGTGTTTCATTTTTTGAGTGCTAGTGCGCCTTGGCGCAGCATGGATTGGTCGGAGCCGACTACGAACCATGTCGCGCCCATCTGCGCGAATTCGGTGCATTCGTTCACGCTGCCGGTGGCGACGCCGGGAATTTTCCCCGCGCGCTGGGCGATAGCGAGAATCTGTTCGGTGGCTTCCATGACTTCTGGTGCGCGCGCGTCGGTTAGCCCTAGCGATAGTGCGAGGTCTGCGCGGCCGACGAAGAGTCCGGCGACGCCGGGTGTTGCTGCGATCTGTGCGGCGTCGGCTAGCGCGGCGCGGCTTTCGATCTGGCACATCAGCACGGCCTGGTCTCCGGTGGCGATGGTTTGCTTCATGCCGTTCGCGCCATAGCTGGCGAAGCGCGGTGAGCTGGAGTAGCCGCGCTCGCCACCGATGAAGCGGGCGCGTGCCACTAGTTCGCGGGCCTGTTCGGCGGAGTCGACGTGGGGCACCAGTAGACCGGTCGCGCCACAGTCCAGCGCGGACTGGATGGTCGAGGCTTGCTTGTCAGGAATCCGCACAAATAGCGCTAGCCCGACGGAGCGCGCGGCAATAATCATCATGTCGAGTGTCAGGCGGTCAAACGGGGCGTGTTCTGCGTCAACAACGGCGAAGTCGAGCCCGGCACCGCCGAGGATTTCGATGATCTGGGGGGCGGGTGTCTTGACGAAGGTGCCTATCTGGCATGGGGGGGAGCCGGTTTCGATTGAAGTCATGGTGTCGGGTCTTGGGGTATGTGTGTCGGTGGCGCTTTGGGGTGGCCGGTGTGGTCGTGTGTAAGTGTGTCGGGCTGGCAGGTCATGCGCCGGTAGGGTTCTGTGCTGAACTTGTGCGGCCGGTCTGCATGAACAGTGCGATGCCGCTTGCCATCAGCAGGCAGAACGCGGGTAGTGCCATGGCGTAGGCCGGGTGCCCTAGCAGCTTGCCGATCCATGGCATCAGGTTTTGCGCGAGAAAGCCGCCTACATTGCCGACGCTGCAGATCGCGGCGAGGCTGGCGGCGGCCCGGCGTCCGCTGAAGTATTTCGATGGCAGTGACCAGAAGCAGGGCAGTAGCAACGAGGTGCAGGGTGTGCCTAGCACGAGGGCGATAAAGCGGAGGGTCTGCGATTCCACCACCATGCTGACGATGAAAGCCACGCATCCGGCTGCGGCAATCACCATTGCGGTTTTGCGGATCTGGTTGTCGCGTTTGAGCTGGCGCGGAATGATGAGCAGCAGTGTGGCGGTGAGGGCCCACGGGATCATGTTCAGCGTGCCGTTGAGTGCGCCTGATACGCCGAAGTCTTTGATGACGGTTGGTAGCCAATAAATGATGCCGTACAGCGAGGTCAGCAGCAGGGTGTAG
Source organism: Paraburkholderia bonniea (assembly GCF_009455625.1). Lineage (NCBI taxonomy): Bacteria > Pseudomonadati > Pseudomonadota > Betaproteobacteria > Burkholderiales > Burkholderiaceae > Paraburkholderia > Paraburkholderia bonniea. The sequence continues at coordinate 3,080,372 of NZ_QPEQ01000001.1, read as the reverse complement.
CCGCCGGAAAAAGCGATGACTCGTTTGTCGATCAGCACGCTCCAGAGTGAGCCGCCTTCGGTGGCTTGGGGTGAGGCCTCGGAGGCGATGATCTGGCTTAGCCGGGTGCGTTCGCCGGCGTGCAGAAAACGGGCGGAGGCGATGTTGGCGGGCAGCAGGAACAGCACGAAGGGGGCGAGCACAACAGCCATCATTCCGGTGATGAGAAACACCCATTGCCAGCCTGCGATATTCCACAACCCATCTAGCGATAGCAGCGCACCGCCGAAGGCTGAGCCGAGCATGTTGCCGATTGCGCTCCCCAGCGTCAGGATGCCGAGTGCACGCACCTGGTAAGCGCGCGGAAACCATAGGGTGAAGTAGTAGATGATCGCTGGATAAAGTCCGGCTTCGGCGGCTCCCACCAAAAAGCGCAGCGCGGCGAAAGTGGAGCCGGAGGCGGTGTAGGCCAGCAGCAAGGTGGCGAGGCCCCAGCTCAGGACGATGCGTGAGATCCATTTCGGTGCGCCGAAACGATGCGCGCCCATCGCGCTAGGCACCTCGAAGATCACATAGCCGATGAAGAATAGTGAAGACGCCAGGCCGTAAGCGGTTTCGGACAGGCCAATGTGATGCACCATCTGCAGCTTGGCAAAGCTGACGTTCATCTTGTCGATGACGGCCACTAGATAGGTCAGTAAAACCAGCGGCATGATGCGCCACCACACGCGCTGAATCAGTAGCGCATCGTTTTCAGCTTCGCCCGTTCGCGGCGTTGCAATCGTGCAATCCATCTCTCCTCCGGTATTTTCTGTGGCGCTTGATCAGCCATCGAATGGCGCGCCTTGTCTGCTGTATGGCCTGGTAATGGGTGCCGTCTATGCCTGTGCATTGCGGCCCAGCCTGGCTGTTTTTGGGTTTCCAGAAAAATACTAAGGCTGACGAACGACATGCAGCAAGACGAGTTATGCCACTTTTCGCCAGCCGGAATGATGTTCTGTCGCACGGATAAACCCTGGGTGAGGGCGTTGCTTTGCCGCCAGGATTTCGGCCTGCGAAATCTTGGTTTGCGGTGCTTGGATTAGCCACCTCGTCGTGGAAGGATGCGGGCCGTTGGGGGTTTTTTGACTGAAGCTAGAAACTCGCTTGAAAGAATTTAGCTAAGCAGATTGTATGAATCGCTTGGGATTGAGCAGGAAGGAGACATTGATTGATGAATCGACATCAACATCAGCACCGGTATCGGTATTTACTGAGCGCCGTGGTTTGCAGTGTGGCTTGTAGCGTGACGTGTACGGCGCACGCGCAGAGCCGGATCACGCTCTACGGCATCGTCGATGCGGGGCTGCGGGTGACGACGAACATGGGCGGCAAGAACCAGATCGCGCTGACTGGAGGCAATGAAAGCGCTTCGCGGTTTGGCATGTCTGGTGCAGAAGATCTGGGTGCGGGCTACAAGGCGGTGTTTGCCCTCGAAAACGGTTTTACGACGACTACCGGGGTGCTTCAGGCGGGTCTGGAGTTTGGCCGTCAGGCGTATGTGGGGGTGGCGACGCCGCTGGGCACGCTCACGCTTGGGCGTCAGTACTTAACCTTGTCGAGTTTTCTTGGCCCGTTCGCATCGGGTTCGGACTGGGCTGCACGAGGCTCCAGCTACGGCTATCACCCAGGCGGGCTGGATAACGTCGATGGCACTGGGCGGGCGAACCATGCGCTCAAGTTTCTCAGCACCGCTTATCAGGGGCTACAGTTCGGCGCGACATATGGGGTAGGTGGCGTTGCGGGTGACGCGAGCAAAAATGAGCTGATGTCGTTCGGTGTCAATTACGCGGGCGGGCCGTTGAAGCTTGCCGCGGCTTATTTGTTCGTCAAGAATCCGAATTTTTCGCTGTATGGCAACAATGCGAACAGCAGCGCGACGGCCAGCAACATTACTAATCCGGTTTTTCGTGGCTATGCGTCGGCGGCCTCGCAGGAGGTGCTGGGTGCGGGGGCGTCGTATACGGCGGGGTTGATCACAGTTGGCGGGATCTACACCCGCACCAGTCTGGGCAATCTCGGTGGAACCGCACTTGCTGGCCCGGCACTGCCGCCCGGTGTGCAAGGTACGACGGCCAGGTTCAACACGGGCGAGCTGAACCTGAAATATCAGGCGACGCCGTGGTTATTTTTTGGCCTGGCTTATGCCTATACCCGCGCTAGTTCGTATCGCGGCTTGAGTGGTGCGGCGTATCAGGAGTGGAGTCTTGGGGCCCAGTACCTGTTGTCGAAGCGAACGGATGTGTACCTCACCGCGTTACGGCAAACCGCAGCGGGTTTTGATTCAACCGGCGCTCGCGCGGTCGCGGTGCTTGGCTTTGCCACGCCGTCGTCCAGCAATGCGCAAGCGGGTTTGACCTTCGGCTTGCGGCATCAGTTTTAGCCCTGATTTTTTTCTCTGTCTGGCAGTAACGGAACGTTGCTGTCAGGCACTTTGGATGGAGATGAAATGCATAACTCTCACGACAGCAGCCACGTCAGGCTGCCGCTGTTCGATGCGCACGCGCACCTCGTGGCGGATGACCAGACGCGTTATCCGCGCAAGCCGATGCAGCGCGCGCCAAATGCGCCGCCGCGCAAGCCAGGTGTAATCGGCACGCCAGGCGGCAAGGCTGGGCCCAATCCGGTTAACGAAATTCCCGACGTGCTGCGCATGGTGCGCTGGATGAAAGAGGAAAACGTGGAGGGGGGCGTGGCGGTGCAAAAGCGCATGCTCTACCGCTTCGATAACAGTTACATCCTCGATTCGTCGGACTTGTATCCGGAGGTGTTCTCGGCGGTGGTGATCCTTGATGCGGAAGATGCGGGCACGCCCGCGCTGATTCGCCAGTATCGGGAACAACATGGTTTGTCGGGCGTGCGGCTCTTCGGCGGGCGTGAGCCGGATGGCACGATGCCCTGGCTGAATTCGCCAAGCGCGCTTGAAACCTGGGCGGTGGCCAACGCCTATGGCCTGGTGATGAACGTCGAAGTGCTGGCCACTGGTGGCGGTGGTCCGTCGGTCCCGGCCATCATCGAGCTGGCGCGCCGCTTTCCGAACGTCAGAGTGGTGCTGGACCACATGCTGGAGCCGGAGGTCGAAGACGATAACTACGGTTTCGATGCGCGCTTCGTGCCGTTGAGCGCGGAGCCGAACATCTACTTCAAGTTCACCTCGATCAATCTCGACATCTACCGCGAGTCAGATGTTCCCGCAGAAAAAGCGCTACGCGTGGCTGTCGATCTGTTTGGTGCTGACCGGATCATGTGGGGCTCGGATATCGGCACTTCATCGGGCACATACAAGGAAATGGTGCAACGCATGCTTGATGCGTCGAGATTGCTGACGCAGGAAGAGCGGCGCGCGGTGCTCTATACCACCGGCAAGGCCGTGTTTATCAAGGGCGGTGTAACGGACGTGAGCCGTGCGCCAGACCAGCGGGCCGCTGGCTAACCGGAGGCCGCACGATGTTTCTCGATCCGGCGACCACGCCCAACTTCAAGCGCACGCTGTTCAACGCCATCGTGGCTCCTCGGCCGATTGGCTGGATCAGCACGATCAATCTGAAAGGGCAGGTCAACCTCGCGCCTTTTTCGCATTTCAATCTGGTTTCAACCGCACCACCGGTGGTGATCTTTTCGTGCAACGCACCTGCCGATCGCGCTGAGAAAGACACCATCGTCAACGTCCGGGAAACAGGCGAATTCGTCACGAATTTGGTGACCTGGGCGTTGCGTGAGCCGATGAACCAGAGCTCGCTGGATGCGCCCTACGGCGTCGATGAGTTTGAACTCGCGGGCGTGGAGAAAGCGCCCAGCCACTTCGTTAAGCCACCGCGCGTGGCGTGCTCGCCCGCCAGCATGGAATGCAAGCTGCTGAGAATCGTCGAGATCGAACCGACTAGCCCCGGCGAAACGCAGAGCCATGTGGTGTTTGGCCGGATCATCGGCGTGCATCTCGATGAACGTTTTATCGAAGCCGATGGCCGCTTCAATGTCTCGCGCACCGAGCCGCTTACGCGCCTGGATGGCAACCATTACGCCACCGTTGGCCGCTTGACCGAACTGGGGCGTCCCAGTCCGCGTCGAGATTAACCACCCCATCCATTCACGAGTTCATGAGTTCACGCAAGGACATAACAATGACAACCTCAGCCGACGCAGCGGTACGCGAATGCGCGGTGTATCCCCTAGTGCCAGGCGCGCTCGCGCGTGGGCAGAATTTTTTTGTGCACTGGCTAGACGCCTCGGCCGTGACCCGTGCGCGCAGCGAACACGAGATGCTGCTGTTATTGCCTGACAGTACCGGCGCTGAAGTGCAAACCGATGCCGGCACGGAGCGCGTGCCGGGCCGCTCGGTTTGCGTGCTGCCTGCGGGCGAGGTGACGGTGCGGCTGGAAGGTGTGGCACCTGCGGTGCTGATCGCGTCGTCACGTCCTGATCTGAGCGCCGGAGCGGTGTGCAATCAAGCGGATTACGCCCGGCCAGACCCGCGCATCGTTGCGAGTGATACGGGCTTTCGCCGCAAGGCGGGTGCCCGTGCGCTTCAGGTGATGGAGGTAGATCGCATCGCGCCACCGGCTGACAAGCCACGGCTCAAGATGTTTCAGTCGGAAACGCTGAGCATCAACTGGGTCGAATACCACGATGCCCGCGACCGCTCGCAGCTCAGCCCGCACAGTCATACGAATTTCGAGCAAGGCTCGCTGGCTATCGCTGGCCATTTTGTGCATCACCTGCGGGTGCCATGGGGGCCCAACGCCAATGACTGGCGTGACGATCAACACCTGGCGGCGGCACCGGCTTCGATGCTGACGGTGCCGGTGAACCTGATTCACACGACCGAAGGCGTGGGGCCTGGGCGGCATCTGCTGATTGATGTGTTCTCGCCGCCCCGGGCAGATTTCATCGCTAAAGGCTGGGTCGCTAATGCTCAGGAGTACACCCAGGAAAGTGCGTGTGAGCGCGCCAACTGAGAAGAGTGACGCGCGGAACAAGAGGCGGCAGAAAGCTCAGGCCGGATAGAGCCCGGCCTGACGCGCACGCAAACGCGCGAGTGCAAAAATTAGCGTCATCGTGGGAGTAGGGCAGCCGATTTTTGCTGCGCATTCGAGGGGTGCGCCGAGAATCGCATCCAGTTCGACGCTGCGCCCCGCGTCCAGATCCTGCAGCATCGAAGTTTTGATTGCGCCAAGCTGCCGGGTCTGTTCGATTCTCTGACGCGGTTCAAGCGCTGTTTTCAGGCCCAAATGCTTACCTAGCTCAATGCACTCTTGCATCATCTGCTCGATGATGCGGCACACGTCTGCGTCATCCAGCAACTGATCGGTGCGAGCGCTGGTCAGCAGGCTGAGCGGATTGGCGCACACATTGCCCAGCAGCTTGTGCCACAGATCCAGCCGGATATCGGCGCTGACGCTGGTTGGCACACCGGCGGCGCTGAGCACGCCAGCCCATGTTTGCGCGCGGGCGCTGATGCCTGGCACGGGTTCTCCAAGCACGACGCGGCCGCCGCTGTGATGCACGACCACCCCAGGCGCTGGGCTCGAACATGACGCCATGACACTGCCGCCGAGAATCTGCTGCCACGGCAGCGCGTGTTCGATGACACGGTGTGGATCGGCTGAGGTGAGGCGCATGCCAGACAGCGGGACGTCCGGGGCGAAAAAGTACCACCAGGGCAAACCGTTGCCTGCCGACACGATGACGGTATCGGGGCCAATCAATGGCTTCAGTTGAGCGGCTAACTCGGGTAGTGCCTGGGCTTTGAGCGCGAGGATCACGAGCGCTTGAGGCCCCATCGCCGCGCAACTGCCATACGCTTGCAGCGCAATACGGCGAGGCGCATGGCCGCCGCTGGAATACATGAGCCCCCGCGTGGACAGCGCTTGCAGCGTTGCGCCGCGTGCCAGAACCGACACCTCGTGACCCGCCTCGGCAAGTTGCGCGGCGAAGTAGCCACCAATCGCTCCCGCTCCGACTATCCCGATGCGTTGAGGTGCTGCGTCAATTTCGTTCATTGAGGGCCTTGTTCTGTGGAGTGAAGTCCGGGGCGGTGTTAGTTGCGTGCCGCATTTTCATCCGCTTCATGTGACCCGATGACACTTTCTCGCGGCTTTTTGCCAGGCGGAATCTGCGGAAAACGACCTTGCCGGCGAGGCGTGCTTGCCTGATGCTACCGGCTTGGCAAGCTCAACGAACTACCGGACCACCAACCCAGCATGGCTATTGCAAGCGCTACCCTCCAGTACGTCACCGCGCAGCTTTACGAGCGCTCGCTGAAAAAAATTCCCGATGACACGCGCGCCGTGTTGCAGCGCGCCGAGCGCGAAGAAACCCATGCCACCGGCAAGGCGACGCTGACCATCATGTTGCAAAGCGCAGATGCCGCACGCGACGAAGGCGCGCTGGTTTGCACCGACATCGGGATTCCTGTGTACAGCATCAAGATCGGCACACGCACCCAGTTCGATGGTCCGGTGCGTGCCGCGATCCAGCAAGGGTTCGCTGAACTGGCGCGAACGATCTCGCCGCCCATTCTGAAGATGGTGACGAACCCCCTGACTCATGAGCGCAGTTACGCGGGCAAGGACATGCCGCTGCTGAGCTTCGACGTGATTGATGACGCGGATTACGTCGATATCGTCTGCGCGCCGAAGGCGATGGGAACGGGCCGCTGGGAAGCGGTCGAAGCGTTTGTTTATCCGACGCTGGAGCAGATCGAGCGCTTCGTGCTCGATACCGTGCTGCGTGCGGGCTCGCAGCCTTGCCTGCCGTTGGTGATTGGCGTGGGTATCGGTGGCACATTCGATTACGCCGCGCGTCTGGCGAAAGAGCAGGTGTTGCGGCGTTTTGGCCAGACCAACCCCGAGCCGGTGCTGGCCAGCATGGAGCAGCGCTTGCTGGATGCGGTGAACCAGATGGGCTTTGGCCCGATGGGAACGGGTGGCAATTCCAGCGCGATGGCCGTGCATATTGATTACGCCGCTAGCCACGGTTTTGTTCCTGTGGCGGTGTGCTTCAACTGCTGGATCAACCGCCGGACAGCCGCGCGCATTTATAACGATGGCCGCGTGGAATTTCTCGATCACTAGCCGCTCATGACAATCATTCAAGATCTTCAATTGCCGCTCACGCGGGCCCAGGTGCTCGAACTTCGCGTGGGCGAGATGGTGCGTCTGTCGGGCGACATCACGGTCAGCATCGGCTTGCCGACGCACAAGCGCATGGTCGCGTCGCTGGAAAACGGTGAGGCTTTGCCGATTGATCTGCGTGGCGGTGCGTTTTTTCATCTGAGCACGTATGTGCAGATGACGGACCAGGGCCCTGTGCCGCTCTACCTCAACCCAAGCACCAGCACGCGCTACAACACGTGGATGCCGGACCTTGTGCGCGGGCTGGATCTGCGCCTCGTGGGCGGCAAGGGCGGACTGGATGCGGCGAGCGTCGCCGCGTTGCAGGAAACGGGTTGTGCGTATCTGTCGTTTCTGGGTGGCGGCGCACAACTTCTGTCGCGTGCGCTGCGCGGTGTGGTGGCGATGAACTGGAGCGAGTACATCTCGCAGTTCAGGTTGCTGACGTTACGCGTGGAAGGGCTGGGGCCGGCCACGGTCGCTATCGACGCGCATGGCAACAGCATTTACGAGCAGTTGCGCGATGAAGCGCAGCAGCGCTTGCCTGGCATTTTGCAAACGCTGGGGCATGGCGAGGCGTAAGCGTCAGCGTCAGGTTGTCTGGAACTGCATGCGCTGGCTGTACGGTTCTTGAAGCAGCGATCTCCACGATCGTTAGCCTTGCTTCGTTTTGTTGAGTTTTATTTCGTTTCGTTTAGCTTATCTATTCGTTCGCTTAAATCGCGCAGCTTGCATTCGCCTTGCTGCGCGATTTTGCTTTTTGGCGAGATGAAGGTATTGGTCAGAAACGCCCGTGCAGCTTGCTTTCATTTATGTAATTGGCATATTTCTCCCTTGATATCCTGAAATTGTCGCGGTATAAACGGGCGGTTCAGGCCCTATTCCGGGCGCAATAAAACTGTTTCAAACAAGTGTTTGCAGGCTGCACTGCAGGGCTGTGCCGAAGCCTCACGCTGCCTCCCGCGAATGCATTGACGATAGTTTGAGTTGCCGTGGTTTGAAGTTTTAACGGCCGGAATTCCGGCCGATTGCGTGTGGCTCATACCGGTAGCGCGTCAGGAAGTTGACGCTAGCGGATTGGTTGCATCGCTTCCGATATCCTGGGGGACAGGTTGAGGGAGGCGTTTCATGTCCAGGGTGGCGGCCGTGCCATCCCGGTATCGTGGTTCGGAGTGCTCACTCCAGTAACGAGTGCGCGCATGCAAGCAATGAGTTTTTAACTTATCGGGCGTTTAGAACCCGAGTTCTTATGAAAAACGACCTCCTACACGAGAGACCGGACCTCCTGGTACCGGATTTGCACGAGCTTCCTTGTTTTTTACAACCCAAGCTGCGCTTGTTTATGAGCGTCGACATCACGGGCTCGATGCTGTTCAAGCAGATCTTTACGCAAAAAAATGCGACGCTGCCGTTCGACGAACTCGATGAGGGCATGCCGTCCGAGCCGTGGCTGTCGCCGACGCTCGAGTTTTATGAGCAGATCTCGACCATCTTCGATGAACGCTGGCGCACGATTGGCGAGCATGCGCAGGGCGACCCTCATGCGTGGGCCATTGGTGAGCGTCCGACGCTATGGAAGGTTGTCGGTGATGAACTGATTTTCACCAAGGTGCTGACGGATCATCGGCAAGCCTATATCTGCGTCACTGCATGGCTGCAAACCGCGCAGGAATACCGCAAGCGCATCAAGCAGCACAGCGTGGGCCTCGATCTGAAATGCGCGGCATGGCTGGCGGGATTCCCGGTGAATAACGCGGAAGTCATTCTCGATCATCAAGCGGCTGGCGGACTGGTCGCATGCGACAAGGGCGATTACATCTTTGGCAATCTGTCGCGCTTGCATGCGGCTGCGAATCAAGTATCCGATGCGGGCAACGCACATACCCGGGATTTCATCGGTCCTTCGATTGATACGGGGTTTCGCGTGGGATCGGTGGCCTCGCCACGGCGCTTCGTGCTGTCGGTGGACCTTGCGCTGGTGCTGGCGCATACGCTCGACAATTTGCCGGGCACTTGGGGCTACGGCCATTTGCAGCTTTATTACGAAGGGCGCAAGGATCTCAAGGGTGTCACCAATGGCACGCCGTATCCGATTTTCTGGGTGAATGCGGCGACACCTGATCCGTTGATGACCATCGAAGATGAAATCGAAAACCGCACGATGACGCCGGCGAGCCGCGTGAAGGAGTTCTGTGAACAGTTCTTCGAAAAGAACAAGGGCACTCATCTGATGCGGCCGTTTATCTTGGATGACCCGGATGATTTTTTTCGCCGGGTACCACCGCTTCATGCGGAAAAGCTCAACAAGCTGGCTCGTTACTGGAAAAGCGAAAGCGCTCGCCGGATGGTTGAAGAACCCACGCGGCGGGAGCCTGCGTGTGTGGTGACGCTCCAGCGCGAGCCTGTGAGTAGCGAACGCAATGAGCGCAATGAATGCAGCGCCCGGATTGCGGTGGAAAAACCCGACGTGATGCCTGGCTAGCGCTGCTGCTTCTGGGGCGAAAGTGATGCCTGAGTGCGATACCTGAGCGTTTCAACGGATGTGCGGTGGTGGTGCTCATAGCAAAGAAGGTGTGCTTTACCGCAGGTACCACAGGCCGTGGTCGTACATCAACGATAAAACTTTATGCTCGCATGACGCGCTGCGAGCTAGCGTATGCGCTACCGTCAGGCACGCGGCAGCGGTGTTGCCTGCGATAAAGCCGAGGGTTCGGGCCAAGGTTTGACGCGTCTCCATCGCTTCTTCGTGCGATACGGTTCTGACTTCGTTAATCAGGTTCCAGTCGAGAAAAGGCGGCACCACGCCAACTGACATCCCTTCGAGTTTGTGACTTGTAAAGATGCCGTTGCGCGAGTCACATCCTTGCGGTTCGACCAGCACGACATCGACGGCATATCCCGCATGCTTGAGTGCTGTCGCAATACCGGTCAGGCTCGCCCCCGTCCCGGCACACGATACGAAGGTCAGTTTTTTGACCTCAGGCCATGCTTTGAGCTGCATGGCGATCTCGGGCCCGGTTTCGAGTTCGTGAGCGGCGACGCTCGCAGGGTTGTGAAACTGGTCGGTGTAAAAGTAGTGCCGCTCTAGTTCGTTCGCCTGTTCGAGATGCCACTCCACCACCTCTCGTGGCGTCGCACCACGCTCAAGCATGTCGAGCCCGATGAGCCTGGCACCGAACAGTTCGAGGCAGCGGCGTTTGACCGCGCTGAATTCAAGTCCGACCGCAAGCTCAACGGGTACGTTGTGCGCCTGGCATGCAAGCGCGAGCCCGAAGCCGAAGTTGCCACCAGTTTTTTCGATCACGGTGGTGTGGCCCGGAACAATGTCCCCGCTGGCGATCGCGCTTCGAACGATAAAGCGGGCTGCCCGCACTTTGTGGCTGCCTCCCGGGTTGTCGCTTTCGAACTTGAGAAGCAGGCCCGGGTGAACTTCAAGCAGCGGTGTGGCCAACTGCACCGGATGGTCACTGGCAATGGAATGTCGCGCGATGGGTTCGGCCAGTCTCAGCGTCATGATCGAAGCACCTCTGCAGCGGGGGTTTTGGCCTCGCGCATGCAGGCCCACGTCAAACCAGCGGCCGCCAGGCAAAGCACCAGGCAGAGCAGGTTGGTGTTTTGCCAGCCGATTGCGGTTTGCAGCACGGCGGGGAGAAAAGCCCCGGCCGTGGCACAGATGGCGATGATGGAATCGTTGATGCCCTGCATGCGATGGCGATTGTCTTCGGTTAGCACCGAGGCCAGCAAGGCACCGCCTCCGACGTAGCCGAAATTCCAGCCGATACCCAGCATGAGCAGCCCGGCGACCATTGCGCCAAGACTGAACCCCATGATGCCCAGCACGGTTGAGCCAGCCAGCAGGAGGTAACCGGCGAACAGGGTATTGCGGTAGCCGATGCGAGCCAGAATGGCACCGGTCACGAACGATGGCGCGAACATCGCTATCACGTGCCCCTGAATAGCGAAGGAACTGGTGTCGAACGACACGCACATGGAGTCCATCAGCAGCGATGCCTGCACCATCAGCATGTTCATGATGAGGTAGCTCAGCGCTGCCGCGACGATGGCGGCGATGATCGCCGGGCGGCTCGATACCGCGCGTGTCTGAATTGAGCGCGCAACCGGTGCAGCTGCGGCCGCAGGACGCCAGAACATCATCAACGCGGCTGTGGCGAGCCCGAGTAAAACGAAGGACGCATAGCACAACGAAAACGGCGAAAAGTCGCCAACGTCTTTTAGTCCCATCGACAGCAGCGGCCCGCTAACCGCCGCAACGATGCCGCCCGCTACCACCAGCGAGACGCCTTTCGGGCGCATCTCGGGCGCGAGAGCATCCACGGCGGCGAAGCGATAGAAATTGGCAAATGCCACGTACATGCCTAACAAGCCATGCGCGACGATCAGTTGCGTGAAGCTGGCTTGCACCACTGCGTGGTAACCGAGGCCGCCCGCCGCAATCAGAAATAGCGCGCCGAGCAGGAAGCCTTTTTTCCGGCCATAACGCCGCATGAAACTCGCCGCGGGGTAAGTCGAGAGCGCAACCGCTGCGAACTGGACACCGTAGGGCACCGTAGCCCATGCATGGCCGGGAGCCAGTTTGCTGCCCACTAGTGCCGCAATCGTGACGGACACCACCGCTGCAGTCAGATTGATGGCCTGACAAAGCGTGAGAACGTAGGTGGCACCCGGCAGCTTGCCCGGGCCACTTAAATGCGGTTGCGGTGCAGCGCGCACGCCGCTCATTGCGCACCTCCTTGTGAACGGTCGCCGCACGCGTTGGCGTGAAACGGCGCAAGGTCGAAGCTGGCGCTATCGAACTGGCATGACAGGCGTTCTTTACCTGCGCCCATGCTCTTGCGGCGCACGGCGATGCGTCCTATTGGCGCGGTGTTACCGATGTGCGTGCCGCCACACGGCATGACATGGCCTTCGCATTGCCAATAGCGGGCGTCGATATGTTGCGGGTGCGCGTAGGTCGTTACTTCACTGGCGCGAGCGACGAAGTCATTGGCAATTTGCTCGATGGCGCTGACTTCTTCGGGCGTGAAGCGCTCGCTGACGCCAAAGTCGAAGCGCGCGCCGTCGGTGCGGATATGACAGCCGAGGGTCCATGTGAGTGCGTCCGGGCGAATCTGGCCGACGCCTAGATACAGCAGATGCGATGCCGTATGGCTCAAAGACAGTTGAGCCCGGCGCAGGATGTCGATGCTGATCTGCACTTCATCGCCTTTCTTTAAGCGTTCAAGGTGATGAAGATCTTCGGCATGGATGATGTGTTCGACGACACCACCGGTTTGAACATCAGGGAAATCGGGAATGTTGGGGCGCTGGCCGTACATCTTGCGTGCATGAATAAAGCGCATGACGGCTCCGTCAGGCAGCAGGAGCGTGCCGACATCGGACTCCTGGCCGCCGCCCTCGGGATACGCGACGGTAGCGTCGAGTTCAACGTAGTCGCGGCCAATCTTGGAGAGGGATGATTGGGTCTGGGATAAAAAGGTATCCGAATAATAAAGTTTGCTGGTGGCTCTGGAAAATGGAAGCATGGAATGGGTGATCCTGATTGATGCGGTTTGGTTAGGTTGGTGTGGAGGAGGCTCTGGTGCGGATGATCTGCATCTTGGAGCGGAGCGTGACGGTGGAATTCGGCATGATGCTTTGCGTGACCGTGCAATGAGCGCCGACGAAAACATCGTCGCCGATATGAATGTCGCCGAAGATGCGCGAGAAAGCGCCGATCTGTACACGGTCACCCAGCGTAGGGTGACGCTTCATGGACGTGTTGTTTGCGATGCCTGTTGCGCCGAGGGTTACCCCACCGAGCAGGTAGCAATCGTTGCCGATCACGCTGGTCTCGCCGATGACTGTGCCCCAGCCGTGGTCAAGAATGAAGCGCTGGCCGATGTCGCATCCTGGATGGATTTCCGCGCCAGACAGGAGCTTGCCGCGATGGGAGACAAGCCAGGCGCATGCTTCTAGTTCATGACGTGCCGCTGCATCGAGCTTGGCGCAGGTCATGAGCGCGTGAGCAAGCCGGTAATGCAGGGTTGCTTTGTACGAGGTGGAGCCGAATAACGTGGCGATTGGCGAACCGTGCTGGGCCGGATCTTTGGAAAGGAATGCGTGCAGGTCTTCGTGTGCGGCCACGCATGCCTGAGTGAAACAAGGGTGAGCCGCAGTCGCCTCGGCAAATGCGGGCGGCCCGCACTCAAGCAACGCAGCTCGCATAAGGTTGGCAACGGCGTTGTAGGACTGGATAGATTCTTGCGCTGCTGGATGGCCCTGAACCGGTTTCGCCTTGATGGAATCCGCGGTGAAATGAACCCTTGGGGACGGCTCGGAATTCAAAAGTGAATTTAAGAAATCTCTCATTTTTGAAGGTTTTATATAGGAATGCTAGTGGATAAGAATACCTTGGGATCTGGATGCCGTGTTGGGGAAAATGTCGGCTTGGAGAAACGCAGGTAAATGAGTCGCTCAAAATCCCCCTAAAAATTCACCTCATTTGCACCCTTGAGCTCAAGCATCGCGTGTGCTTCTTGGGGGGCGATTTCAAGTGAGAGCCTTTCGATGATCTGTCTGATTTTCAGCACTTGCTGTGCGCTGGATTCGGCTAGCTTGCCGGGTTCGATTCAGAATGAATCTTCGGGCCCGACGCGCAAGTTTGAACCTTGCATAAGGCCTGCTGTGGCGAGTGGAATTTGCTGATGCCCAGCCCCGAGGATGGACCGGAGATAGTCGTTGCCGAATAGGTGGTCTGCAGTGCGGCGCATCTGCATCAGGTCTTCGGGGTGAGAGCCGATACCGCCTGGCAGGCCAAACACGATTTGAATAAAAAACGGTGGCTGGGCCAGCTTGCGTTCGACGAAGTGGGAGAGGTTGTACAGATGGGAGATGTCGTAACACTCGAACTCAAAGCGCGTGCCGTTGGCACTGCATGAGACCAGGATGTATTCGATATCGGCAACGGTGTTGTTGAATACCAGGTCGCGGCTATTGACGAGGCGGGCGTATTTCCAGTCGTGTTGCAGTTTGGTAAAGCGATTTAGCTTGAAGTACTGGTGTGGCGTCGATGGGCAGGAGCATTGCGAAGACGACGTAGTGAAGTCTGGTGAGGGGTTCGGGGAGCTGCTCGTAGTCATAGTCGCGCGAGAGACGCCGGGAGCGGTTGAGCGCAGCCAAAGCTGCGCTCGTTTTCCTGCTTGTGTCTGGTTCAGGTTATTTCATTTTCCTAACATCGCTCTTTTCTTGCTCTAGCGCAGATTCATAAAATGCTCGATAAGCGCAATCCGATTTGTCTAAAAGCGTTGTATTTCGCTCAAAAAAGCGTGTTAACCCAAATCCTCTGATTCATCTGGCGCTAAATTGCCGCTCATTAAAGATTAGTAAAACGAATGAGACCAGATGGAACAAGGCAATAAACGACTTCTGTTCAGCCGTCTGAGAGTGGGGCGCGCTGTGGTTAAAGCAGGTACCCAGGCCACCGTGCAGCAAGTGCAGCAAGTCAGGACGGGCTGTTACGATGCGACGACAAACGTGGCGGGCACTTCAGGTGCAGGACATTGGCCAGTCACGTTTGCACTTCGTCCTGCCGCACTGGCTACGCTCGTGCTGCTCGGCACCCTGCCTGTCTGGTCGCCCGCGCAGATCGTTCCGGGTGGGGTGTATTCGCCGTCGGTCGTACAAACGCAAAACGGCTTGCCCCAGGTGAACCTCAACCGGCCTTCGGGTGCCGGGGTGTCGCTGAATACTTATGGCCAGTTCGACGTGCCCCGGCGCGGTGCGATTCTGAACAACTCGCCGGTGATCGTGCAGACGCAGCAGGCGGGTTTGATCAACGGGAATCCTAACTTTGGGCCGGGCCAGTCTGCGCGGGTCATCGTCAATCAGGTTAACAGCCGTGCGGCGAGCCAGATCAACGGGTATCTCGAAGTCGCTGGCCCGCGTGCCGAAGTCGTGATTGCGAATGGCTCGGGTATCAGCGTGAATGGTGGCGGTTTTATCAACACGTCACGCGCGATTCTGAGCACTGGCACGCCGAACTTCGCGCCGGATGGCTCGCTTGCGGGTTTTAGCGTGAGCCGCGGCCATATCCGCATCGAGGGTGCGGGGCTGATCGCTGGGGCGACCGATCAGGTCGATCTGATTACGCGCGCGGTGCAGGCGAACGCGGCGATCTACGCTAAAAACCTGAACGTCATCACGGGGGCAAATGCCGTCGATCACGACACGCTCGGTGCCACGGCGATCGCGGGTGATGGCCCGGTGCTGGGTGTTTCGATCGACGTGAGCCAGTTAGGCGGGATGTACGCGAACCGGATCATGCTGGTTGGCAATGAGCATGGCGTTGGGGTGTCTACTCAGGGTGTGCTCGCGGCGCAGGCGGGTGAGTTAACGCTGACCACCGAAGGCAAGCTGGTTCTTGCCGGACAGGCTAATGCCAGCGGCAATCTCAGTCTCTTTGCACGCGAAGGCATCGAGCACAGTGGCACCACCTATGCGCAACAGAATCTCAGCGTCAGCACCGCTGGCACGCTGACAAATAGCGGCATGCTCGCCGCGCGGCAGAACACAGTGGTTCACGCAGGCCACCTCTCATCGAGCGGCACCCTGGGAGCGGGGATTAACTCCGACGGAACCATCTCGCAGCCAGGTAACCTGGACCTGTCAGCCAACGGCACACTCAGTGCGACCGGCCGCAATGCCGCGGGTGGGAATGCTGCGCTGAATGGCGCGGCGCTCAATCTCGCGGACAGCCGCACCTCGGCCAATGGCACGCTGGCCCTGCGCGCCAGCGGTGGCGATCTGAACCTGTCAGGTGCAACCACGACATCAGGTGGCGCGCTAAACCTGCACGCAGCCGGGACGCTGACGAACGACAACGGGGTGTTGTCCCCGGATGGTGCGCTGGCCATCACAGCGGGTGTACTGGGCAACCGCAACGGCCAGATACGCTCGGGCAGCACGCTTGAAGTTTCAACTACCGATGGCCTGCAGAACCAGGGTGGCACGCTGCAGGCCGCAGGTGCGTTCTCTGTCAATGCCGGTTCACTCGACAACACCGGTGGTCATGTTGCCGCGCTGGGCGCGGATGCGCTGACGCTGGCGATTGGCGGCCTGCTGAACAACGGCACGGGTGATGCAAGCGGCGCGGGCGGCACCATCGGCGGCAACGGCAATGTGACCGTACAGGCCGGACAAATCGCCAACGTCGGTTCGATTACCGCCGTGCAGTCGCTGATTGCCCACGCGGTGCAGACACTGTTCAGCAGCGGCACGCTGGCGGCGAACGGCAATCTCAACGTCACGGCAGGGACAACGCTGACGAACCGCGGCACGCTCTCGGCCGGGAACCTGGCGGCGCTGGATGCCGCGACCATCGACCACAGCGACGGCACGACCAGCGCCAGCCAGTTCACGCTCCGCGCGACGCAGTTCGTGAATCACCGTGGCCGTATCACACAAACCGGCACGGCACCGATGAGCCTCGACGTGGCGGGCACACTCGACAACACATCCGGCACGCTCCAGAGCAACAGCGACAACCTCGCGCTCAATGCTGCGGCGCTGGTCAACGACGGCGGCAGGTTAAGCAGTGCTGGCACCGGCACGCTGTCAGTCACCGCAGGCACCCTGTCAAACAACCGCGGCACGCTGGCAACCAACGGCGCACTCGAAATCCACGCAGACGCGGTATCGAATCGCGGCGGCAAGCTGGCCGCACAGCGTCACATAACGCTTGATACGGGCTCGCTCGACAACCGCGCGGGCGGCTATGCCGGTGCACGAAATGTGGCACTAACAAGTACAGGCATCCTGAACAATATAGGTGGCACGATCCAGGCGGACGGCACGCTGTCGGTCACCGCACAGTCGCTCGCCAACGATGGCGGCACCCTCTCGAACAGCGGCACCGGTACAACCACTGTCACCGCCAGCGACGCACTGACAAACACCGCCAATGGCCTGATCGGTGGCAACGGCGACGTATCGGTGTCGGGCAACCGCATCAGCAATGCAAACGGCACGATCACCGCAGGCGGCTCAGCGATGCTGCAGTCCGCCAGCACGCTTGATAACCGCGCAGGCCTGGTCCAGGGAAGCGGTACGGTCTCCGTGTCTGCACAGGACGCCATCGACAACACCGGCGGACAGATCGAAGCGAATGCGATTGCAGGCGACCCAGCGTCAACACTGACCCTCACCGCCACAGCCCTCGACAACACAAACGGACGCATCGCCAACACCGGATCGGGTACGACATCGCTCAGCGCGGCCACCATCACGAGCAGCAACGCAGGCGGCGTCGCTGGCGCAGGCACCATCGGCGGCAATGGTGACGTGAGCGTGCACGCAGACACGCTGCTAAACACCAGCGGTGCCCAGCTCATATCCGGCCATGACCTGACGCTTGAGATCGCCGAGCTCGCGGACAACACAAGCGCCACGCTATCCGGCGCGAACAGCGTCACGCTCAACGGTCCCCATGCGCGGCTCATCAATGCAGGCGGCTCGATCCACGGCAACGGCGCGATCACGCTAACCACCGCCACGCTCGACAACACGGCAGGCCGCATCGGCAACGATCAGCGAACTTCATCAGCCAGCGCAGCACATCCAGACAGCGGCCCGGTCTCCATCCACACCGGCACACTGACGAACCAGAACGGCGCGATTGGCAGCGAACAGGACCTGACCATCACGGCAAACCAGCTTACCGGCGACGGCCGGATCATTGCCGGGAACGACGGTTCCATCACACTCAACGGCGACTACACGCTCACCAGCAGCAACCTGATTCAGGCCAACCACAACCTGACCTTCACGACAGCGGGCCGCTTGACGAACCAGGGCACGCTCGGTGCGGTAAACGCGCTCACGCTGAACGCCACGAACCTCGACAACCAGGCAGGCGCACACCTGAACGCCTCGACCACGACACTCAATGCGCTAAACACGATTACTAACGCAGGCCGCATCGAAGGCGATAGCGTGACGACGAACAGCACCTCGCTGCTCAACACCGCAACGATCATCGGCAACACCATTACGCTGAACGCCAGCCAGGTCATCACCAGCAGCGGCACAGCGGCTGTGATGGCTGCTGCTTCGCAACTGAACCTGTATTCGCCGGGCAGGATCACCAGCACCGGCGGTGCAAACCTCTTCAGCCTGGGCGACATCAACCTCGCCGCAGACAGCACACGCGATGCGAACGGCGTGCTCGCCCATCGCACACATTCGGTGACGAACGACCAGTCCACCATCGAAGCCCAGGGCAGGATCGAGATCGCCACACAGACGCTGACCAACACCCGCCCCGCACCCCGCATCGAAACCGTCACGACCGCTGTGACGACCGCTCACCAGACCAAACGCGACAAATACCTCGCCTGCACCACCGGCAACGCCGACAGGGGCTACTGCACCCAGGCGATGTGGGACAACGGCTACCGCCATCCGCTGAATGAAACGTTCAGTAGCACTGATGTCATTACCAAAACCAGCGGCCCGAACGCGGTAGACCGCACACTGGTCGTACAGCGCAACGGCCAGCCACTGACGATCTACTACAACACGCTCACCCCCAACGCTGACGGCACGCTCAGCGTCAGCTACTGGGACGGCTACGACCCGCACATCAACTACGACCCCGGAACCGAATACGCGTCACACAACGACGCCCACAAGGGCTACCAGCGTGTAGAAATTGCCCGCGACACGACCACCACCACCCAGCAGGACAGGGTCACTGGCCCGCAGGCACAGCAGGCGCAGATCATCGCGGGCGGCAAGATGGTGCTCGCCAACGTTGGCACACTGAACAACCTGCACAGCGCGATGGCCGCAGGCGATTCAATCCAGATCGGCAGTGCTGACGCGACTGGCGATGTGGCGAGCGGCAGTTACGGCGGCACGCTGGTCAACAACACTGGCCAGACGCTGTACCAGCACCAGAAGCAGGACATCGTTTCGACCTACGCCTGGAACGAGAACATTGCGCGCGACCGTGGCCCGGTGGTACAGCCATCAGTGGTGCTCACGCCTGTTGCTATTGGCGGCACAGGTGGCACGATCATCGCTAGCCACGCTGTAAAAATCAGCGCAACTGATATCAGCAACACGAACGTGACCGCCGCCAGTTCAGCCACCGGTGCGACCGGTGGCACGCTGGGGGCGAATGGCGTCGTGGGCGGCATCAGCGGCACAGGTACGCAGACGGTTGATCTGGCCACCGGGCAGACACAGACCATCAACGCACCGCAATCCATCGCCGGACCCGGCGGCGCACTGACGGTCACCCTGCCATCGAGCGGGCTGTACACCGTTAACTCCGCGCCCAGCGCGTCATATCTGGTCGTTACTGACCCCCGCCTCACGCGCTACGCAAACTTCATTTCCAGCGACTACATGCTGGGAGCACTCGGGCTCGACCCGTCTAAAATCATCAAACGCCTCGGCGATGGCGTGTACGAAGCCCGGCAGGTACGCAACCAGATCACCCAGCTCACTGGCCGGGTTTATCTCCAGGGCTACACCAGCCACGAGGACGAATACCGCGCGCTGATGAACAGTGGGGTACGTGTTGCGCAGGCATTCAACCTGCAACCCGGCCTCGCGTTAAGCGCCGCGCAGATGGCAGCGCTCACCAGCGATATCGTCTGGCTGGTGAACCAGACGGTGACGCTGCCCGATGGCACGACGCAGACGGTGCTCGCACCAGTGGTGTATCTGGCGCAAACGCACGCGAATGACCTGCAGCCGGCCGGAGCGCTGATCGCTGCCGATGAGGTGGAGATCCGCGCCACGGGCAGCGCGATGAACGCGGGCGTTATCAAGGGCGGCACGCAGACAGTTCTCGCCGCGACCAGCATCCTGAACCGGGGTGGCTTGATAGGCAGCAGCACGGACACCGGCACGACTGTGGTTTCCGCGACGCATGACGTGGTGAACGCGTCAGGCCGCATCACGGGCAACCGCGTCGCGGTGCTCGCCGGACATGACATCGTGAACACGACGCTGGTGGATACAGCAGGCGTTAGTTCGGCAGCAGGCCAGAGCAGGATCAACCAGAGCCTGCCCGGCGCACAGGGCACGATGGCCGCGACGGGGGACCTGCTGGTGATGGCGGGCCATGACCTTGTGGTTCACGGTGCGGGCATCGCTGCAGGCGGCAATGCGCAGATCACAGCGGGACACGACATCACGGTGGATACCGTGCAGTTGGACACATCACAGTCGGTGACCAGGAATGCCGACCATCACTGGGAAGCCTCCAGCACGATGCACCAGACCAGCGCCCTTACTTCAGGCGGAAGCCTCGCATTGCAGAGTGGCAACGACACGGCGCTCAATGGCGCGACGCTCAATGCAGGTGGCGATTTGTCCGCCATCGCCGGTGGCAACCTGAGCGCAACGAACGTCACCAACACCACGACCTACAGCAACGTCGCCACCGGCGACAAAACCCGTCAGCAAACCGACCGCCGCTACGACGAACAGACTATCGGGGCGAACATCCGCGCAGGCGGCAACGCAACACTCGCGGCCGTGAGCACCGACCAGGGTAAAGGCAACATCACGCTCACCGGTTCTTCACTGGCAGCCGGCAGCGGCGCAGCAACTATTGCTGCCACGGGCGACGTCCACATCAGCGAAAGCCGCGAGGAACACGATGCGTACTCCGCGACCGAATCGAAGCGCGGCAGCTTCGTACACGGCTCGACCACTCAAACGATGCAGGACACGCAGGCGAACCTCGGCGTGGGCAGCACCCTATCCGGCGAGACAGTGACCGTCAGCGCGGGCAAGAACCTGAACGTGCAGGGCTCGACCATCGCGGGCACACACGACGTGAATCTGGCGGCCGCAGGCAACATGAACCTCACCGCCTCGCAGGACACGCAAACCAGTTCGGGCTACAACCAGAAGCACGAATCCGGCTTCGGCACGGGGGGTGGAATCGGCATTTCGGTGGGCAGCAAGACGCAGACTGACACCGCGAACACCACACAGGTGACACACACCAGCAGCACCGTCGGCTCACTCGGCGGCAACCTCAACCTCAGCGCAGGCAAAGACCTGCACGTCACGGGCAGCGATCTGGTCGCGGCACAAAACCTGACCGGCACCGGCACGAACATCACGCTTGACGCTGCTGCCGACACGCAGCACCACGACGAGACACACGAAGTCAAACAGAGCGGTTTTACGCTCGCGCTCAAGGCCCCGGTGATCGACGCGGTGTCCAATACCGTTGACCAGGCCCATGCGGCGAGCCGCAGCCAGGATAACCGCGCGGCCGCCCTGCACGGCATGGCGGCGGCCAGCGGTGCGATAGATTCGTCAGGCGCGGCTGGCGCGGCCCTGGGCGAACTGGCCAGCGGACAAATGCCCTCGGCCAGGATCGAACTCAGTTACGGCAGCAGCCACAGCAAACGCACTTATGCCGAAGACAGCACAACGCATCGCGGCTCGAAGGTGACGGCAGGCGGCACGGCCGCGTTGGTGGCGAAGGGTGAAAGCACGCCGGGCAGCGGCAACCTGACAATCGCCGGTTCAAACGTGAACGCGAACGACGTGATCCTGGCGGCAAAAAATCAGGTCAGTCTCGTGAACACCACCGATACCATCTCGACGCGCAGCAGCAACGAATCTGGCAGCGCAAGCGTTGGTATCTCCTATGGCACACAGGGCTTCGGCATCTCTGCGTCGATGTCGAAGGCCCACGGTAATGGCCGCAGCGACAGCGCGACGCAGAACAACACGCACGTAAGCGCAGCCAGCACCGCGACGATCATTTCGGGCGGCGACACGAACATCATTAGCTCGAACCTCAACGGCCGCCAGGTGAGCGCCAATGTTGGCGACAACCTGAACATGGCGAGCGTGCAGGACACGATGTCGAGCGCCGCGCATCAGGAAAGCAGCGGAGGAGGATTTACGCTCAGCCAGGGCGGTGGCAGTGCAAGCTTCAGCCACACCAGCGCGAACGCCAGTGGCAATTACGCGGGCGTGAACGAACAGGCAGGCATTCAGGCCGGTGACGGCGGATTCGACATCAGCGTTAAAGGCCATACCGGTCTGAACGGTGCCTATCTCGCAGGCAGTGCTGATGCGTCGAAAAACACACTCACGACCGGCACCCTCACCTTCTCAGATATCAGCAACACGTCGAACTACAAGGCATCGAGCAGCGGCTTCAGCGCAGGCGTGAGCACTGGCGATGGAGGGGCGAACTACAGCACCCATGGCAATACCTCAGGGAAGAACACCGGCGGTGGCACCCCAATGCTGAGCCAGAATGACAGCGGCAACGACAGCGCGACCACGCGTAGCGGGATCAGCGCGGGCACGATCAGCGTGACCGATGCAGCCAGCCAGAGACAGGACATCACCAGCCTGAACCGTGACGCGTCGAACACAAACGGCACGATCGCCAGGCTACCGGACGTGAACAACCTGCTCGAGCGCCAGGCAGACATGATGGCGGCGGCCAGCGCAGCGGGTGAAGCGGTATCACGGCGGATTGGAGACTTTGCACAGTCGAAGTACGACGAAGCAAAGGCGAGCGGCGATCAGGCCGGGATGGAGGCGTGGAAGGAAGGCGGCACGGCGCGAGCGGGCATGCAGGTGGCGGGAGCGGCAATGGTGACTGGCCTTGCGGGTGGAAACGCGCCTGGTAGTGCAGCGGGTGCCGGGATCGCATCGATTGCAGCGGGCAAGCTGAATGAAATTAGTGCTGCAATTGCAGGTTCAAACCCGACCGGCAGTGCTGACATCAACACCGCCCTTGGCAACATCGTGGCGAACGCGATAGCGACAGGCGCGGGTGCCGCAGTGGGCGGGAATGCGGGGGCGGTTGCTGGGGGGAATGTGGACCGGTTTAACCGGCAACTTCACCACGATGAGAAAAGCGCAATAGAAAAGAAGGCAGGCAAGGACAAGGCCGAAGAGGAACGGCTGACAAAAGCGGCATGTCTTGCGGTGAAATGCTGGGCGGAATTCAAGCCGGGCAGCGACGAATACAACAGGAACTATGTCAGCCAGGTTGAGGCATCACAGTTGCAGCCGGAAATCGACTGGGTGAACCGGCAGAAGGAAGCGGGACTGTTCAACTACACGCCGGGGCAGAAAATCGGCGATGCGGTGAAGAGCGATCCGGTGGGTGTGGCAAAGGACACGGCCAAAGTTGTACTCGGTGGAGTAACGGCTAATACGGGGGCTGGTATCTGTGCAACGACCGGGGCTGGTTGTGCAACTAGCGGAGCCTGGATGGTTGGCTTTGGCGTAGGAGATATGGCTGAAGGTGCAGATGGGCTATACAACCGCTATAACGGGATTAATTCACCAGGCGTCAATCCATTACGCTGGGGAACTAATCAACTTGCGCCGATGTGGGGCAATGCTATATTCGACGGGCTGAATTTTACTGCTTCTGTTCTGGCTTTGAGAGCACAAACTCCACTAAAGATGGGTGTTGCCGATGGGTTGAACCGTCCGGGTTCAATGTTCGGCGTCACGGTACCACGCATGAACAACAACACTCTGATTCCATTCGTTAATCAGGCCGCACCCTATGGAACGACACAGGGCATTCTGTTGTTTGGAGTGGGCTCTAAGGGCGCGACGGTTATCAATGACGTTCGTCGCTCAGGAGACCAGAAATGAATTGGAGACGGCTATATGCAACGGTAGAGATTTACCTGACGCTTGGACTATTTTCATTATTTGGTGCTGGATGCTGGGCCTTTGTAATTGCTGGAATTTTACGACTTACTTTCCAGATTGATGAAAACAAGGCGATCTTATTAATTGGCTTGCCTCTTTTTATAGTCTTAACAATCTGGTTTATCCGGTTATTACCAAAGCATCTGCGTAAAGCCGGAATATTAAGCGATGAACCAGAGAAATTTGGCCCGTGGTTCAAGGACAGGAAAAGCTGAAAAAAACAAACCCAGCGCTGTACGGCTGAGATTGGCCGGCGCGGTTGCTGGGGGGAATGTGGACCGGTTTAACCGGCAGTTGCATGAAGACAGCAAGGCGAAAGCGCAGACGCTGGCAAGAAAGCTGGCTGAGGGAAGCGGAGGCAAATACAGTGAGCAGGACATCGAAAACCAGATGGCACGGATGAACCTGACGGTGGATGGCCAGACTGAAGCGGGAGGTGTTCGGGTGGCGACGGGAGTGCAGCCGCAGGATGGAACCGAGTGGCAGTCTTATGGGGTGACCTCCCCCCGAAAAACCGTAGCGGCGAGAAGTAGAGATTTCTGGCAAATTTGAAGCCCTGACGGGCGGGAGGTTTGCATGAAGAAATCCAGGTACACGGAAGAACAGATCGCGTTCGCGCTGAAGCAGGCCGAACTGGGTACCCCGGTGGCAGAAGTGTGTCGGAAGATGGGTATTTCCGAAGCCACGTTCTACAACTGGAAGAAGAAGTACGGCGGCCTCGGCGTTTCGGAGTTGCGGCGCCTAAAGCAACTCGAAGAGGAGAACGCCCGACTCAAGCGCATGGTGGCCGACCTAAGCCTCGACAAGCAAATGCTTCAGGAGGTGGTGCAAAAAAAGCTGTGAAGCCAGCCCGTAAGCGCGAGCTGGCTGATTTTTTGATTCAAGCGTATCGGGTGAGTATCCGGCGTGCGACAGCACTATTGCAGCTACGCCAGGCCACGTACTTCTATGTGCCGAGCCCACGTGATGACCGTGCCGAGCGCCGGCGCATCCGGGAGATTGCCGAAACTCGGATACGTTACGGCGTAGAGCGCATTCACGTTCTGCTGCGCCGCGAAGGCTGGTTGATCAATCACAAAAAAACCTACCGAATCTACTGTGAAGAGGGGCTGAACCTGAGGCGTAAGCGGCCTCGCCGTCGTGTCGCTGCCGCACACCGTATGGAGCGCCCCGAAATCTCTACGGTGAATGCGTGCTGGAGCATGGATTTCGTGGCCGATCAGTTGTTCAACGGGCAGAAAATCCGGGCCTTAACTGTGGTCGATAACTTTAGCCGGGAGAGCTTGGCGATTACCGTCGATTACGCCTTGAAGGCTGCCGATGTGGTGGCAACGATGGGACATCTAAAAGCGCTGCGAGGTGCCCCGAAACGGATACAGGTCGATAACGGGAGCGAATTTATTTCTCATGCGCTGGATCACTGGGCGTATGAAAATGGCGTAACGTTGGACTTCTCCCGTCCTGGCAAACCCACGGACAATCCGTTCATCGAGTCATTTAACGGCAGTTTTCGGGATGAATGCCTGAACGTGCATTGGTTTCTGTCACTGGACGATGCCCGAGAAAAGATCGAAGGCTGGCGACAGGATTACAACGACTTCAGACCGCATAGTTCGCTAGGCGATTTGACTCCGGGTGAGTTCCGACTTGCCCACCTTGAAGCCGGAACTCTCTAGGCCAAAGTGCTCGGTTATCCGGGGGGAGGTCAGGGGACGTTCACGCGTGATGGGAATGCGTTCTTTGGTGGAGGTCTGAACCTTAACGTTCCCAATGCTGTTAATGCGAGCATAGGAATATCGGCTGGCTGGCTTAATAGCTCAGGGGTAAGGCCGGGGCAGGTTAATAATTTTGCTGGTGAATATGCCGGTGGAATGAGTGGTGCATATGATTTTGTTGGTGGCGGGTTAATGTATTCACCGGGTAATGGTTCAGCAACCGTATTGGGTGCTAGCCTGAACTTGGGGAATACCAGAAACATTGGAGCCGTTAGCGGTGGTTTCTCCGTAGATCAGGGTAAAACCGGTATTAAATGGTGATGACATGTCTAGCTTCCCTTTCTCTTCGGCCACGAAAACTCGACTCAGCCGCATTGTGGCCATCATCGTCTTCACAGCCATCATGGGCTTCATCGTGTATGTGGTTATAAAAAACATCTTCTTTAGCTGATATGACAACCCCAGCCTTGGCTGGGGTTGTCATATCAGGATCTGCTCACACAGTCGTGATGACAAGCCTGCCATCCTGCACTTCGATTCTGACGCGCTGATGAGGCGAGAATCCTGCGAGTTCGAGCCAGCGCCCGGCGATCCTGATCCATGGGTAGGAGGCCGGCTCGTTGTAGCGTGAGGATTACCCCATCGACCAGCCGACCACCTTGCGTGAGTACAGGTTCAGCACGACCGCGAGATACAACCAGCCCTGTGCCGTGCGGATATACGTGATGCCGGAAACCCACGCCCGATTGGGTTCGGCCATATCAAACTGCTGGTTGGGCACGTTCTCTGCCACAGCTAGCGTATGCCTGCTGCCGGTTGTCGAGACGAACTCGTTGTGACGCGACGTGACGTGACGGGTGACCGAAGGCTAGTGACTAGCGCGAAAAAAACCGCCCGGTTTATTTCCTGGGCGGTTTTTCACTACTGAACTGATGTGCGGGCGTGGCTGTTAGCCACGGTTTAACTACTCATCCATCAACCGCACTTTGACCTTCTTGCCTTTGACTTTACCGGCGTTGAGCTTGCGCAGTGCATCGCGGGCCACGCCGCGTTCGATGGCCACGTAAGTCGAAAACTCCGTCACGTTGATCTTGCCGATCTGCGCGCTGGAAAATCCTGCATCTTTAGTCAGCGCGCCTAGCACGTCACCCGGACGGATTTTTTCTTTGCGCCCGCCGAGAATTTGCAGCGTTTCCATGGGGGGCAGCAGCGGTTCATTGCTGGCCGCGCTGAGTTCCGCCAGCGGATGCCATTCGACTTCGCGCCGTTGCGCCTGCTCCAGCCCGCCCACGCGGCCCATCTCGTTCATGCTGGCAAGGCTGAGCGCCCAGCCGTCCTGGTCGGCGCGCCCGGTGCGGCCGATGCGGTGAACGTGGACTTCCGGGTCAGGCGTGACGTCGACGTTAATCACCGCTTCGAGTTGCGCGATATCCAGCCCGCGCGCGGCGACGTCGGTTGCCACTAGCACCGAGCAGCTGCGGTTGGCGAACTGGATCAGCACCTGATCGCGCTCCCGCTGGTCTAGCTCACCGTGCAGCGCCAGCGCATGAAAGCCTTGCGCCCGCAGCACATCTAGCAGATCCCGGCACTGTTGTTTGGTATTACAAAACGCGAGCGTGCTCACCGGACGATAGTGATTCAGCAACATGCCTACCGCGTGCAAGCGTTCGTCTTCGACGACTTCATAGAAGCGCTGGCGAATCTTGCTGTTGTCGTGCCGTTCCGTCAGCGTGATTTCTTTCGGATTGCGCAGAAACTGCTGGCTGAGTTTGGCGATGCCGTCGGGGTAGGTCGCGGAAAAAAGCAGGGTTTGGCGTTCTTTAGGGCATTGGCGAATCACCGTCACGATGTCGTCGAAAAAGCCCATGTCGAGCATCCGGTCGGCTTCGTCGAGCACCAGTGTTTTGAGGCCTTGCAATGCCAGCCCGCCGCGCTCCAGGTGATCCATGATCCGCCCTGGCGTGCCGACGATGATGTGCGCGCCGTGTTCCAGGCTGGTGGTTTGCGGCCGCATTGGTGTGCCGCCGCAGAGCGTGAGCACTTTGATGTTTTCTTCGGCGCGTGCGAGGCGGCGAATTTCCTGCGTAACTTGATCGGCTAGTTCACGCGTGGGGCACAGCACCATCGCTTGTACGGCGAAGCTGCGCGGATCGAGCCGCGCTAGCAGCGCGAGCGCGAATGCCGCGGTTTTGCCGCTGCCGGTTTTGGCCTGGGCGATCAGATCGTGGCCTGCCAGTGCGAGCGGCAGGCTGGCGGCCTGGATCGGCGTCATCTCGTGGTAGCCGAGTTGCGTCAGGTTGGCCAGCGTGGCGGGCGGCAGCGCAAGCTGGCTAAAAGCGGAGTCCGCTGCCGGGGTGGCAGGGACGGGATTGGGCTGGGTCATGGGGATATAGGTTGGAGGCAAGAGGCTTACTGGAACGGGCGGCCGTCGATCTGTTCGTAGAGGACGTTGCCTTCTTCGTCATCGAAACGTTCGACGTAATTGCGTGCGCCGCACATCGGGCAGCGGAACAGCAGCCCTTGGCCTTCATTTTTAATGAGCACGTCGGCGAGTTCCCACTTGGCGTCGCAGGACTGGTTTCTACAGGTGAACACGTTGATTCTCCAGCTTGGATGGGGTGATTGGTGTGATGAGTGTGATGAGGCAGGTGATGCAGATGCCGCCAGCCGCTGGTGGTGCGGCTGGCGGCATGGCTGTATTGAGGCATTAACCGAGGTGCGTATGACGTGAGCGTGGCGCGGCGACTTCCATGTCGGTGAGTCCGTGGACGATGCCGCAGTCTTCAACCGACTGTTCGCCATGGCACTGCTCGCGCAGCGTGGTTAATTGCGTTTTGAGCTGACGCAACTCGTTGATCCGGGTATCGACGTGGGTGATGTGCTCGTCAATCAGCGTATTGATCGCCCCGCAGCCATCGGCGGGCGCATCCGTTAGCCGGAGCAGCGCGCGGATTTCATCGTGGGTCATGTCGAGCGCGCGGCAGTTGCGGATAAAACGCAGCCGCTCGACATGCTTCGCCGTATAGCTGCGGTAGTTGGCTTCCGTCCGGTCGGCCTCAGACAGCAGGCCTTCTTTCTCATAGAAACGGATGGTTTCGGTAGTGCAATGGGTAATTTTTGCTAATTCGCCGATTTTCATGATGTTTCCTGGAGAAGGGCCTTGACCTTGTAGTGGCTTCAAGGTGTCTACTAGACCACAAATCTCTGAAGGAAGCCACCATGCCCCATGCCACTCACTCGCCCGTTGCCCGCCATGACCATGACGAAGCATGCGGCGCGCACGATCATCCGGCCGCAGCCACAACGCAAAACAAGGGCCACGGGCATGAAGGGCATGACCACGCTGGGCACGACCACGCGGCACATGACCATGCAGCGCACGACCACGATCACACCGGCCACGACCACGCAGCGCATGACCACGCTGGGCATGACC
Organism: Paraburkholderia bonniea; assembly: GCF_009455625.1. NCBI lineage: Bacteria > Pseudomonadati > Pseudomonadota > Betaproteobacteria > Burkholderiales > Burkholderiaceae > Paraburkholderia > Paraburkholderia bonniea. The sequence goes on along the minus strand of NZ_QPEQ01000001.1, from coordinate 3,051,363 downwards.
ACGATCACGCAACACACGATCACGCAGCTGCGAACCATTCCCACGAGCACGCTCACGACGCCCATCACGCCTGCGGGGGGCATGACCATAACCATGCGCATGCTCCAGCACCTGAGCAGTTGCAACAACTAGCGGCGCAAGAGTTTCTGGATGGCAACGTACGCACCGCGATTCGCATCATGCAGATGGACTGCCCTACTGAAGAGGCGTTGATCCGCAAGCGGCTGGGCCGTCTGCCAGAAGTGTCGAGCATGCATTTCAACCTGATGCAACGGGTGCTGACCGTGGTTCACACGCCCGATTCGCTCGAAATAGTGCTGGCCACGCTGCGTTCACTCGATTTCAGCCCTGAAATATCCGACGCTGGCGCGTCATTGTCCGCCCCAGCCACGCCCGCCAAGCCCTGGTGGCCGTTGGCGCTGGCAGGCGTTGCCGCAGTGGCCTCGGAAGCCGCAAGCTGGTTCGGCGCGCCTGCGTGGCTGGCAGCCGCACTGGCGCTGGGCGCAATCGCCGCCTGTGGCTTGACCACCTACCGTAAAGGCTGGCTGGCACTGCGCAACGGCAACCTGAATATCAACGCGCTGATGAGCATCGCGGTGACCGGCGCGCTGATTTTGCAGCAGTGGCCAGAAGCCGCGATGGTGATGGTGCTGTTCACGATTGCAGAGCTGATTGAAGCCAAATCGCTCGACCGCGCCCGCAATGCGATCAAAGGCCTGATGCAACTGACGCCCGAACAGGCCAGCGTGCAGCAGTCAGACGGCAGCTGGCGCAGCCTTGACCTCAAGACGATCACGCTGGGCAGCGTGGTGCGGGTGAAGCCCGGCGAGCGCATTGGTCTGGATGGCGAAATTGTCGCGGGGCGCTCCAGCGTGAATCAGGCACCGATTACCGGCGAAAGCCTGCCGGTCGATAAAACGTCTGGCGATGCAGTTTTTGCGGGCACGATCAACGAATCCGGTTCGTTCGACTATCGCGTGACGGCCGTCGCCAGCAACACCACGCTGGCGCGCATCATTCACGCCGTCGAAGAAGCGCAGGGCAGCAAGGCACCGACTCAACGCTTCGTCGACCAGTTCGCGCGGGTCTACACCCCTGTGGTGTTTGCGATTGCGCTGGCGGTCGCGGTTTTGCCACCGCTGCTGCTGGGCGGCGCATGGCATGAGTGGGTCTACAAGGCACTGGTGATGCTGGTGATCGCTTGCCCATGTGCGCTGGTGATTTCAACGCCGGTGACGATTGTTAGCGGGCTGGCAGCCGCCGCGCGGCACGGCATCCTGATTAAGGGCGGCGCATATCTTGAGCAGGGACGCAAGCTGAGATGGCTCGCACTCGACAAGACGGGCACGCTGACCCATGGCAAACCGGTGCAAACCACGTTTGAGCTACGCACCACCGAAGCGGACGCTGGCGCTGGGCTGGACTCGATTCGCTGCCGCACACTGGCGGCGAGCCTTGCGGGCCGCTCGGACCATCCGGTATCGCGCGCGATTGCGCTGGCCGCCCAGGCCGATGGCCTGTTGCAACTTGCCGTTGAAGATTTCACTGCGCTGGCCGGACGCGGGGTGAGCGGGGTGATTGATGGCGTGCTGTATTCGCTTGGCAACCATCGCTTGGTGGAAGAGTTGGGGCGCTGTTCAACTGAACTTGAAGCACGGCTCGATACGCTTGAGCGTGAGGGCAAGACCGTGGTGATGCTGATCGACGCCGAGCGGGTGCTCGCGTTGTTCGCGGTGGCGGATACGGTGAAGGACAGCAGTCGTGAGGCGATTACCGAGTTGCATCGTCTGGGCGTACAAACCGCAATGTTGACCGGCGACAACCCGCATACCGCTGAAGCGATTGCACAGCAAGTCGGGATTGATGAAGCGCGTGGCAATCAGTTGCCCGAAGACAAGCTCAACGCGATTGTTTCGTTGTCGGCTGAGGGCACGGCGGTGGTGGGGATGGTGGGTGACGGCATCAACGATGCCCCGGCACTGGCACGCGCTGACATTGGCTTTGCGATGGGCGCGATGGGCACCGATACCGCTATCGAAACCGCCGACGTCGCGCTGATGGACGATGATCTGCGCAAAATCCCGCTGTTTATCCGGCTGTCGAAGGCGACGCACTCGGTGCTGGTGCAAAACATCGCGCTGGCGCTTGGCATCAAGGCGGTCTTTCTGACGCTGACGCTGATGGGCATGGGCACCATGTGGATGGCCGTATTCGCCGATGCCGGTGCGAGCTTGCTGGTGGTGGGGAATGGTTTGAGGCTGTTGCGGAAATGAGGCCGCGGCAGTAGCGGCCGTATCACACGCAGGCGCGATGCTTGCTTCTCGCAACGCAGTCTGCGCTGCGGACGCCAGTCGCTGAAGCGGAATATCCGCTTACTGCCAAGAGCCAATGCCGGTTTTGTTCGGCTTAGCCGCCTCCCATGAACCGGGTCACAGGGAATCTAATAGAGCCCGTTTTCAGAGCGGAAGGTGGACATAAAAAGCGTTTTTCGGCAGAGCAAAGCATCGGCTTTCTAAAGGAAGCCGATGCTGGCATGCCAGTCAAGGAACTGTGCCGGCGACGCCTTGAGTGATGCGAAGCCACTTTGCCCCACGCCCCTTGCCGGTCGATTCGAGCAGTCCTTCTGACTTCATCGCCCGCAATACCAGCCTGACCATGTCCCGGCTCACCCCCGGACAAGTTTCTTCGATTTCAGAAATCGAAAACGGCAGGCTACGTCTCAGGATTTCCGCCCGCACCCGGTCGCCCTTGTTCCCACGTCCCCGCTCGATGGTGCCGACACGTTCCTCGAACTCGCGGTACGCCCGCAGCAAGGCCCCCCAGAAGTAATCAAGCCATGGCTTGACGTCGTGCCGCCCCTGGTGCCATCCCTGCGAACTGGCTTCCAGCGTTTCGTAATAGCTTTCCTTGGTTTCCTCGAAGATGCGTTCCAGGCTGATGTAGCGGCCTACGGCATAGTCGAAGTGGTAAAGCAACAAGAGAGTCAGCAAGCGGGACATGCGGCCGTTGCCGTCCGGGAAGGGGTGGATGCACAGGAAGTCGAGCATCGCCAGCGGCACCAGTACCAGGGGGTCGGTCAGATGCTGGTCCAGTGCGCTCGCGTAGCGCCCAGTCAGATCAACCATGGCCATCGGCGTCAGGTGTGCCGCGACCGGCTGGAAGCGCAGACGTGAGGTGCCATCCGGGTGACGTTCGATGATGTCGTTATTCGTGGCTTTCCAGCGCCCACCCGCCTGCGGCATGTAGCGGTACAGCAGGGTATGCAATTGCAGCACCACGCCCTCGTTGAAGGTCATGTACGTGGCGGATTCGTGGATCAGGGCCAAGGCGTCGCGGTAACCAGCGATCTCCTGTTCGGAGCGGCTTTTCGGTGCCGCATTGCGGATGACCAGAGACTTCAAGCGCGAGGGTGCGACGACAACGCCTTCCAGCCGGTTGGACGACTCCGTGGACTCCACCACCGCGATTTGGCGTAGGCCCTTGAGGGTTTCGGGCGATTGTGCAGCGTAGAGTTGCTGCTTGCCCTGGTACTCGCCCAGTGAGCGCAACGTGGCGGCCTGGGTGCCATCGAAACGAAGCGCGGCGAGGTACTCGGGTGTGAGCGAGTGCATGAAAATGTAAGCTTGGGCTGTGTAAATGGGGTAATCATAGTCGTTAAATGGGGTAATTTCTAAGAAAATACCCCATTTTTATGGCTTGATTACCCCATTTCCGGCACCTGGACTTCGGCAAAGGCAAACGGCAAGGGAGCGGCAGGCATCCAAGGGACAACGGCCCTACCCAGAAAAGGAAAAGGCCTGCTTAACCCGCCAGGCGCTCCTGAGTGCCGAAAAAAATCGTCAGATGCCGCTTACACGTTAAACAAGAAATTCAGCACATCGCCATCCTGCACGACATATTCCTTACCTTCGGCGCGCATTTTTCCAGCTTCTTTCGCGCCTTGTTCGCCCTTGTAGGCCACGAAGTCGTTAAAGCCGATGGTCTGGGCGCGGATGAAGCCGCGTTCAAAGTCCGTGTGAATCACGCCCGCTGCTTGCGGGGCCGTGTCGCCAATGTGGATGGTCCAGGCGCGGACTTCTTTTACCCCGGCGGTGAAGTAAGTTTGCAGGCCAAGCAGCTTGAAACCTGCGCGAATCACGCGGTTCAGGCCCGGTTCCTGCATGCCGAGGTCGGCCAGGAAGACTTCTTTGTCTTCGTCGGGCAGATCGGCAATTTCAGCTTCGATGGCCGCGCACACCGCCACCACCGGCGCTTTTTCTGCATCAGCAAATCGCCGTACCGCGTCGAGATGCGGATTGTTGTCGAAGCCATCTTCTTTAACGTTGGCCACGTACATGGTTGGCTTCGCGGTAATCAGGCAAAACGGCTTGAGCAGCGCTTGCTCTTCGTCCGACAGATTCAGCGCGCGCACGGGCCTGGCCTGATCAAGTTGCGTGCGGACTTTTTCCAGTATGGCGACGAGCCTGGTCGCTTCTTTGTCGTTGCCTGAGCGGGCGGCCTTGGCATAACGCGTCAGCGATTTTTCGACGGTGGCCAGATCGGCCAGCGCGAGCTCGGTATTGATGACCTCGATATCCGAGAGCGGATCAATCTTGCCCGCGACGTGGATCACGTTGTCGTCTTCGAAGCAGCGCACGACGTGCGTGATGGCATCGGTTTCGCGGATGTTGGCCAGGAACTGGTTGCCCAGCCCTTCACCTTTGCTCGCGCCGGCGACCAGCCCCGCGATATCAACGAATTCCACCACGGCCGGCAAAATGCGCTCGGGTTTGACGATGGCGGCCAGTGCGTCGAGCCGCGCGTCCGGCACTTCAACGACGCCGACGTTGGGCTCGATTGTGCAAAACGGGTAGTTTTCGGCGGCGATGCCCGCCTTGGTCAGTGCATTGAACAGAGTGGATTTGCCGACGTTGGGCAAGCCGACGATGCCGCATTTGAGGCTCATGGGACAACCTATTGGAAATAGTGAAAGGCGGGTTTGCAGTGGTCTGCTGTGCAACGCTGGCCGTGCGGTTGAAGCACGGGGCGGCCGCGGGACGAATTCGGGGGCGGGGCGGTGGCCGCGACGTGGCGCAGCTCCGATGATCCGGCCCAGCTTCTGCGGCGCACGAAAGGCGCAATTGTACCCGTTTGGATGCGTTGACAGGCATGGCGTGCAGGGGTTTGGCGCATGGCGCTGAGGGTTGTGCCGCGACTGGAAAAATGCGCGCGCCGCATGTTTCGGGGCTGCTGCTGCGGCAGGTGGGGGCAAGCGGATTTGACGCTGGTGTGACAATTCACGCGCTAGGCGGCACGCAAAGCGAGGCCTACCATGTGACGCAATCGGCAATCGGCAATCGGCAATCGGCAATCGGCAATCGGCAATCGGCAAGTCGTAACCCGTAACCCGTAACCCGTAACCCGTAACCCGTAACCCGTAACCCGTAACCCGTAACCCGTAACCCGTAACCCGTAACCCGTAACCCGTAACCCGCAGCCCGCAGCCCGCAAACCCGCAAACCCGCAGCCCGCAAACCCGCAGCCCGCAAACCCGCAAACCCGCAAACCCGCAAACCCGCAAACCCGCAAACCCGCAAACCCGCAAGCCCGCAAGCCCGCAAGCCCGCAAGCCCGCAAGCCCGCAAGCCGCAAGCCGCAAGTCCGCAAGTCCGCAAGTCGCAAGTCGCAAGTCGCAAGTCGCAAGTCGCAAGTCGCAAGTCGCAAGCCGCAAGCCGCAAGTCCGCAAGTCGCAGCACCAGCACCCGCTAATGCAGTTCAGAGCGCCGCCGTGCCGATCCCCGGCGCGGTGGAACCTAAGAGCGTCATTCACCTCGTTCCAGGGAGTCATCGCATGAATCCGACCATGAAAGCTGCTGTTGTCCGTGAATTTGGCCAGCCATTGACGATTGAAGAAGTCGCGGTCCCGCGCCCCGCTGCTGGCGACCTGCTGGTCAAGATCGAAGCCTGCGGGGTGTGTCATACCGATCTTCACGCCGCCGAAGGCGACTGGCCGGTCAAACCAAAGCCTCCGTTTATTCCCGGTCACGAAGGAGTGGGCTATGTCGCGGCTGTCGGCGCGGGGGTGACGCATATCAAGGAAGGCGACCGGGTAGGCATTCCGTGGCTCTATTCAGCGTGCGGTTATTGCCCGCATTGCCTGGGCGGCTGGGAAACCTTGTGCGAAGCGCAGCAAAACACGGGCTATTCAGTCAACGGCGGCTTTGCTGAATATGCGCTGGCAAACGCCGCTTATGTGGGTCGTTTGCCGGACAAAATCAGCTTCGTCGATATCGCACCGGTCTTGTGTGCCGGCGTGACGGTCTACAAGGGCCTGAAAGTGACCGATACCAAGCCCGGTGACTGGGTTGCCATTTCCGGCATTGGCGGTCTGGGCCACATGGCGGTGCAGTACGCGAAGGCGATGGGGCGCAACGTCGCGGCGATTGATGTGGATGAGGCAAAACTCGAACTGGCGCGCAAGCTGGGCGCAACCGTGACGGTGAATGCGATAAAGACCGATCCGGGGGCGTATCTCAAGAAAGAGATCGGCGGCGCGCATGGTGTGCTGGTCACGGCGGTGTCGCCCATTGCCTTCGAGCAGGCGCTAGGGATGGTTCGGCGGGGCGGTACGGTGTCGCTCAATGGGCTGCCGCCTGGCAGCTTTCCGCTGCCGATCTTTGGCATGGTGCTAGAGGGGATTACCGTGCGTGGTTCGATTGTCGGCACCCGGCTGGATTTGCAGGAATCCATGGAGTTTGCCGAGCAAGGCAAGGTGGCCGCGACGGTTTCGACCGATCGTCTGGAAAACATCAATGAGGTGTTCAAGCGGATGCATGCCGGGCAGATCGAAGGCCGCGTGGTGCTCGATTTCGCCGCGTGAGTCGTTAGCTGGTGGGCCGCATGGCCAGTGGGTTGCTGGCGGAGTGGCTGTGTCATTGAAGGTGCAAGCGCTGGCGTGCCGTGGTCTGGCACGTTTCAGCGCTTTTTTTATGGCGGACTCGTCTTGGATAGCCGGAATTGCTTCTGTTTCACGCTATTTATTGCGTAATCAAGAAAGTAAATGCAAGGGGCATCTAATTTTTATGCTGAATGCTTAAGAGTATCTAAGAATATTCTTAAAAATAAAAATTCTAATAGGTTGGTGTAGGAATTTTCTTACTCCGCAACTAGAATCTCGCCGTTCAGCAATGCTGATGAAATTCATTCGATAAATACAACTGATGATTGCGGTTAATTAATTGGTTGCTTGATTGTTGGAATGGCGATGCTTGCTGAATAAAAATCTTTATGTGTATTACGGGGCTAATCATGAATTTATTGAATCAACATAAAAGGCTGGCGTTGATGTTGCTGGCCAGCGGGACGGTGTTTGCATTAAGCGCATGTGGTGATGGTGGAGTCGACAGTGCCGGAACGGCTGCGCCGGTGTCGCATGCCAGTGCGATGCGAGTGGCGGGGGATGACGTCCCTGAAGGTCTTGAGGGCCCTGACGGCGAGTTCAACATTGAATGCACGCTGTCGCATACCTTGCCGGACGATCCGGTCATGATGTTTGGCCAGCCAGGCAAGGCGATGGTGCATGACTTCTTCGGCAATATCCATGCCGATGCATTTACTACGGCCGACAAGCTTCTCGCCAATCCGCAAACGACTTGCACCTCCAGGGCAGACGGCTCGGCGTACTGGGCACCACAAATGCGCCGCAAGAGCACGGGCGAAATCATCAAGCCGTTCACGATGAAAACCTACTATCGCAATCAGGATTCCAGGCATCCGGTCACGCCCTTTCCAAAGGGGCTGCAGTTGCTGGCGGGAGATCACCACAGCACCAAGTCGAAGCCAGAAATCATGTACTACTGCAAATTCTCTGCAAATAGCGGCAAGTACTATTACAACCCCCCGGCTTCATGTCCGATTTTCGATGGAGAAAAGGCGCAATTCAATCTGGCCATCGAATTCCCGAATTGCTGGGATGGAAAGAATCTGGCGCCATCGCATCACGGCCCGCGTAATGCCGCGTATTCCGTAGATGGCGTTTGCCCGGCTAATTACCCAGTCAAGATTCCGCAGTTGCAGATGAATCTCGGCTATTTCCTGGAAGGCGGCGATAACAACGTCTCTGATCTGGAACTATCAATGAATCCGCAAATGGCGGGCGATGTTGCGGTGCCGGTATGGGGCAACCTTTACACCTCGCATGCTGATTTCTTTAACGGCTGGCGTGCTGACACGATGGACTACATGGTCAAGTACTGCTTCAACCGTGGTGCGGATTGCAACAAGGCGATCCCTGTGCTGAATGCGCCAGCAAGCGACGATGCCTATGTGAGGGGCGGCACTTACGCGAATAACAACTTCGGTGCTGAAAAGCAGATGCTGTCACAACGTGGCACGCCTGGCGTGCTGGATGAAACCAAAGTCGCGTATATGAAATTCGTGCTGCCGGACGAAGATGCGTTGAAGAGCGCGCCGTATAAGGACGTTACCGTGCACTACCGCGCGGTCGATAACGCGCCGGATGAGGACTTCGCGGTGTTCTTCTACGAAACCTCGGCGGACTGGAGCGAACAAACCTTGACGCAAAAAAATGCGCCGCAGTGTGGCGTTGGCCCAGCGGTGCGGGCGTGGATAGGGAAGTCAGGTGAGTTCAAGTACCGTGATTCGGATGAGCTGAACAAGATCGTCGAGGAAGCGCGCAAGCGTAGCGACAGAACCGTTTCGCTATGCATGATGACGAAGATTGGCAACAAGGAAATCAAGTTGGGCACCAAAGAATCGGGCTCGCCTGCAACACTGTTCTTCAAGTAACAAGTGGTGCCTCCCGTCACTGGGAGGCTCGGTGTGTAAGCCGCTTCTGTCATATCGGCAGAAGCGGTTTTTTTTTGGTGTGTCGGGTTTAAGTCAGGTGGCGGCAGCCTTGGTGCTGCGAAACAGGGTTCGGTCCACCAGCCACACCGCCAGCAGCGTGACGCCCATTAGCGGAAAGACAAGGCCAAGCAAGACCAGGCCTGTTTTCCAGCCGCGCAGCGGCGGTGCATCGCGTTCACGCGAAGGTGCGCCAAGGCTGATGCCGGAGGGTTTGCGCTTCCACCACATCACGGCCCCGGTGAGTGTCATGCCAGCGAGTCCTAATGAAATCACTGCGCACAGAATCTGGTTGGCCAGCCCGAAATACCGTCCCAGATGCAGCGATGTGCCGTAAGAGATGGCTTGTGCGATGACGCCATAGTCGCCGTAGCGGATGTCTTTCAGCACGGCCCCGCTGTACTGGTCCAGATAGATCGTGCGTTCGGTTTTCGGATCTGCGGGGAAATACGAGGCGGCGTAGACGCCGTCGGAGGTGGTCGGCAGCGCGATGCTGTAGCCACTGGTCACGCCGAGCGCGGCGATCAGTTTGATCGCGCGGGCCAGCGGCATCGGGTGCTGGGCCTGGCTGGCAGCGGAGTGGGGCACGGGTGCATTGCCTGCGGCCCACGGTGTGCTGGGCAACGGTAAGTCGTCTAGCACCATGGCGTTGGCGTGGCCAGCATGCTCAGCGTGTTCGTCGTGTTCAGCGTGCCCCTGAGGTTGCTTTGAGCGTAATCCCGGGTTACCTCGTGCACCGGCGGGTGCACCAAGGTTGGCACTAGTCGCCAGCGCCTTGAACTGTTTGCCCCACGACCCTGACCACGGCAGCCCGGTCAGCACGAACGCGAGCGCACCAAGCACGAGCCAGATGCCCATGACCGCATGCAGGTTCTTCCATAGCGGCCGGCCTTTGAGCGCAAAGCGTGGCCGCAGTGCCGCGCGCACGGAAGTGCCCGCACGTGGCCACCACAGCGCGATGCCGGTGCCGAGCATGACCAGCGTCCAGCAGGCAGCAAGCTCCATCAGCAACTCGCCGGGTTTGCCGAGCAACAGCTTGCGGTGCAGCATCCGGACGAGCTGCATCAGGCGTTGTTCGACGCTCAAGGTGCCTAGCACTGCGCCGCTATATGGATTCACGTACACGCTTTGACGGGTGCCATCGGCAACCCGAAAGATAAATTCAGTGCTGCGGTTGGGTGCGGTGTTGATTGCGGCGCTCACGGGTACGGCATCTGACGGGAGCGCTGTGCGAGCGCTGGCCAGCAGCGTGTCGGCGCTCAGCGGGGGTGTGTTTTGCGCTGTGACCAGCAATTGCTGCGGATACAGCAGCGGTTCGATTTGCGGCTGGAAGCAATACAGCGAGCCGGTGAGCGCCAGAATCAGCAAAAACGGCATCACGAAAAGCCCGGCATAAAAGTGCCAGCGCCACAGCGTGCGATAACCCGCAGCAGGGACGGTCGGGGTAGGCATGCAATTCTCCTGATAAAAATAATGAGGCATGGCGCACCGCCTGGTGCGCCATGCGGGCGCTTACATGTGCAGCTTCGCTTCGAGGTAGAACGTGCGCCCGGGATACGGGTGATAGACGAAGTAACGTGCGTCAAACAGGTTGTCGACACCGATGCCTATCTCGCTGTGCTTCGTCGGCTTGAACGTGAACTTCGCATCAGCGACGAAGTACGAACTGGTGCCGCCATACACGTTCGGATTGGTATCGATGTTGTCCAGCGTGTTGTATTGACGGCCGGAATAGCGTGCGGCGAGCGTGGCGGCAGCCCGTTCATCGAAGTGATACGTCGCGGCGAGATTCGCCCGCCATAGCGGGATGCGATAGAAGTACTTGCCTACGCTGGCTGGGTTTTGCGGATTAGCGATGATTTTTGACTGCGTATAGGCGACGCTCGCTAGCAGATCGAGCCCTGGCAGCCAGACGTTTTGCCCCTGATAGCTGCTTTCGAAGCCACGTGAACGAACTCGGCCGATGTTCTGGAAGTTCGTCACGTTTGGAATCACGCTGGTATCGGTCTGGCTGAAGATCGTGTTTTTGACGTCATCCTGGAACAGCGAGAAGCGAAACAGTCCGTTCCAGTGCGCCCATTCGGCAGTCAGCTCTTTAGACAGCGCATCTTCAGGCTTCAGGTTCGGGTTGTTATTGACGATGGCTGAACCATTGATTTGCCCCTGGAAAAGCTCACTCACCGTCGGAAAGCGCCAGGCCTGGCCCACCGAGGCACGCAAGGTCAGATCGTTGGTGACATCAAACGACAGCGATGCTTTCGGCGAAAAATGCTGCTCACTCGCTCCAGCGAAGCGCAGCGTGGTGCCAGGCATTGCCTGCAAGCCGTCATACGCTTGCCAGCTTTCATAGCGGCCACCGTAGACCATCTTCCAGCGCGGCAAAAAGCGCCACGCATCCTGGGCGTAGAGCGCCTGGGTTTGCGTCTTGCCCTGGAACGCATTGGCAAAGCTCGTGGCGGGGCCATCACGCCAATTCGACGTGGCGTAGCTCTGGTTGTTGAGAAAGTAGTTGTCGTAGTGATAGCCGACGCTTAACCAGTGACTTGTTAGTCCCGCTTGCGCTGAGTGCGGTGTGTACGTGCCGCGGAGGTCGAGGGTTTTCCAGCCCGTGCCATCGCCGAAGATCACCGAGCCCGGGCCATTGCCTGGGATACCAGAATTTGCTGTGCGCGCGACGCTATTGCTGATGTTGTAGTAAGACGCGACGGCCTCGCCGTTCCAGCCAGTCGCATTGCGGGTTTTCAGCGAGGCCCCGTAGAGCCAGTTCTCGTTTTGCCCAAGGCTTGGCGCAAACGTGGCAGCGGGAATCGCGTACGAATTGCCATCGAGATTCACCCGGCCACTGTAGACCGGATTGCCGTTAGCGTCGCGTAAGTACGTCGAGGTCTGGCTGTTGTAGGTCTGATGCCAGTACCCGAGCGTGAAGCCACCTTGCAGGGCTGGCGTGAAGTCGTACTGCAGTTTCAGCTTGAACTGGTCCTGAACGGTGTGCTGGATACCCTCGCCACGGATGCCCGTCACGATCGTCGGCTTGCCAGTCTGGTCGTTGTACCGGAACGTACCGGTGACGGGAATCTCGCCAGGTTTGGCCGGTGTGGCCGATTGCGCGAGCGTTGCATAACTCATCGGCTGGCCCGTGTTGTCTAGATGATTCACGCCTAGCCGGTACGAGAACTTGCCGATCCGGTCCCCGATTGATGCGCTCGTTTCCGTTCCGTTGAAGTTTTGATTCACGCCAAACAGGTCGAAATGCTGCGTGAATGTTTTGACGTCTGCTTCGGCTTCGAAGGCCTTCGGCATACGTGTGCGGATCAGCACGGTTGCGCCCAGTGAGTTGCCGGGATAGAGCGCGGAGAACGGGCCATAAATCACATCAACCTGTTCGATTTCGCTGGGTGACACCATCGACCAGCGCGGACCAAACGAGAAGCGGTTGCCAAGCAGATTGCTCAGTAGCAAGCCGTCGGCATAAACCAGCCCGCGTGCACTTTGCGCATTGCTGGTGCCGCGCACCGCGATGATTGCGTTCAGATCGCCGGTAAAGCGTTTGCGCACGGCGAGGTTAGGCAGGTACTTCAGCACGTCATCGGTGGTGGTGATGTTCCAGTTGTCGAATTGTTCGCGTGTGACGGTTTCGACTGAGCCAGGCTGATTCGCATCAATTACCGGGAGAGCGTCCGTCACGCTTTGATTCGACGTGGCGTTGACGGTGACAGTGGGGAGCGTCTTTTCGACGGGGAGAGCGTCCGCGTGGGCGAGCGAGGCGCTCAGCGAGAGTGGCACCAGGCTGAGTGCGAGATGACGAGTACGCGCGCGCTTACGCACGCTGGCGAGGCTGGCTGCGACGAGCCAGCGCCATGCAAAGTTGAACATGAGCGTTTCCTTGAAGCATTAGACGAACGGACGCACACACCCTGAACAGACGTGTTCAGCGTGATGGCCGGAAGCAGTTGCGATCAGGAAACGGCGGGCGGGTCGCGTGGGCGTCCAGACGGAAACGCGCCAAGCGGGGTGAAGTGGGTGGAGAGTACGGGGGGCGTGACGCTGGCAAGCACGAGCGCCGAAATGGGCGTGAACGGAGGGACGCCGGTGATGGCGACGTGATGCTTGAGCAGATGACAGTAACCGCAGGCGCCGAAGGCATCGTCATGACTCAGCGAAACCGGCGGATGCTCAGGCTGGCTGAACAGCGTAAGGCTTTGCGGCCGCGACACGGAACACAGCGCGGCAATAGGCTCACGCGCATGGGCCGAGACGATCAACTGGCTGACGACAGGCGCGAGCAAGGCGAGCCACATGGCGATCAGGCCAAGCCATGCGGTTATCCGGTTGCGTTGTCGAGGGGCCTGTCGTGGGACCATAAGGCGTCAGAAATCACGGGCAGAAAAAAGACGGGCGAGAGTCTAACACCACACACGCAGCGCTTCCAACCAACCCAGACAAGGCTAACCCGATGGGCAAGCTTGCTGTCATTGGCTCAATGACGAGATTTGAGCAATCAAAAGCGAGGCAATGGACGACGCGATGGATGCTGTCATTTAGCCTCTAATAAGCCGTCAATCAGCCTTGTGTAATGTGAAAAACTGAAAAGAAATAGAAAAGAATCCGTCGGATAAACGCATTCAGGCCGTCATATTGTTTTATCTCATGGCCCGCAGAGGCGTCTATATCAATCTGGAGACAAAAGCTGTGCAACACTACCGGCCAGTCGCGCCCAGGCCGGCATCAACCACGTTGATGTGATTTGGGTGAATCAGTTAGTTAATTACGGCATTTATACGTAGCGTTCCATGTTGATCCTGTTGAATCTTTTATCTGGTGTAGCGCTCCTTGTCTGGGGCTCACACATTGTTCGCACGGGCATCTTGCGCGTGCTCGGCGCAGATTTGCGCCGCACTCTCGGACGCAGTACCGATAGCCGTTTCAAGGCGTTTGGTGCGGGCATTATCGTGACCAGTCTGGTGCAAAGCAGTAATGCGACCGCCGTGATCGTCACGTCATTTGCCGCCCAGGGGTTGCTGCCGCTCGCTGCCGGGCTGGCGATCATGCTTGGCGCGGACGTCGGGACCGCGCTGATGGCACGCGTGCTGACACTCGATTTGTCGTGGCTCTCACCCATGCTGCTGCTGGTTGGCGTGCCGTTATTCCTGTCGCGCAAACAGACCCGTCTCGGCCAGATTGGCCGCACCGCGATCGGACTTGGTTTGATTCTGCTGGCGCTGAGCCTGATTGTCGAAGCCGTGCAGCCGATGGTGCAAGGCAATGGCGTGCGTGTGATGTTTGGCGCGCTGACAGGCGACACCATGCTCGATGCACTGGTTGGAGCCGGATTTGCGATGCTTTCGTATTCCAGCCTGGCCGCCGTGCTGCTGGCCGCCACGCTCGCATCATCCGGCGTGGTGTCGCTGAAGGTGGCGCTGTGCCTCGTGATTGGCGCGAACCTTGGCAGTGGTTTGCTCGCACTGTTTGGCACGCTGACGCAGAATGCGGCGGCGCGGCGTCTCGCACTCGGCAGCCTGAGTTTCAAGCTGGCAGGCGCATTGCTGATCTTGCCTTTCACCTCATGGCTGGCACGTGGCCTGCCACTATTAATTAGTAATCCGCGCGAAGCCGTCGTCGGATTCCATCTGCTGTACAACACACTGCGCTGCTGCGCCTGCCTGCCACTGATTGATCCGGTGGCGCGCATCTGTAACCGGCTGCTGCCAGATCGTGCAGAACCCAATGGCGAACTGCGGCCCCTGCATCTGGATGCCGCCGCATTGCCGACCCCCGCGCTGGCGCTAGCGAATGCGGCGCGCGAAGTGCTGCGGATTGGCGATATCGTGGGCGCGATGCTGGCGAACGTCGCGTATCTGATTCATCACAACGATCTGCAAAAAGCCCGCGACACCATTCGCATGGACGACGATATCGACCAGCTGTACGCCGCCGTGAAAACCTATCTGGCGCGGATTTCACGCGAGCAACTGGACGAAGCCGACAGCCGCCGCTGGACCGACATCATTGCGTTGACGATTAACCTGGAACATTCGGGCGACATCCTGGAGCGGATTGTCGGGAATATCGAAGAGAAGAAGATTGCGCACCAGCTCGCTTTTTCGGAAGAAGGGCTGGGCGAACTGGATGATTTGCAGGCGCGGCTTGTTAGCAATCTGCAGCTTGGGCTATCGGTATTTCTGAATAACGATTTGCGTAGCGCCGAACGGCTGCTGGCAGAGAAAGAACGTTTTCGTGATCTTGAGCGGGCTTATTCGTATGCGCACTTTGACCGGCTGGTGGGGCAAACGGTGCGCAGCATCGAAACCAGCGCACTGCATCTCGATGTGATTAGCGATATGAAGCGGTTGAATTCATTGTTCTGTTCGACCGCATATCCCGTGCTTGAAGCCGTGGGCGCGCTGCACGATACGCGCTTGCGCAAACGCACGCTGGAGACTTTGCACGCGAAGGACTGATTTGCGGTTGGCAGGGGGTGGGGTAATTGGGTTTGATTGAGAGGGCGGTGCCGGATTTTCTGTGGTCCGGCACCGCTTTTTGTTTTTTGTTTTTGGTTTTTGGTTTTTTCTTCTGCTTCTGTTTTTTGTTGCGCTGGTGGTGTCTGGCTATCTGGATGCTTTACCCGTTAAACATTCACCGCAATCAACGGCTGCGCGAAAAGCCCTGAATCACGGTTGGATTGTGATTGGGTGGTAGTGGCCGATGATTTCGCGTAACCACTAATCATCGCCTGATAAAAAGCCTCGTCCTGACGTTCAATCTCGGTCATGGCAGGCGAAATTACCGCTGGGTTTGCCAGCCTGTTGCCCGCAATCCCCGGCGACTTGCGCGAACTCCACGGCAGCGGTGCAGTGCCGTCGGCATAAAACGATTCTTCGCCTGCGCGCTTCCCGCCTGCCGCGTAGTACTTCTTCCACATGTGGCCAATCGGATCGTGCAGGTGCGCGTTCTCTCCTGCGGCCCAACCCATCAGGCTTCTGATTTGCGGCGTGCGTGCGGATTTCTCGGCGATTGTCTGTTTGTCCCAGATCGTGCCGTCCGCGAAGACGAACTGTTCGATGCCTTTGACGTACTCGTCGTTGTGCTGGACCAGTTGATCGATGATTCTGAGTTCGGTATGCGAGCCGTCAATCTTGATCACGATGTTGCTGGTGTATAGCTCGCGGCTGACGGTGAGGTCCTGCGGACGGATGTCGGCGTCGAAGCGCACCACGTCGATGTAGCGCTTGTCGAGGTCGTAGCCTTCTTCAATCGTGTTATGGCCTGAACGGCGGCCGTGGAGGTAGGTGTCGTTGCCTGCGCCGCCTGCGAGGGTGTTGGTGCCGGAGCCACCGTCGAGGATGTCGTCGCCGTTGAAGCCGATTAAGAGGTCGTCGCCTGGAGTGTGCCGTTGGCAAGTTTGGTGAAGTTGCTGAAGAGTTCGTGGCCGGTGTCGATGGCGCCGTTGCTGTCCCGGTCAAGCACGAGAAAGCCGTCGCCGGTGGTGATCCAGCCGGTGTGGGTGCGGTGGCCTTCGCCAGTGAAATCGAAGTGGGCGGTGGACTGGTCGACGCCGGTGGTGTGGATGCCGTCGCCGTTTAGGTCGAGGATTAGGGGGGCGATAGCGCCGAGGGCGAGGCTTAGGTCTTTGAAGAAGGCTTCGATATCGGGGAGAGGATTTTCCCAGGCTAATGCGTTGGCAATGATAATTCCGAGTAATTCACCCGTTTTTCCGCCTAGGTATGCAAGACCTCCGGCTAAAAGAACAACGATTGCGCTAGTTGCTACGGTACCTGCCGCAACACCAAAAACTGCAACAAGAGCACCAGATAGCACTGGAGCCACAGCAAGCCCCACGCCACCCGCCGCAGCACTACCAATAATTGAACCAATTGCTCCACCAACAGGAACCCAGTTGCCCGTTCTCTGCGCATTAATGACTGCGTTCCCTAGTGTTAAACCATCAACTAACGCCCCGACTGCCACTACGCCTTTCGCATATTTAGAGAATCGTGCGGCATTGGCTATCGCCTTCCCATAATTCCTATAACCCTCGATACTGCCTTGCTTTAGTTTTTCTAAATTATTGGAAATAGATTGACTCACTGCATGAAAATTCTTTTGCTGCGCAATCGTCCCCCCCGCCATCACCCAAATTCATTAAATGATAAGAAAGCCGGCTTGCCTGATTTGCCATTTTCCGGCCAAGCTGCTCGTATTTATCTGCCAGGTCTGTACTTTTTTGGGATGATCATTGCAGCGATGTCGTAATTTCACTGGAGATTACTGTCCAGATATCAGATGCGCTGGTTGCCAGCTTCTCTTGCATTTCGACAAAATCGGATTTTGTTAGCGCTTCCATTTTTCACCTCTGAGTTGCAGTTTGATCATTAAAAACAAGGTTGTCCAAAGCATGATGTGAGCGCCGTAAAAGAGAGGCGCGCTAATGGCAATCATTACCCGGTTGGAGGTAAATATTCCCATTATTCCTTTGGTTGGCGGCGGCGACCCAAATAGCCACGTTCCACCCAAAAATAAAGCTATGACAAAAATCACAGCCGCCTTTTTTTTACGGCTGGCATACAGTAAATCTTGATAATTAATTGGATCTTTCGTCTTCGAAAAGCATACAATCAAACTCATATAAAAGCCCAAAAATACCGCAAGCCCGTAACTAGCTGATAATGTACAGGGATAACGATTGCCGAAAATTAATGATCGAACCATTGGAATGCGGTGTCCGACTGAGCACAGATTGCTAACCAAGCCAAAATTATTTGGATTCGTGGCTGGAGTTAGAATTGCCACCAGCGCCAACCCAAAAAACACCAGACAAAGTAAAAATCTACACATGTTATTGGAAATAACAGGCATAAATATAGAATACATTTTTTTATCTTGTTTATTTTTCATAAGCAGCTTCCCAGAGTGACTAGCGATTTTTAAAAAATCACCGGCGAGGTTGAATTTTTATCTTTTCCATATAAAATTGACGGATTTCTCAATCTGCCATTAGCGATAGCAGATTAATTTACGCCTCATCAATTTCTTTCAGGTTCGGGGCGCAAGTATCACACAGCCAATTTATTTTTCAATACCCAAAACCAGAATTGACATATTATTACAAATCACTCGCGCGCCAGTTAATTTCTATTTTTTTTGCTACGCCGATGATTTTATTGGATATATTCATCTCATTATTTGGTGGCATATAAATCACCAGATAAAAACCATATCGCTTTCAATATATTTAGCAGTGGATTTACATACGCACTCAAAATCTTTGTCTGATCCAGCGCTTGCCCTGCGCTATAAGCGATTCGGTGGTCGGGGTGGTCGCCATTTGCCGCGAAACGTCACGCAGTGCCGCGCCTTCGGCATGTATCTATGCTCACCACTCACCACAGACCACGCACATTGCTTGCGCTCCGCACGAACGGCAACGCGGCGATGTCATCGCACAGCGAGATGGGAGTGATGAATTTCTAGTGCAACGTTTTCTGGCCGAAAGAATTCGCGGCCAGTACCAATGACGTACCAATGACACCGTTTCCGCCCCGATCCACCACGAGACAAAACAAAAAATCCCAGAAAAACCGCATCTCCTCACACGCGATACGATCGCCCCCGGAGCCTCTTGCTACTGAAACAAAAATTGAAAGGTGAGTGCGATGCGCAATCAGGACGGCAAAAACCGCAACAAAAACCGCAGCAAAAACCACCCCCACCCCACAACAGCTCAATGGCCTTACCCACCCCTCGTCGCTCACCGTTGCGGTGGCACGCTGGCACCAGAAAACACGCTCGCTGGTTTCGCCATGTGCGAGCGCTTTGGCTACCGGATGGTTGAATTCGACGCCAAGCTGTCAGCCGACGATGAGGTTTTCCTGCTGCATGACGACACTCTCGAACGCACGACCAACGGTCATGGGGCGGCGGCACGACATAACTGGAACGAGTTGGCCACGCTCGATGCCGGTTCGTGGTACAGCGCGAGTTTTGCCGGCGAGCGTTTGCCAACACTGGCCGCGGTGGCGCAGCGCTGCATCAGCTTGGGCATCGCTGCCAATGTCGAGATCAAACCGTGCGCGGGGCGTGAGGTGCGCACGGGCCAGCTTGTTGCGCAAGCCGCGCTATTGCACTGGCCTGCCGCAACCGCAACCGCAACCGCAACCGCAACCGCAACCGCAACCGCAACCGCAACCGCAACCGCAACCGCAACCGCAACCGCAACCGCCTCAGCACTTAATCAGCCGCTGCTCTCATCGTTTTCGCTCGATGCGCTGGCGGCTGCCCGCGACGCAGCACCGGCGCTGCCGCGCGGCGTGTTATTCGATGTGCTGCCGCATAACTGGAAGCAGATCGCGCGTGAATTGGGCTGCGTGTCGTTGCATACCAATCACCGTTCTCTCAGCGCAGATCAGGTGAGACAAATCCGCGCTGAAGGCCTGCGGGTGCTGGCTTACACCGTCAATGACCCGGCCCGGGCGAGTGAGTTGTCGCAATGGGGCGTGGATCTGATCTGCACCGACCGGCTCGACCTGATTTCACTCGATAACCTGAATATCTGAATGCCTAAATGGATAAACGCCTAAATGCCTGAGCATTTAAGCGCCGCTTAGCAAATCCAGGCCGTGCGGCATTCCGGTTTTGCCGACGGGCGGCACGAGAATTCCGGAAATCCAGACAGCGGATACGCCGCGCGATAAAAAATCATCAACAAATCAATAGTTTGTAAATCTTGTTGAGCTGGCATCGACCTTGCATGGTTAGCCAGAGGTCAGCAAGACCCTCGACAAAAACAAGGAGACAACGCGATGTCCGAAATCCGTATCCGGTCAGGTTGAACCCATCGTCTTGTCGTGGCCCAGCAGGGCTCTGGCGTTTCTTCTAATCCGCAGGATTGCAGCAGGAATTCATCGTGAAAAAACCGTTCTACAAAGTGCTGTATGTCCAGGTGATCGCCGCGATCATCATTGGCATCGTGCTGGGGCACTACTCCCCGGCGTTCGCAGTGGACATGAAGCCGCTTGGCGATGGCTTCATCAAGCTCATCAAGATGGTGATCGGGCCGATCATTTTTTGTACGGTCGTGACGGGCATTGCTGGCATGCAGGACATGAAAAAGGTGGGGCGGGTGGGCGGCAAGGCGCTGCTTTACTTCGAGATCGTCTCAAGTTTCGCGCTGGTGCTGGGCTTGATTGCCACTCATGTGCTTAAGCCTGGCGTTGGCTTCAATGTCGATCCGTCGACGCTGGATGCCAAAGCGGTTGCCTCTTATGCGGCGAAGGCACATGGCCAGAGCACGGTTGAATTCCTGATGCACATCATCCCGGACACGATTTCGTCGGCGTTCGCACAGGGCGAGATCTTGCAGATCCTGCTGATCGCGTTGCTGTTTGGCAGTGTGCTGGCGACAGTCGGTGAGCGTGGCCGGGTCGTCACCGATTTCATCGAAGGTATTTCGCACGTGTTGTTTGGCATGGTGCGGATCATTACCAAACTCGCGCCGATTGGCGCATTTGGTGCGATGGCTTTCACGATTGGCAAGTACGGCGTGGGTTCGCTGGTGCCGCTGCTCAAACTGATTGGCACGTTCTATCTGACGGCGATTGTGTTCGTGGTGGTCGTGCTGGGCGTGATCGCGCGGGCGGTGGGCTTCAACATCCTGCGCTTCATTGCGTATATCAAGGAAGAGATGCTGATCGTGCTGGGCACCAGCTCATCGGAAGCCGCGCTGCCGCAACTGATGCTCAAGCTGGAGAAGCTCGGTTGCTCGCGCTCGGTGGTGGGGCTGGTGGTGCCGACGGGATATTCCTTTAATCTGGATGGCACCAACATCTATATGACGATGGCGGTGCTGTTCATCGCTCAGGCCACCAATACCGATCTCACCTGGACTCAGCAACTGACTTTGCTTGCGGTCACCATGCTGACTTCGAAGGGGGCGAGCGGTGTGACCGGGGCGGGGTTTATCACGCTGGCGGCGACACTCGCGGTGGTGCCAACGATTCCCCTCTCGGGCATGGTGCTGATTCTCGGTATCGACCGTTTTATGAGCGAGTGCCGGGCGTTGACCAACATCGTGGGCAATGGCGTGGCGACGGTAGTGGTGTCGGCGTGGGAGAACGAACTCGACCGGGACAAGCTGAGGGCCGCGTTGCGTGGCGAAAGCGTGCCGGTGAGAGAAGCCGCTGGGGCATAAGCAACGCTCGCTTTACTAGCTGCACGAGCCGTGACCAGACGCCGCTGGCTAGCGGCGTTTTCTGCGGCTCTTTCCGCTGTGCTTTCCACAGATCTTGCGTCACAGCGCTATGCCACAATAGCCCGCCTCCATTCGCCGGGACTGTTCTGCTGTGACGCGCCGCCTTCTGATTTTTTTCGCGCTGGCGACCGGCCTGGTCGCCGCTTGCGGCCTGACGTGGCATTTCGCCTGGCAGAGCGGCATTGATAGCCTCAGGCGCAATGCTTCAGTGCGGGCCGACCGCACCACGGGCGCGCTCAAAAACACGCTCGAACGCTACGAATCCCTCCCTTACCTGCTCGCCAGACATCCGTTCGTGCAGGATCTTCTGGCCTCACCCAACCCCGCCAACGTCGCCCGTGCCAATCGCTATCTGGAAGACCTGAACCAGCACGCTCGCGCCACCGTTGCCTACGTCATCAAGGCCGATGGCCTATGCGTTGCCGCTAGCAACTGGCGCAGCGCGGACAGTTTCGTTGGCGTGCAGTACCAGTTCAGGCCGTATTTCGTTGATGCGCTGCATGGTGGCGTGGGGCGTTTCTTCGGGATTGGAACGGTCTCGCACGACCCCGGTTATTTCATTTCGCAACCTGTGTGGCAGGACGGCAAGATTGCTGGCGTGGCCGTGGTGAAGCTCAATCTCGAATGGTTCCAGGGGGCGGATGCTTCGGAGCCACTGATTGTCACGGACGATCACGGCGTGATTTTTCTGTCATCCGTGCCCGCCTGGAAGTACCACACGATGCGGCCATTGCCTGGTGCGCTCGCTGATTCGATCTTCAGGACTCGCCAGTATGCGCAGCAGAACATCACGCCGTTGCCGGTGAGTGTCGAGCGGCGCTTTTCGGATGACGCGGAGATCGTGCGCCTGGGCACCGGCGGCATGGCACCGCGCTACCTGGTGTCACGCCGCGCGATTGGCGAGCCGAGCTGGCATCTGATGACCCTTGCTAGCGTCGCACCAGTCGATGCCGATGCGCGCAATGCGGTGATTGTCACGGGCCTGGGTTATGTCTCGCTCTGCTTGCTGGCGTTCTACTGGCGCATGCGGCGCGCGCGCTTGGGCGAGATGATCCGCAGCCGGGCTTTGCTGCAAGAGGCGTATGCCGAACTGAATCAGCGCGTCGCGGCACGGACGGTTGATTTATCTGAGGCCAATGCGCAATTGCATAACGAGGTGCTGGAGCGCACGCGTGCTGAGCAGGAATTACGCGCGGCTCACGACGAACTGATCCAGGCCAGCAAGCTTGCCGCGCTCGGGCAGATGGCGGCGGGCATCACGCATGAGCTGAACCAGCCGCTGGCCGCGTTGCGTGGTTTCTCGGATAACACCCGTGTGCTGCTGGCACGCGGCGAACACGCGGCGGCGCAAGAAAATCTGGAGGCGATTGCGGCGTTGACCGAGCGCATGGGCAAGATCACCAACCAGCTCAAACTGTTTGTTGGCCGGGCCCAGCCGCGCAATGCGACGGTTTCCGTGGTGCGCGCGTTGCGCAACGCGCTGGCGTTGTTGCGGCAACGGTTGGAGCGGATCACGGTGACGCTGGCGTTAAACGATGCAAGCGCCACCGGTAATCCACCACTGACGCAAACGCTCAATCTTCACGACGACTATCCGCATCTGATTGCTCACTGCGATGAACTGCGTCTGGAGCAGGCGCTGATTAACCTGCTGGGCAATGCGCTGGACGCCATGGCTGAGGTAGCCAGGCCGCATCTTTTGCTCACGCTGGAAGCTACGGCCACGACCCTGGCGGTTCGCGTGGACGACAACGGTCCAGGCATCGCGGCCGAAGTGATGCCACGGCTATTCGAACCATTCTTCACCACCCGCGAGATGGGCCAGGGGCTAGGCCTTGGCTTGGCTATTGCGGCGTCCATTGCCCGCGACTGCGACGGCACGCTGGACGCGCGCAACGGTGCTCATGGCGGCGCATGCTTCACGCTGACGCTACGCCGGGCGGATTGCGCGGGCTATGTCAGCCGCGTATCAGCGTGGCCAGTGTCTCCTCATGTTTCGGGTTCCTGAGATAAAAATGACCATCACGCTTGAGCGCGGTTTGCCCGTGCTGTATTTCGAAGATGACGAACTAGTGCGCCGCGCCAGCGTGCAGAGCTTGCAGCTGGCGGGCTTTGAGGTGGCAGGTTATGCCTCAGTCGAAGCCGCTGCCGGGTTGATTAACCGTGAGTTCGCCGGGGTCATCGTCAGCGATATTCGCCTGCCTGGCGCGAGCGGCCTGGATCTGCTGGTGCAATGCCGCGAACAGGCACCGGACGTGCCGGTGATTCTGGTGACCGGGCACGGCGATATTTCGATGGCGGTGCAGGCGATGCGCGACGGCGCTTACGATTTCATCGAAAAGCCGTTCGCCTCCGAGCGCCTGATCGAAACCGTGCGGCGTGCGGTAGAGCGGCGCAAGCTGGTTTGGGAAAACCTCGCGCTGCGCCGCGAACTGGCGGGGCAGCACACCGCCGTGCCCCGCATCATTGGCCGTAGCGCGGCGCTGGAGCAGGTGCGGCGGCTGATTGCGAATGTCGCGCCCACGGATGCGCCGGTGTTGATCAATGGTGATACCGGCGCGGGCAAAGAACTGATCGCGCGCAGCCTGCATGAGCTATCGCCACGACGTGACAAAGCCTTCATTGCGATTAACTGCGGTGCGTTGCCTGAATCCATGTTTGAGTCCGAGATGTTCGGCTACGAGCCCGGTGCTTTTACCGGCGCGGCGAAACGCAGAATTGGCAAGCTCGAACACGCATCGGGCGGCACGCTGTTTCTTGACGAGATTGAGAGCATGCCGCTTGCGCTGCAGGTCAAGCTGCTGCGCGTACTGCAGGAGGGCGTGCTGGAGCGGCTTGGTTCGAACCAGCCGGTGCGGGTGAATTGCCGCGTCATCGCAGCGGCGAAAGGGGATATGTCAGGGCATGTCGCGTCTGGCGCGTTTCGCCAGGATTTGCTGTATCGCCTGAATGTGGTGACGATCGCGCTGCCGCCGCTGGCTGAGCGGCGCGAAGATATCGTGCCGTTGTTCGAGCATTTCGTGCTGGATGCTGCGGTGCGCTACCAGCGGCCCGCGCCGTTTGTTTCCGGGCCTCAGCAATTGCGGCTGATGCAGCACGACTGGCCTGGCAATGTGCGCGAGCTGCGCAATGCGGCTGACCGGTTCGTGCTGGGTGTGGCGGAAGATGCGCTGGCGGCCGCGACCCCGGCAGGGCAGCCGCTATCGCTGAAGGAACGGGTCGAGCAGTTTGAACGGGCGCTGATTGCGCAGGCGCTGGAGCAGGCGGGCGGTGCAGTTGCGCTCGCAGCGGACCAACTGCACCTGGGCAAAGCGACGCTCTACGAAAAGCTCAAACGCTATGGCCTGAGTGCGCGAGGCGAGGGAGAGCCGCGCTGAGGCGCGTGCCGGGTTGAAGTGAATGAGATGACTGAAATGACTGAAGTGGCCAGATCAGGCCGCTTTTAACGCGTTGTCGAGCAACTGGTTCAGTTCGCTGAACTGGGGCGCACCGACATAACGTTTCAGAATCTTGCCGTTTTTATCAACCACGAACGTTGTAGGCGTGAGCTGCACATTGCCGAACTGGCGTGCCGCTGAGCCATCATCAAGCGCCACCTTGAACGGCAACTGGCGCGTGACGGTGTAGTTGTTGACATAGGCGGGCGTGTCATAACTCATGGCAACCGCGACGAACTCCAGCCCCTGGCCCTTGAAGCGATTGTAGGTATCGACCATCTGCGGCATTTCCTGAATGCAGGTGCTGCAGCTCGTGGCCCAGAAGTTGACCATATACACCTTGCCTTTGAGATCTGCCGTGGACACTTTCTGGCCCGAGAGCAAGGTGAACGTCGCCTCAGGGGCGTGCTGCTGTCCGCCAAAGGCGAAATAGCCCGCCAGCGCCACAGCGCCCGCGATCAGCAACATAGCGACATAGCGGACGGGCGAGGCACGCTTGGTAGAGGAGGAAGTCATAAAGGGGCTCGCAGGGAAAACGCGTGAGGCACGGCAGCCGCGTGACATCACATGTGAATTGAAAAGAACCGAAGCGTCGAAGAGCCGAGTCGTCGAAGAGTTAATTGAAGCGGAAGCGGAACTGGGTGGGCGAACGGCGCGGCTATTGTAGCGTCAATTAATTCGCGTAATTGACCTGCCCCCTGGGCTCAGCCCGTGCTTGTTTCGCTGCATTAGTGTGGCATTGGCGTGGCTATAGCACGGCATTAGCACGGCATTAGCACGACCACGGCGCAGGCTTACCGCAAGAAGCGGATAATGCCGGTTTTCCGCTTAATTCAGGCTTTACCTCGTTCATATGTCCCGTTTTCTCTCATTTTTCCGCTTTGCGTTGAGGCCTCGTCGCGCCTCCGCTCAAGCGTTTCATCCCCGCGTTCGCGCAGCGGTGTTGCTGCTGGTGGCAACGGGTGTCCTGGCCGCCTGCACGCCGACTTACGACTGGCGCACGGTCATGAACAACGACAACGGCTACACCGTTGATCTACCAGCCAAACCCAGCGCGGACGAGCGGCAGGTCGAAATTGGCGGTGTGTCGATGAAAATGCTGATGCAGACCGCAGAAGCCGCCGATGCGGTCTTTGTGGTGGGCACGGTGGTGTTACCCGATGACCAGGTGCAAACCCAGCGTGCCGCGCTCGAATTTTTGCGCACCGGGCTGGCGCGCAACCTGGGCGTCGCTCCTGATTCCCACGCGACCCAGATCCCGCTTGCTGCAGGTGGGCAGGTACTGGGCCTTGAAATGACGCTGACCGGCAAGGCCGGGCCGCAACACGAGAAACGGGTGTTGTATGCCCGCCTCGTCGCCAAGGGACGCCACGTCTACCAAGCGGCAATCATCGCCAGTCAAGCTCCCCCCGAAGAACAAATCGACCAGTTTTTTCAGTCGTTCAAGCTGTACTAGGCGCGAAGCCACCGCACGGCCAGCGAGTGTGGCCGCGCAGCTCGAAGTGAATGCTCCACCGCAGGTTATGGCGCTAATAGCCGGATTTTATGGAGGTTTTCACTGTTACCCACAGGAGCTGTGGATAACTTTGTGGACAACCTTGATTCGCATCTCGCTAAAGCCCGTCTGGTGGGGCTTGAGTTAGTTTGCCCGCGATCTTGGCAAACGACAATATTCAATAAAATCAATGACTTGCTTGGTCTGCTAAGAATCTGCAGGGCAGGTGTCTTAAAGTTTTTCGGAATTTCGAAGTTGTGCATAAGTCAAGACTTGAGTGCATTTTTTTGCTTCTGACGCAGTGGATGATGGGTTATGCGCAATAGGTTTAATCCGCCTGCGCGTTGTAGACAGCCGGGAATGTTGAGCGCAGGGAAGAGGCGGGCGTGATCCTTTTTTGCGCAATTCATGAGCGAGAAACCCGCAGGCACCAGGCTGAAATTCGGGCTGCGAGCCGGGCTTTCCTCGCGTTTTCCTCACGCTGTCCGCTCAGAGCCCTCTACTGCTCTTCCATCAGCCGCCAGAAAACCCTCGCCGATACTGCACCGCCTCTGCAATCTGCGCGGCATCAGGCATGGCCACTTGCGCCATATCCGCGATTGTCCGGGCCACTTTCAGCACCCGGTAATACGCCCGCGCTGACCAGCCAAAACGCTCGCTCGCCTCGCGCAGCAACGCTTCACCGGCCGGGTCAGGGCGGCACACTTCATCTACCTCGCGTCCGCTTAGCTCCCGATTCGTTTTGCCTTGCCGCCTGCGCTGGACTTCGCGCGCCGCACTCACCCGCGCCGCGATCACGTGGCTTGCCTCTCCTGGCGTGCTGGCGCGTACCGATAGCTCTGCAGGCGTGAGCGCCGGAAGCTCAATCTGAATATCGATCCGGTCTAGCAGCGGCCCCGACAGCTTGCGCAGATAACGTGCGGCGATCTCTGGTGTGCAGCGGCAGCGGCCGCCCGGGTCGCCGCGCCAGCCGCAGGGGCACGGATTCATCGCAGCAATCAACTGGCATGCCGCGGGGAAATCAGCCTGCAAGGCGGCCCGTGAGATCGTGATACGCCCCGCCTCAAGTGGCTCGCGTAAGGTTTCCAGAACATGGCGGTCAAATTCCGGTAATTCGTCAAGAAACAGCACGCCTAGATGGGCCAGGGTGATTTCACCCGGCTGCGGCGGATTGCGCCCGCCGACCAGCGCAGCCGCGCTAGAGGAATGATGCGGCGCGCGAAATGGCCGCTGGCGCCATTGCGCGGCCGAGAACCCGAGCATGCTGGCTGACAGCAGGGCCGCTGAGGCCAACGCTTCGTCGTCCGTCATCGGCGGCAAAATGCCCGGCAAGCGCGCGGCAAGCATGGATTTGCCCGCCCCTGGCGGGCCCACCATCAGCATGTGATGGCCCCCGGCCGCCGCGATTTCGAGCGCCCGTCGCGCGCCTTGCTGGCCGATTACGTCGGCCATGTCCAGTTGCGTTGCCCGTGCGGCGCTGGCGTCGGGCAACACGGCGTGCACTGGCGAGAGGCGTGCGTCAGGCACGCGCGCCAGATGGGCGCACAGCGTTGGGAGATCGGTCGCGCCATACACATCGACGCCCGGCACTAGCGCGGCTTCGGCGGCGCTGGCAGCTGGCAGGTAAAGCTCTGGCGTGCGCGGTTCAGGTGTACGAGGCTCAGACGTGCGGGCGATGGCTGGATCGCCGGGCGGAGCGTGAAGCAGTGTGCTGTGACTGCGAGCCGTGCCGCAGGCCATCGCAAAGGCCCCGCGCATAGGCCGCAGCGCCCCTGTGAGCGAGAGCTCGCCAGCGAATTCCCGATACAGCATGGCTTCAGCCGGGATTTGCCCGCTCGCCGCGAGGATGCCAAGCGCAATGGGCAAATCAAAGCGGCCTGACTCTTTAGGCAGATCGGCGGGTGCCAGATTGACGGTGATACGGCGGACCGGGAAATCGAAGCCACAGTTTTGCAGCGCGGCGCGCACGCGCTCGCGGCTTTCACGGACTTCGAGATCGGGCAGGCCAACGATGGAAAAAGACGGCAGCCCATTGGCCAGATGAACTTCGACTGTAACTTCGGGCGCGCGGCCAGAGGCCGGCGCGCGACTGCGCACCACGGCAAGCGACATAACTTCTCCCGTCGGGCCGCGCGGGTTGCGCGCCGCCCCATTAAAACGCTGATGACGTCACGGCTCGCTCGCCAGTGATACGCCGCCTGATTAGCCTATGAAGCAGGCGTGAGCGGCATTTTTTGCTCTAGTTCGGCGACACGCCGCTCGAGTTCTTCCAGCCGTGTACGGGTGCGCACCAGAACCTGGGTTTGGGTATCGAATTCTTCACGCGTGACCAGATCGAGTTTAGAAAAGCCTTGCGACAGCACGGCCTTCACGTTGCGTTCGACATCTTTCACGGGTGAGTTCTTGAGCAGGTCGCTGACCTTGGCTTGCAGGTCGTTGAAAACATCATTGGGTTGCTTCATGGGGATTCTCCTGAACGCACAAAAGAAGTGCGTGTGTTGTGACATGGGGGCTGGGATGTGGCGCATGCGCGAAGCTGGTGCATGGCTGCTGCTATTGCAGTGACTGCCTGAGGTGAAAAGCCTGCGAGCACTCTAGCAACGATCCGCGTGGCACGCCACTGTGTCCCGCCAGCGTTAGCCACAAGGCCAGGAGCAGCTTGGGTTCTGGCCTGGTTCGAGCTGGTCTGTGACGCGCAGCGCGCAAGTCTGCCATAGACATGGCACGGGAGTTGCTGTTGTATGCGATGCAGGCACCCGCCGCCAGAGTTGGCGGCGACGGGTGAGCGTCACGGCGAGCGGTATGAGGCACTCAGCCGGACCCGTATTAGTCACCACAGCGAGGAATTCATGAAGCTCATTACCGCAATCATCAAGCCGTTCAAGCTCGACGAGGCGCGCGAAGCCTTGTCGGCCATCGGCGTCTCCGGCATCACGGTGACCGAGGTCAAGGGCTTTGGCCGGCAAAAAGGCCATACCGAGTTGTATCGCGGCGCGGAATATGTCGTCGATTTTCTGCCGAAGGTCAAGATCGAAGCCGCCGTGTCGGATGAGATCGTTGAACAGGCCATCGAAGCCCTTGAGCAGGCGGCGCGTACCGGCAAGATTGGGGACGGCAAGATTTTCGTCACCCCGATTGAGCACGTGATCCGCATCCGTACCGGCGAGACTGGTGCCGACGCGCTGTAAAACGATTCGCCACTAAGCCACTAATACAGCAACGCAAGAGGAAATGAAGATGCGCAACTTACTGATGTCCTTGCTGATGGCGGGATCGCTGCTTGCTGGTGGTATGGGGGTAGCGCTCGCGGATGACGCTCCCGCAAGTGCTGCTGTCACGGCAAACACTGGCGTCAGCGCCACCCTTCCCGTCGCCGCCACTCCAGCCCTGGCTCCCGCGCCTGCTGCCCCGTCACTGGTTGACGCCACGAAAATCAGCTCGGGAGACACCGCCTGGATGCTGACCTCGACGGCGCTGGTGCTATTCATGACGATTCCTGGTCTTGCGCTGTTTTACGGCGGCATGGTGCGCAAGAAGAACGTGCTGTCGATGCTGATGCAGAGCTTTGCTATCACCTGCGTCATCACGGTGCTCTGGACCGTGGTGGGCTACAGCCTGGCCTTTACGCCAGGTGGCGCGTTTCTCGGCGGGCTATCGCGCGTGTTTCTGAGCGGCATGAGCTACATCAAGGGCGACAAGGCCACGCTGCTGAGCGTCAGCCATCTTGCCCCCACCATTCCCGAAACGGTCTATTTCGTCTACCAGATGACGTTTGCGATCATCACGCCAGCGCTGATTACCGGCGCGTTTGCTGACCGGATGAAATTTTCATCGATGCTGGTGTTCATGACCCTGTGGTCGATCATCGTCTACTCACCGATTGCGCACATGGTGTGGGAGCCGACTGGCTGGCTGGCGAGCCAGGGCATTCTTGATTTCGCTGGCGGCACGGTGGTGCACATCAACGCAGGGATTGCCGCGCTGGTCTGCTGTCTGGTGCTGGGCAAGCGCGTGGGCTATGGCCGTGAAGCGATGGCACCGCACAACCTGGTTCTGACGCTGATCGGCGGCGCGATGCTGTGGGTGGGCTGGTTCGGTTTCAATGCGGGCTCGGCGCTGGCGGCTGACGGCCGCGCCGGCTTTGCGATGCTGACGACGCAAATCGCTACCGCGATGGCCGCGCTCGGCTGGATGTTCACCGAGTGGCTGACGCGAGGCCGTCCGTCCGTGCTGGGGATTGTTTCGGGTGCGGTCGCGGGGCTGGTGGCGATTACCCCCGCGTCGGGTTTTGTTGGCGTGACGGGCGCGTTGGTGATTGGCCTGGTGGCTGGCGTGGTGTGCTTCTGGACTGCCACCTGGCTGAAACACAAGCTTGGCTATGACGATTCACTCGACGCGTTCGGCGTGCATTGCGTGGGCGGCATCGTTGGCGCGTTGCTGACGGGCGTGTTCG
Organism: Paraburkholderia bonniea; assembly: GCF_009455625.1. Taxonomy (NCBI): domain Bacteria; kingdom Pseudomonadati; phylum Pseudomonadota; class Betaproteobacteria; order Burkholderiales; family Burkholderiaceae; genus Paraburkholderia; species Paraburkholderia bonniea. Next base: position 3,020,890 of record NZ_QPEQ01000001.1, on the reverse strand, counting down.
CGGTGAAGGAGATTGGCGGGATGGATGGCAGCGTGCTGCTGCAAGCCAAGGGCGTGCTGGTGACGCTGGTCTACAGCGGCGTGGTGAGCTTTGTGCTGTTGAAGCTGATCGACTGGACCATGGGCTTGCGTGTCACCGAAGAGCAGGAGCGCGAAGGACTCGATGTGGCGCTACATGGCGAGCATGTTGAATGATTCGGGCGCACGATGTATCGCGCATGGCTTGAACTGAACTGGGTTGAGCGGATTTGACATGGATTAAGCCCAACGCCTGCTTTGCTGCGGGCGTTGGGCTTTTGTCGCGGCCTCTGGGCATTTCCTGCAGACGCTGCTGGCTATCGCAGCGATAGCCAGCAGCGATGCTTTCCGCATGCTTGCGAATGTGCAAAGCAGCCCCAAATGAAAGGGGCATTGCACTACAATCGTCCCTCTTCAGTTTGCGAGTGATCCATGGTTCCGCACCTAGTTACGGCCCTGAATGGCCCGCTGCTCGATCTTGAGCGCAAGATCCTCGACGCCACGCCCGCCATCGAACGCTGGTTTCGTCTCGAATGGCAGGAGCACACGCCGCCGTTTTACTGCTCAGTCGATCTGCGTAACGCCGGTTTCAAACTTGCGCCCGTCGATACCAATCTGTTTCCTGGCGCATTCAATCAGTTACCCGCAGAAGTTTTGCCGCTGGCGGTGCAGGCGGCCATGGCTTCCATCGAAAAAATCTGCCCTGACGCGAAGAACCTGCTGGTCATTCCAGAGCGGGATACGCGCAATACCACCTATCTGCAGAACATCGCCCGGCTCGCGCTCATCATGCGTCACGCGGGTTTGAACGTGCGTTTTGGCACGCTTGATGAAACCGTGACTCATCCGGTCAGCATCGCGTTGCCTGATGGACAGAAGCTGCTGCTTGAGCCGCTTGAGCGCTCGGCACGGCGGCTTGGCCTGAAAAATTTCGATCCGTGTTCAATCCTGCTGAATAACGATTTGTCTGGCGGCATCCCGCCCGTGCTTGAAAACCTGCACGAGCAGTATTTGCTGCCGCCGCTGCATGCGGGCTGGGCCGTGCGGCGCAAATCGACGCATTTTTCCTGCTACGACGATGTGGCCAGGAAGTTCGCCAAGATGGTCGAAATCGATCCCTGGATGATTAATCCGTACTTCGCGCGAGTGGAAGGCGTTGATTTCGAAGCCCGCACCGGCGAAGCCGCGCTGGCTGACGCGATTGACGGCGTGCTGAAAAAGATTGCAAAAAAGTACCGTGAATACGGCATTACTGAAAAACCTTATGTCGTCGTCAAGTCCGATGCGGGCACCTATGGCAAGGGCGTGATGACGCTGCACGATGCTTCGGAGCTTGCCGCGCTCAAGCGCCGCGAGCGCACCAAAATGGCCGCATCAAAAGATGGCCTCGAAGTGCATGACGTGATGGTGCAAGAAGGCGTGCACACCTTCGAGCGCGTGGGCGAAGAGGTCGCAGAACCCGTGGTGTACATGATCGACCGCTATGTCGTCGGTGGCTTTTACCGGGTGCATGGCAGCCGCGAACGCGATGAGAATCTGAACGCACCTGGGATGCATTTTGTGCCGCTGGGCTTCGAACATACGGCGCTGCCCGATGCGCATGCCAAACCTGGCGTGGCACCGCCTAACCGTTTTTACATGTATGGCGTAGTGGCGCGTCTTGGGCTGCTGGCCGCATCGATTGAGCTTGAAAAAACCGACCCGGAAGCGATTCAGGTTTGACCATGCCCACCTCGCCCATCCGGGTCATGAGTGAACAGGCAACGCGAGGCTGTCCAGGCACATCAGGATTTTTATGAACATTCTTTTTATCGCTGACCCGCTGGATCGCTTTCAGATCTACAAGGATTCGACCTACGCGATGATGGCTGAGGCCGCCGCGCGTGGCCACACGCTCTACGCCTGCGAGCCGGGGCACCTGGCATGGAGCGGCGGTGAGGTCGAAGCCAACGTGCGGCGCTTCACGATTACGGGTGATCTGGCCGACAAGCGCCGTTCGCCATGGTTTGCCGCAGAGGCGGCCAGCCCTCGTTTGCTGAAAGACTTCGGTGCGGTGCTCATGCGCAAGGACCCGCCGTTCGACATGGAATATGTCACCGCGACCTGGCTGCTCGAACTCGCCGAACGCAGCGGCGCGCGTATTTTCAACAAACCGCAGGCGATCCGCGACCATTCCGAAAAACTGGCGATTGGCGAATTCCCGCAGTTTGTCGCGCCGACGCTGGTTACGCGCGACGCGGCGCGCTTGCGGGCGTTTCATGCCGAGCACGGCGACATCATTCTGAAGCCGCTGGATGGCATGGGCGGCATGGGCGTGTTCCGTGTGACAGCGGATGGCATGAATCTCGGTTCCATTATCGAAATGCTGAGTCACGATGGCTCGCGCTCAGTCATGGCGCAGAAGTTTCTTCCCGAAATCAAGAATGGTGACAAGCGCATCTTGTTGATTGGCGGCCAGCCTGTGCCGTATGTGCTGGCGCGCATCCCCCAGGGCAGCGAGGTGCGCGGCAATCTGGCGGCGGGCGGGCTCGGGCGGGCGCAGCCGCTAACCGACCGCGACCGCGAGATCGCTGTCACGCTTGCGCCGGTGCTGTTCGAGCGAGGTTTGCTGCTGGTCGGGCTCGATGCGATTGGCGACTGGCTGACTGAGGTCAATGTGACGAGCCCAACGTGCTTCCGCGAAATCATGGATCAGACCGGGTTTGATGTGGCGGCGATGTTTATCGACGCGCTAGAGCGTGCAGCAGGCTGATGTATCGCGCATGGTTGGCGGCTGGTGTGACGGGCTTTTTGCTGGCTATGGCTGCCCGAAAAATAGGCAAATGGGCCTGTTACAATGCCCCGCTTCCGGGTTGATGGCTATATCTGGGCGCGGCTCACACGATGTAACGGAGAGCGTAGCGGCCAGTGCCAGCGTCAGTTTTTCAGGCGTTTGAAGTACGGCAGGTCCGCCAGGATACAGAACCGTTTTTTGCAGCAAGGCTGATATGGCAGGCATTCTGATTATTGCGCACGCTCCCTTCGCCACGGCGCTTCGGGAGTGCATTGCCCACATCTATGGTGGTTTGCCCGCCCGCATTGGGGTCATTGATGTATTGCCTGATAGCGATCCGGTAAAAATACTGGCGTTTGCGCACACCGAGATCGAGCGGCTCAAGGAAGATAACGGCGCGTTGGTGCTGACCGACATGTTTGGTGCGACGCCATCGAATATCGCCGGCCGCCTGGCCACGTTGCCGCAGGTGCGAGTACTGGCTGGCGTGAATCTGCCGATGTTGCTGCGGGCAGTCTGTTATCGCACCACGCCGCTGGATACGCTGATCGACAAGGCACTGGCGGGCGCGACCAAAGGCATCCACGCGATTACGCCAGGAACACCCCAGCCCACCACTGCGCCAGGCTGCTCTGACCCATGTGCGGCTACGCCGCCAGTGCCTAAGACGGACTCATCTGACTAGCCGGGCCTGCGGTGGCATCGCTTCCCGTTTTACTTTCATTCTCTTTATCACCTGCGTTTCGGACTCTTACATGCTGCAACAGGAAACAACTATCGTGAACAAGCTGGGGCTGCACGCTCGTGCCTCGGCCAAGCTAACGCAACTCGCGGGCAATTTTCAGGCGGAAATCTGGATGAGCCGCAATGGCCGCCGGATTAACGCAAAAAGCATCATGGGTGTGATGATGCTGGCCGCTGGGATCGGCAGCACCGTGCTGATCGAAACCGATGGCGCTGACGAAGAGCAGGCGATGGCCGCCTTGCTCAAGCTGATTGCCGACAAATTTGGCGAAGGTCAGTAACGCGAGTTCAGAATTTATCTGCACCAGGACGCCGCGCTCGACTCGCGGCGTTTTTTTTAGCGGGTCACAATACGCGACGCGCATCATCATGCAGACCGACACATCAGCATCACAGTTGTCTGGCAAGCTCGGCGAAAGCGCAAAGCAGTCACCATAAATCAATCCAGGCGCGGCGGAATTTATCGCGGCAAATAGAGTCTGAAGCCATTCTTGCGGGTTGCCGCAACATTGCGCAACGCATAACGAGAGGAGGGCGTGTGTCGTTCACGCTGCATGGAATTCCCGTGTCACGCGGTATCGCTATTGGGCGGGCATATCTGATTGCCCCAGCGGCACTCGACGTCGACCATTATTTGCTTGAGCAGTCCCAGATCGAAGACGAGGTGGAGCGTTTTCGTGTGGCACAGCGCCTGGTGCATCAGGAACTCGACACGTTGCGCGCCGATCTCGCCGCCGACGCTCCGAGCGAAATGGGCGCATTCATCAACGTCCACAGCATGATCCTGAATGACGCGATGCTGGTGCAGGAGACGATAGATCTGATCCGCACCCGCCGCTATAACGTCGAATGGGCGCTGACGGAGCAGCTCGAACGTTTGTCGCGCCATTTCGACGATATCGAAGACGAATATCTGCGTGAGCGCAAAGCTGACATTCAGCAGGTCGTGGAGCGGGTGCTCAAGGCGCTTGCCGGTGCTTCCGTCACGACTCTGGCAGACAGCGAGCACGGCACCTGTAACGAGATGATCGTGGTCGCGCATGACATCGCGCCGGCCGACATGATGCAGTTCAAGACGCAGACGTTTCAGGGCTTTGTGACGGATCTGGGTGGGCGCACGTCGCACACGGCGATTGTCGCGCGCAGCCTCGGTATTCCGGCGGCGGTTGGGGTGCAGCAGGCCAGCGCGCTGATTCGTCAGGACGACCTGATTATTGTGGACGGCGATCACGGCATCGTGATTGTTGATCCCGCGCCCATCGTGCTCGAAGAGTATTCCTACCGTCAAAGTGAGAAAGTGCTTGAACAGCGCAAGCTGCAGCGCCTGAAGTTCTCGCCCACGCAAACGCTGTGCGGCACGCGCATCGAACTGTCCGCGAATATCGAATTGCCCGATGATGCCCGCGCGGCAGTCGAAGCCGGGGCAACGGGCATTGGTCTCTTCCGCACTGAATTCCTCTTTATGAATCACGAGCATCATTTGCCGGAGGAAGAGGAGCAGTTCGACGCCTATCGCCGTGCCGTTGAGTTGATGAACGGCTTGCCGGTGACCATTCGCACGATTGATGTGGGCGCGGACAAGCCGCTTGAGTCCATGGGCAACGATGGTTACGAAACAGCGATGAATCCCGCGCTTGGGTTGCGGGCGATTCGCTGGAGCTTGTCTGAGCCACAGATGTTTCTGACCCAGTTGCGGGCGATCTTGCGGGCTTCCGTGTTTGGGCCGGTGAAGATTCTGATTCCGATGCTCGCGCACGCGCGTGAAATCGACCAGACCCTGGATCTGATTCATGAAGCCAGGCACCAGCTTGACGCAGCGGGCCTGGCCTACGATCCGAATGTGCGTGTGGGCGCGATGATCGAGATTCCCGCTGCGGCGCTTGCACTGCCGTTATTTCTCAAGCGGCTCGATTTTCTGTCGATCGGGACCAACGACTTGATTCAATACACGCTGGCGATTGATCGCGCAGATAACGCCGTGGCGCATCTGTATGACCCGTTGCATCCCGCCGTGCTGCACCTGATTGGCTACACCCTGCGCGAAGCCAAACGCGCGGGCGTTCCGGTGTCCGTCTGCGGTGAAATGGCGGGCGATCCAGCGCTGACTCGCTTGCTGCTCGGGATGGGGCTAACGGAGTTTTCGATGCACCCTAGCCAGTTGCTGGTGGTGAAGCAGGAAGTATTGCGCTCGCATCTGAAAACGCTGGAGAAACCTGTTGCCGACGTGCTGGCGTCATTCGAGCCAGAAGAGGTACAAGCGGCGCTGAAACGGGTGGCGCAGGCTTGAGTCAGGTTTGCCAGGGTTTGACGGCTGGTATGAAAACGCCCTGGTTGCTGGTGATGCAACCAGGGCGTTTATGTTTCGGCGATGGTGCCTAGTCTAAGTCTCATGCTCTGGCGGCAGCGCATCAGTTGGCGAGGGGCGCGGGTGCCCGCAAACCGGGCAACCTGGCTGGCGGGCGATACGCATGGTGGTCCATTCCATCTGCAGCGAGTTGAGCATCATCAGGCGGCCAACCAGTGGCGTGCCGATTCCGGCAATTACGCGCAGCGCCTCAGCCGCCTGCATAGCCCCGATGATGCCAACGGTTGGAGCAAACACGCCCATCGTTGAGCAGGCCACTTCTTCAAATGGCTGATCTTCTGGAAAGATGCACGCATAACACGGTGACGCGGCATCGCGGAAATCGAACGTGCTGATCTGGCCATCGAAGCGTAACGCCGCCCCTGATATCAAAGGCACCCGATGGGAGAAGCAGACCCGGTTGATGGCGTGACGGGTGGCGAAGTTGTCGCTGCAATCGAGCACCACGGTGGCTTGCGGCACTGCATTGGCGAGCCACGTGCCGTCTACCCGCTCGGCGACGGCATGCACCTGCACCTCGGGGTTTAACGCCGCAAGCATGGCGCGGCCTGAATCGACTTTCTTGTGCCCCACCGAGGCTGTGACATGAAGGATCTGGCGCTGCAAATTGGTCAGATCAACCGTATCGGCATCGACTAGTGTCAGGCTGCCAACGCCCGCCGCCGCGAGATACATCGCAGCGGGCGAGCCAAGCCCGCCTGCTCCAATGATGAGCGCATGTGCATCGAGAAAGCATTGCTGCGCTTCGATACCTAGTTCATCGACAAGAATATGGCGGGAATAGCGCAGGAGCTGATCGTCGTTCATCGCGTGGCGCGAAGCGGAGTGTGTGGGGGGATGGCTGGCGTAAGACGCCGTTGCGCGAAGCTGGGGGAATGCTCGGACTCGCGCGGGAGGGGAGTAGGTGAAGGTCTTTGCGGAGGACGCCGCAAAGACCTTCAGGCCAGGCAAATGTTACTTGCCTTGTGTGGCTGGTGCCGGTGTTGAGGCCGGCGTTGCTGCGGATGCGGCCGCTGGTACAGCATGCGAAGCCGCCGCAGGTGCTGAAGCAGGCGTTGCATGTGAAGCCGCCGCAGGTGCTGAGGCAGGCGTTGCTGCGGACGCGGCCGCTGGAGCAGAAGCCGGCACGGCAACAGGCGCGGAAGCCGATTGCGCAGGCTTGCTATGTGCGAGACGGCGTTCCGTAGTCGACTTCGACTCTTGCACTGGTTTGCCTTCGAGCTTGTTCAACGCTTGCTGAAGCATGAAATCATCTGCCGAACCGAATTCGACCGGCTTGCGCTCACGATCTTTTTGCCGCTGTTCTGGCGTTTTCTTGTCGTTTTGCTCTTCCAGGATACGCAATTGATCCATGCGTTCCTGCTCGCGCTGCTCCTGTTCTTTCTTTTCGTTCGGATCCTGGGTATTGGCCAGGTGGTTCGAGTAATCGACTTCGCGCGTCACCAGCGCGTCATCCGGATCACCTTCTGCGAACTGGTCGATAGCGATATCCGGACGGATACCCTTGTTCTGGATCGAGCGGCCGCTTGGCGTGTAGTAATAGGCGGTGGTGAGGCGCAATGCCGTGTTGGCGGTCATCGGACGCACGGTTTGCACCGACCCCTTGCCGAAGGTGGTTTTGCCGAGAATCAGCGCACGATGCTGATCTTGCAATGCACCCGCGACAATTTCCGACGCCGATGCCGAATACGCATTGGTCAACACAACTATCGGCACGGTTTTGAAGATCGGAGGCAGGTTCTTGAGCGGATCGCCATCGAATGAAGGCAGGCGGTAGTTCTCGTAAGTGTCACGATAAATCTGCTTGGAATCCGGTATCTGGCCGTTAGTCGACACGACGACCGAATCTGGCGGCAGGAACGCACCAGCCACACCCACGGCGCTTTGCAGCAGCCCGCCGCCGTTATTGCGCAGATCGAGCACGAGGCCCTTCAGGTCGGGTTGCTGGCGCGCGATGTCTTTGAGCTTGGCTGCCAGATCAGGCGTGGTGCGTTCCTGGAAGCTGGTGATGCGGACATAGGCATAACCGGGCGCAGGTATTTTGGTCTTGACGCTTTGTACCTTGATGATCGCGCGCGTGACGGTGAGCGGGAACGTGCGGTCGTCGGTTTTGCGGAAGATGGTCAGCGTGACCTTGGTGCCCGGCTCGCCGCGCATTTGCTTGACGGATTTGTCGAGCGTCATGCCGCGTACCGGTTTGTCGTTGATGCGGGTAATCAGGTCGCCGGAGCGAATGCCCGCGCGAAACGCCGGAGTGTCTTCAATCGGCGAAATGACCTTGATGAGGCCATCTTCCTGGGAGATCTCGATACCTAGCCCGGCGAAGCGGCCTTTGGTCTGCTCCTGGAGTTCCTGGTAGTCGGTTTTGTCGAGATAGGACGAGTGCGGATCGAGGCTGGAAACCATGCCCTTGATCGCCGACGTCAGCAGTTTCTTATCGTCAACTGGTTCGACGTACTCATGCTTGATCTGCCCGAAAACTTCGGCAAAAAGCCGCAACTGTTCAAGTGGCAGGGGCGCGGGTTGCTGAGCTGAGGCGGAAATTTGCAACGTGGCAAATACGCCAGTAGCAAGGCCCGCAGCGATCAGGCCGATATTTTTCAGGTTCTTTCGCATAGAGTCTGGTGCGGTCGGAGGCGCGTGGCAGCGTCGATAGAGAGGAGGCGGACAAGTATAACTGCACACCCGGTATGCCTGTGAAGTGAACCGGGCTGCAATCCGACTTCGACCGGGCCAGAAGGGGCGGGTTCTTGAGATAGATCTGATTGCTGCAAAGAAATATCCGGTAATCGCTTTCACCGGATAGTGCTGCATGCCGTCTGGGGGAGGTTTGAGTTTGAATCAGGGGGCCGCGCCAGAAAGCATGCTGCTTTCTTTTCTTTGACCCAGCCCCGCCAAGACCTGATGCAGATGCGCTCAGCCCGCCTTGCCCTGGCTGGCAACGGCCGCTTGCGCTTGCGCGATCGCGTCCTGGTCGCCCAGGTAGTAATGCCGCACGGGCTTCAGGTTTTCATCGAGTTCATAGACCAGCGGCACGCCGTTTGGAATATTCAGCCCGACGATATCGGTATCGGAAATGTTATCCAGATACTTGATGAGCGCCCGGAGCGAATTGCCATGCGCCGCGATTAGCACCTTGCGGCCGGACTTGATTGCTGGTGCGATAGATTCGTTCCAGATTGGCAGCACGCGTGCGACGGTGTCTTTCAGACATTCGGTCAGGGGCAAATCGGCGCGCGGCACCTTGGCGTAACGCGCGTCACCAAAGGGCGCGCGCTTATCCGAAGGATCAAGTGCGGGCGGTGGGGTGTCATAGCTGCGACGCCATGTCAGCACTTGCGCATCGCCATACTGGGCCGCTGTTTCCGCCTTGTTCAGGCCTGACAGTGCGCCGTAATGGCGTTCGTTGAGACGCCACGAATGCACCACGGGCAAATACATTTGGTCCATCTGGTCCTGCACATGCCAGAGCGTGCGGATGGCACGCTTGAGCACCGAGGTGTAAGCGATATCAAAGGTGTAGCCCGAGGCTTTCAGCAGCACACCTGCTTGCTGCGCTTCGCGGTTACCCTGTTCGGTCAGGTCGACATCGACCCAGCCGGTGAAGCGGTTTTCCTTGTTCCACGTCGATTCGCCGTGGCGGATGAGAACGAGTTTGTACATAAGAGGCCGGTCGGTAGTAAGGAAGCGGTAAAGCGACGTTGCGAGGCTGGTTTGCCGAACCAGGGCCATCGCAGCAGGCGGTTATTTTATAATGGCGGGATTGCCTTTCCGATCTCTCTTTTTTCGGCGGATTTTCCGTGAAGTTTTTCACTGATTACACAAACCTTGCACTCATTGCAATTGTCCTCATCTCCGGTGGGCTGCTGCTGTGGCCGAGTCTTCGGCGCCGCGGGGGCCTTTCGGCGACTGACGCCACCCAGTTGATTAACCGGCGCAACGCGGTGGTGCTTGATCTGCGGCCTGCGGCAGATTTTGCCGCAGGTCATCTGCCCGCGGCACGGCATCTTGAATTGGCCGACCTGAAAGCGAAAATCTTGCAACTTGTGAAAAACAAGAGCAACCCGGTTTTGCTGGTGTGCCAGACTGGTCAGCAGTCTAGCCGGGCGGCTAACACCGTGCGTGAAGCGGGTTACGCCGAGGTCCATGTGCTTGAAGGCGGAATGAGTGCCTGGCAGCGAGCCGGTATGCCGGTAGTGAAACAAGGAGTTGCAAAGTGAACAAGGTCGTGATGTACAGCACCCAGGTGTGCCCTTATTGCCAGATGGCCGAACGTCTCTTAAAGTCGCGCGGCGTTGAGCAGCTTGAAAAGGTGCTCATCGACAAAGACCCGGCGCGGCGGGAAGAAATGATGACTCGTACCGGTCGCCGTACTGTGCCGCAGATATTTATCGGCGAAACCCATGTGGGCGGCTACGACGATCTTTCCGCACTCGACCGTTCAGGTGGCTTGATACCGCTCCTTGAAGCGGTTTGAGCGCTTAGATCCAGGTGCATTGAGTAATGCGCGCTGCCATTCTTGCTGAATGGCAGCGCGCATCGTATATATTTGGCGGGCATCTGACGGCCCTATAAGGCCGCGGCCCGTTGTAACGAAAACATTCAGGGAGTTTTAGCCATGTCCGACGAGAACAATCAGCCGTTTTTCAACATTCAGCGTATCTATCTAAAAGATATGTCGCTTGAGCAACCCAATTCACCTGCGATCTTCCTCGAACAGGAAATGCCTTCGGTTGAAGTTGAGGTTGACGTCAAAGCTGAACGCCTTGCTGACAACGTATTTGAAGTTCTCGTCACCGGCACGGTGACTGCCAAGGTGCTGGACAAGGTGGCTTTTCTGATCGAAGCCAAGCAGGCCGGCATCTTCGATATCCGCAATATTCCTGAAGACCAGATTGATCCGCTGATCGGCATCGCTTGCCCGACGATCCTGTTCCCGTATCTGCGCTCGAATGTCGCTGACGCGATTAGCCGCGCAGGTTTTCCACCGATCCATCTCGCTGAAATCAACTTCCAGGCGCTGTATGAACAGCGTCTCGCGCAAATTGGCAGCCAGAGTGAAGCAGCAAGCCCGAATGGCATGACGCATTAGGCGTTGCGCATGAAGATTGCCGTTCTCGGTGCTGGAGCCTGGGGTACTGCGCTCGCCGCTCACCTGGCCAGGCATCACGATACTGTGCTGTGGGCGCGCGATAGCGCCCTGGTGGCCGAGCTGCAGCGCTGTCACGAAAACGCCCGCTACCTTGCGGGCGTTGCGCTACCCGCCAGCCTGCGCTATGAAACCGATCTGAGCGCTGCATTGGCGCATGCGCAAGGCGCAGAGGCGTTGTGCGTCATCGGCACGCCAGTGGCTGGCTTGCGTGGGTTGTGCCAGACCCTGCGCGATGAGGCGCAGATCCCACACCATCTCATCTGGCTGTGCAAAGGCTTCGAGGCGGGCACTTCATTGTTGCCGCATCAGGTGGTCGCAGCCGAACTTCCCCAGCATCACAGCAACGGCGTATTGTCCGGGCCCAGCTTTGCACGCGAAGTGGCGCTTGGATTGCCTGTCGCACTAACCGTGGCAAGCCCGTCGCGGGCATGCCAGGAGCGAACTGTCGCGGCCTTTCACCATGACGCGATGCGCATTTATACCGGCGATGATGTCGTCGGCGTCGAAGTGGGGGGGGCCGTCAAGAACGTGCTGGCTATTGCCACCGGGATTGGCGACGGCCTGGGGCTTGGGCTCAACGCCCGGGCAGCGCTTGTAACGCGTGGCCTGGCGGAAATGTCGCGGCTTGGCGTGACCCTCGGAGGCCGCGCGGAAACCTTTACCGGGCTCACGGGCCTAGGCGACCTGATTCTTACCGCGACGGGCGATCTGTCGCGTAACCGGACGGTGGGTATGCAACTGGCCACCGGACGCTCGCTGGCCGACATCCTTGCTGCACTGGGGCACGTCGCGGAAGGCGTGCGTTGCGCACAGGCCGTGCTGGCGCTGGCCCACGCGCATGCGATTGAGATGCCGGTGACACAGGCGGTATGCGCCGTTTTGTTTGATGGCGTAGCGCCGCGCGATGCCGTGAGCGCCTTGCTGCGCCGTGATGCCCGAGCTGAATAGCGGGGTTCTGTTGCGCTCAGTTTTGGCTCGGGTTTGTCAGGACGGGCGTCGCTGCATTCGTCGCTCCTCGCCTTGCTACTGCCTGCATAGTCTCGCTTTATCTTTCGTTCCTGCCGGGGGAATCGCTCAGATTCCCCCGGCAAAACCCATTTGACGCCATGCTTCGAACACCACGATTGCCACCGTGTTCGACAGGTTCAGACTCCGGTTGTCGGGCCGCATTGGCAGCCGGACCCGCTGCTCTGCACTGAAATGCCCGAGCACCTCCTCAGGCAGGCCGCGCGTCTCCGCACCGAAAATAAACCAGTCACCAGCCACGAACGTGCTGGCGTGAAAGCGCCCTGCGCCGCGCGTGGTAAAGGCGAACATGCGTGCGGCATCAGGCGTTTCTGTGCGGACGAACGCATCCCAACTGGCATGAACCTTCATTTGCGCGTACTCGTGATAATCGAGCCCGGCGCGTCGCAGTTTGGTGTCATCGAGCGGAAAGCCGAGAGGTTCAATCAGGTGAAGGTGCACGCCAGTATTGGCGCACAGCCGGATCACGTTACCCGTGTTCGGGGGAATTTCGGGCTCGACAAGAACAACGTTGAACATGATGTGGACCTGAATGGGTGAGGGGCTAGTTTTTTGTTGTGCGCAAGGCGACGAGGTTGGTGACGCGCTTCGCCCCCGCTGTTTTTAGTGCGTGGGCGATTGCTTCGAGCGTGGCACCGGTGGTCATGACATCGTCAACCAGCACAACGTGCAGGCCCTGCACGGGTTTGACGACTTCAAAGGCCCCTCCGACATTGAGCCGCCTTGCTGCCGGATCAAGCCGGGCTTGCGGCGCGGTATGAATGACACGTTTGAGCAGCGTTGCATCGCTGCGTGTGTGCAGCATGCGTGCGAGTGGCCGGGCAATTTCCCATGCCTGGTTGTAGCCTCTTTCGACTAGCCGCCTGGCTGAGAGTGGAACGGGGGCGATCACGTCGAATTGCCGTTGTGCCTCCGGCAGGTTGAGCGTGAGATGCGCAAATTGCCTGGCGAATTCAGATGCCAGCCTGATACGTGCGCGAAATTTCAGCCCGAGTGCCAGCGCATCGAGGGGCGCGCGATAGTCGCCGAGCGTGAATGTGGCATCGAAGGGGAGTGGTGTACTGGTGCGCTCAGCGCAGCCGGTGCAACGGTTAAGCTGGGCTGGCCGGGTTGGTTGTATGTGGCCCGCGAGCGTGTGCCGTACGGCGAGTGGCAGCGCGCAGACGAGGCAACGTAACCGGGCTTCATTCCAGTGGGTTTCAGCGCAGCTCGGGCACAGCGTGCTACGCGACAGATTGCCGCATAGCGCGCATAAGTTTGGCAGGACGAGTTGCGCTAGCTGTGGCCCGTGTCGCTTCAGCCAGGGGGTGAGCCAGCGGACCCGCCAGGCCAGAAATGGAGCAAACATCGGGAAGACAGGCATGGCTTCGATACGGGAGCCGCTCTGCGGCGCTGAAGAGGGCAAGTGAGCGAGTATACTTCGCGGTCCTCGCCAGCACGATGCCCATGTCCCCAGTTCCTCTCAACCTTGCCCGTCCGGCCAATGATGCCCGGTATTTACGGCGGATTTTCGAGCGCCGCGCCGCGCATTTCGGTGACGTTGCGTTCTTGCCGCGTGAAATTTCACAACGCATGCGTGAGCGTCTTGAATACATTCGGCTCAATCCGGCGCGGGTTCTTGATGCGGGCTGTGGCTATGGCGATGATCTGCCGCAACTGCGTGAGCGGTTTCCGGAGGCACTGGTATACGGCGCTGACTTGTCGCAGGCGATGCTGGCGCGAGCACGTCGCCAGGATGCGCCGGAGGCTCGCTGGCAAAAGCTGCTGCCAGGCCGGTTGGGCGACTGGCTTGCTGCGCGTGGGCCACGGCTGGCTCAGGCTGATTTTTCGGCACTGCCGTTTGCTGCGGGCGCGTTTGACATGATCTGGTCCAATCTCGCGCTGCAATGGCATTCGCGTCCCGATCTGATTTTTCCGGAGTGGCAGCGTGCGCTGAAAGTGAACGGCCTGCTGATGTTCAGCACGTTTGGCCCTGACACGCTCAAGGAGCTGCGTCACGTCTATGCGCAGATCGACACTCAGCGCGGCAACGAAATGCGCGCTCACGTGATTGATTTTGTTGATATGCATGATCTGGGCGACATGCTGGTGGAAAGCGGCTTTGAAATCCCGGTGATGGATCAGGAAACCTTGAAGATTACTTATCAGTCGCCGCAATCGTTGCTGGCGGATGTGCGCCGCTGGGGGGCTTACCCTGCGGTGCGTGAGGGAGCCGCGGGTCTTGGCGGTCGCCGTCTGCACGAAGCCTTGCTGGCTGGGCTGGAAGCCCGTCGCAGCGCGGATGGCAGCATCGCACTGACCTTTGAGGTGATCTATGGACATGCATGGAAAGCGGTGCCGCGCACCACACCGGAAGGGCATGGCATTGTGCGTCTCGAAGAGATTGGGCGAAGGCAGTTGAAGAATCTGTGACGCCGTAAAGTACCGATCTGTTATGCCTGGAATTACGAGAGGAAATCCCTGCCAAATAGTGCGTCAAAACGGCGCAGAGGCTTGTCCCGCATGGCTTGCGGGACGGCGGGGCGTTGCTTGTGGCGGATATCGAACCCGCCTATAATGCGTCAGTTTGTCGCCCGGGGTCCCCAATCTGGGGCGGCAGAATCCGGTGTTGCGAGGTGTTTGCTGCAACCGCATCAGGCGCGTTACAGCGTGCTGGGCGGCGGTTCGCAGGAGATCGTGTTGGACACAACTGGTCTGTCATCAGGTTCGGAGCCGGTGTTAAAAGACTGGCTCATGAAGCGGAACTGTTCGGTTTCACCACGGCAGTTTGTGTGCTTTTACGTATCGCTTGCGTTGTTCTCGCTGGTAATTGCTTCCCTGCTGGTTTTATGCGGCGCGTGGCTGGTGTTGCCGTTTACCGGGGTTGAATTGCTGGCAGTAGGTGTCGCTTTTGTCGCGTATGCGCGCCATGCGGTCGATTACGAACGTATCCGGTTGTTTGAGAACCGGCTGGTGATTGAGCAGGTTAGCGCTGAGCAGCGCACACAGTTCGAATTTAATCCGCGCTGGGTGCGGGTCGAGCCGGGTGCTTCGCCGTATGCGCCTGTCCGGCTGGTTTCGCGTGGCGAGTCAATCGTGATTGGACAACATCTCGCGCTGTACCGGCGTGCGCAGTTTGCTCACGAGTTGCGCATGTGGCTTCGGCGTTGTGGTTCGTGCTAGCGCGGGTCCATGGCTGGAGCGAGGCGCACCCTTCAGAGGGGTCGAGGGTTTGAATGGAATTTATGGGTAAGGAAGCTATGAAAACAATCAAGCGAGCCCTCACGGGCGTGCTGGCCTGCAGCGGGCTGCTTTTCGCCGGCGTCGCCCTGGCCGTTGGCGATAGTCCTGGCGGCCCGGCTGTCAACGAGATCAATCTCCAGCCGCCTGTGACAAAAATCGCTGAGGAGCTCTACGATCTCCACACATTCATGCTGATTCTCTGCACGGTGATTTTTATCGCCGTGTTTGGCGTGATGTTCTATTCGATCATTGCTCACCGCAAATCGAAGGGCCACAAGCCAGCTAATTTCCACGAAAGCACCACCGTCGAAATTATCTGGACGATTGTCCCGTTCATCATCGTTGTCCTGATGGCATTGCCTGCCACCAAGACCGTCGTGGCGATGAAAGACACAACCAATGCTGATCTCACCGTGAAAGTCACCGGTTATCAGTGGAAGTGGGGTTACGACTACGTGAAGGGTCCGGGCGAAGGCATCAGCTTTCTGTCCACGCTGACCACGCCACGTAGCGAAGTGAATGGCCAGACGCCAATCACCGATACCTACCTGCAAGAGGTAGATAACCCGCTTGTGGTGCCGGTCGACAAAAAAATCCGCATCATCACTACCGCCAACGACGTCGTTCACTCCTGGTACGTACCGGCCTTCGGCGTCAAACAAGACGCGATTCCTGGTTTTGTACGCGATACGTGGTTCAAGGCGGAGAAGGTCGGGACTTATCGCGGCTTTTGCACTGAACTGTGCGGCAAGGAACATGCGTACATGCCGGTGGTCGTGACTGTGCTGTCAGCCGACGACTACGCCAAATGGGTCGAGAGCCAGAAGCAAAAAATGGCTTCCAGCACAGATGATCCGAATAAAACCTACACGCTGGCAGAGCTTTCCGGGCGTGGCGAGAAGGTTTATGCGGCCCACTGCGCGGTATGCCATCAGCCGAACGGCAAGGGCATGGGCGTATTCCCGGCGATTGATGGCAGCAAGGTGGCCAATGGCCCGATTGCCGAACACGTCAGTCTGGTGCTCAAAGGCAAGGGCGCGATGCCACCTTGGGCTTCATCCCTGAACGATGTCGAAATTGCTTCGGTGGTGACATATCAACGTAATGCCTGGGGCAATCACACTGGCGATGTTCTGCAACCGAAGCAGGTTGCGGATGCGCGTAACGGCAAGATGCCTGAAGGCGGTGCGCATCAGGAAGCTGCTGCGCCTGCGGCAGAGGCATCCAGCAGCAGCGATGCACAAGCGCCGCAAGCTGCGTTGCCCGCTAGCGTCTATTTTGAAACCGGCAAGAGCACGCTGCCGGCGGACGCAGGCGCAGCCATTGATGCTGCGGCGGCCTATGCCAAGGCGCATCCAGATGCCCGGTTTGACCTGTCCGGTTTTACCGACAAGACAGGTTCGGCAGATATCAATGCAAAGCTGGCCAAGAGCCGGGCAGAAGCGGTGCGGGATGCCCTGAAGGCAGCTGGTATCGCTGAAGACCACATTAATCTGAAAAAACCGGAAACGATCACGGGCGGCGCTGACGCGAAAGAAGCGCGGCGCGTTGAGATCAGCCCGGCAGCCTGACGTGTCACGGTCAGAAAAGCATTCGTTTTAGGAGATTGTCATGTCTATCGGACACGATGTAGTCGCGGGCCATGCTCATGAGCACGACGACCACGCCCATGATATGCCGCATGGCTGGCGTCGCTGGCTGTTCGCCACCAACCACAAGGACATCGGTACGTTGTACCTATTGTTCTCTTTCATCATGTTCCTCTCAGGGGGCGTGATGGCATTGATGATTCGCGTTGAGTTGTTTGAGCCTGGGTTGCAGATCATGCGGCCAGAGTTTTTTAACCAGCTCACCACCATGCACGGCCTGATCATGGTGTTTGGCGCGATCATGCCGGCCTTCGTTGGTTTCGCTAACTGGATGATTCCACTCCAGATCGGCGCTTCTGACATGGCGTTTGCGCGGATGAACAATTTCAGCTTCTGGCTTCTGCCCGTTGCCGCGACATTGTTGATGGTCTCGTTTTTTGTCCCTGGTGGTGCGACTGCCGCAGGCTGGACGCTGTATGCGCCGCTTTCGACGCAAATGGGTCCAGGCATGGATTTCGCCATTTTTGCCATCCACTTGATGGGTGCGTCTTCGATCATGGGCGGTATCAATATCGTCGTGACGATTCTGAACATGCGCGCACCTGGCATGACGCTGATGAAAATGCCGATGTTTGCATGGACCTGGCTGATTACCGCGTATCTGCTGATTGCGGTGATGCCTGTTCTGGCGGGCGCAATTACGATGGTGCTGTTTGATCGTCACTTCGGCACGTCGTTCTTTAATGCGGCCGGCGGTGGTGACCCAGTGATGTATCAGCATATTTTCTGGTTCTTTGGGCACCCCGAGGTTTACATCATGATCTTGCCGGCGTTCGGCATCGTCTCGCAGGTCATCCCGGCGTTCTCGCGCAAGCCACTGTTTGGCTACAGCTCGATGGTTTATGCCACGGCGTCAATTGCCATTCTGTCGTTCATGGTCTGGGCGCACCACATGTTTGCGACAGGGATGCCGGTCACGGGTCAGTTGTTCTTCATGTATGCCACGATGCTGATCGCAGTTCCAACTGGCGTGAAGGTATTTAACTGGGTTGCGACGATGTGGCGCGGTGCGCTGTCGTTTGAAACCCCTATGCTGTTTGCAATTGGCTTTTTGTTCGTATTCACGATGGGTGGGTTCACCGGGCTGATGCTGTCGATGGCACCGCTTGATATCCAGTACCACGGCACGTATTTCGTGGTCGCCCACTTCCACTATGTGTTGGTGGCCGGATCGCTCTTCGCATTGTTCTCCGGGTGGTATTACTGGGCACCGAAGTGGACCGGCTGGATGTACAACGAGACACGCGGCCAGATTCACTTCTGGACCTCGATGATCTTCTTCAACATCACGTTTTTCCCGATGCACTTCGTTGGTCTTGCCGGTATGCCGCGTCGTTATGCCGATTACCCAGCGCAGTTCACTGACTGGAATCAAGTGGCTTCGATTGGTGCATTTGGCTTTGGTCTGGCACAGGTTTACTTCCTGTTTGCAGTTGTATTGCCAGCCTATCGGGGTGGTGGTGAGCTGGAAAAAGCTGCGGACAAACCGTGGGATGGCGCAATTGGTCTTGAGTGGACCGTCCCGAGTCCCGCACCGTTCCATACGTTCGAGAAGCCGCCAACGGTTGAATAATCACGAATAGCAACGCCAAGAGTCTCTGGTCCTGCGGTTTCACGCCGGGCTAGGGTCTTGCTGGCGGTTGGGTTTCACCGTAGCTTTATCTACCGTCACGGCAATATTCAGATAATTCAGCATGACCCGAAATCCACAAGAAAGACGTAGTCCCACCGAGATTCGTGCGGGCAATGTGCGGCTCGGTTTAATTTTGCTCGTGGTTGTCGCCGTTTTTTTTACGGGTGCTGTTATCAGTCAGTGGATCGCCTCCTCTTCCTGATGGTGGTGCTGCCTGAGTCTGGTCTGACGGCCTGTTAAGGAAGTTTGATGTCGATGCAAAAGCCACCGGTCGAAAGCGATCGCTCATTTAACCGCTTGATGCTGGTTAAGCTCATCGTCGTTGCCTTTCTGATGTTTGGTTTTGGTTTTGCGCTGGTGCCGATGTACCAGGCGATCTGCCAGATCACTGGCATTAACAATCTGGTGCAGCGTGATGTGACAGCCAAGGCGGCGAAGAACACCCAGGTGGACACCAGCCGGACGATTTCAGTTGAGTTTGATGCGAATGCCCGCGGGCCGCTTGGCTTCAAGCCTGAGCAGTTCAGCATGAATGTGCATCCTGGCGAAATAGCGACGGTTGTCTACCAGGTCACCAACAAGCAAGGCCGCACAATCCAGGCGCAGGCTATTCCAAGCTATGCGCCGAAGCAGGCCACAGAATTTTTCAAAAAGATCGAGTGTTTCTGCTTTACCCAGCAAACGCTGGCACCGAATGAAACCAGGCATATGCCGGTGGTGTTCGTGGTTGATCCGAAGCTGCCGAAAGATGTCAAAACGATCACGTTGTCTTACACGTTTTTTGAGTTGAATACGCCTGCGCCTACGGTGCGGGCTGGTACACCGGTGGCACAAACCGGTGCCAGTGTTGTGGCTGATCCGGTCTGAAGACTGGGCGGCAAAAGGTGGACGCAATGAGCGATAAAGACAGTAACGCCCGGAAAAGCACATTCGGCCAGACGATGAAGGCGGTGATGTGGTCGTTTCTGGGGGTGCGCAAGCGGCGTGATCTGGAAGCAGATGCGATGCATTTGAATCCGCTGCACGTCGTGCTGGCGGCTTTTATCGGCATGGCGATCTTCATCGGTTTGCTGATACTGGTTGTGCATGCGGTCGTGGGATAGCGCACGAGTTTAGGTGCCACGCGGTGCGGCAGGCGCGCAGCGCAAGAGAATAGCAATAGAGATACAACCGGAGATTTCCGGAACAACTGGACTGAAGTGGAGAATCAAGAATGAGCGGTCAAAACGAGAGCCCGTATTATTTCGTCCCGCACCCGTCGCGGCATCCGGTCAGCGCAGCCGTGGGCTTGCTGGTTATGCTCGGATCGGTGGCGGCGTGGATTAACGGTGAGACTTGGGCACCTGTCACGACGTTTCTCGGGCTGCTGTGGGTGCTTTACACGTTATGGCACTGGTTTGGCGATGCGATCGCCGAGTCGGAAAGCGGCCTGTATGGCAAGCATGTCGACAAGTCTTATCGCTGGAGCATGAGCTGGTTCATCTTCTCCGAGGTGATGTTCTTTGCCGCATTTTTTGGCGCGCTGTTTTATGCCCGTGAAATCGCGCTGCATCAGCTTGGCAGCCTTGATTACAAACTGATCTGGCCAGATTTTTCGGCGGTTTGGCCGAATGATGGTCCTGCCGCTTTGGTCTCGCATTTCAA
The DNA here is from genome assembly GCF_009455625.1 of Paraburkholderia bonniea. Classification (NCBI taxonomy): domain Bacteria; kingdom Pseudomonadati; phylum Pseudomonadota; class Betaproteobacteria; order Burkholderiales; family Burkholderiaceae; genus Paraburkholderia; species Paraburkholderia bonniea. The sequence continues at coordinate 3,000,665 of NZ_QPEQ01000001.1, read as the reverse complement.
GACGATGGGGCCATGGCCTGTACCGACGATCAACACGGCGCTGCTTTTGTCGTCGGGTGCTACGTTGACCGTGTCGCATCACGCGTTGCGTGAAAACCATCGTAGCCGTGCGATTGCGTGGATGGCGGCAACACTTGTGCTCGGTGTGTGCTTTTTGTTCCTGCAAGGTTATGAGTATTTCCATGCCTACAACGAGCTGAACTTGACGCTTGCTTCGGGTGTATATGGTTCAACGTTCTTTTTGCTGACAGGCTTTCACGGGTTTCACGTGTTTCTTGGCGGCACCATGCTGGCGGTGGTGCTGGTGCGGATGATCCGGGGGCATTTCACTGCCGAGCAGCATTTTGCGTTCGAAGGGGCCGCCTGGTACTGGCACTTTGTCGACGTCGTATGGCTTGGGCTGTATGTCGTCGTGTACTGGTTATAAACGTGGTTTCAAGCAGTTTTGCGCACAAGTTTGATGGCTGTTGCGTGAAGCTGCTGCAAGAATTTTCTCGCGCCGCCCTTGACCCTGTCAGGGCGGCGTTTGTTCTCATACGCCCGGCTGAGCGGTGCGCGCGGCTTTGGCTAGATCAGCGCCCGTATGGGATGCCGGTGGACTGAATCCAGCCCATCCAGTGTGCGAACAGGATGAAGAGAAAGAGCGAGATCGACAGGCCAACACGGGTGGCTAGTGACCACACCATCCGCTTGGTATGGCCCCGGTCATGCATCATGAAATACAGTGCGGAAACCAGGCTGGCAATAATCAGAATGAAGGCGATTGGAACGAGAATGTGCATGGAATTGGTTGAAATCCGGAAGCTCAAAGGCGATCCAGCGATTATCGCACTGCCTGTTATCTGTGGTGCTGTCATGGGCGGCGTGCAATGAAGGTCCGCTGGCTTCCTGCGCTGCTGGTTTTGCTGATAGTTGCGGTGACGGTGCGCCTTGGTTTCTGGCAGCGCGACCGGGCCCATCAGAAAGAAGCGCTGCAGGCGCACATCACGCAGTTTGAGCAGGCACCAGTCCGGCACCTCGGTGCCCAGCCGTTCACGCTGCAAGAAATCGAATTTCATCGGGTGCGTGCGACGGGCCAGTTTATGCCGGATAAAGTGGTTTATCTGGATAACCGGCCGTATCGTGACCAGCCAGGTTTTTATGTCGTGATGCCGTTCAGGCTGACGCAAGGCGGCGATGTGCTGGTCAATCGCGGCTGGCTGCCGCGCAATGCGAGCGAGCGGACCACCATCGCGCCTTACCTCACGCCGTCTGGCGAGATCGAGATCGAAGGGATTGCCCGGGCCGATGCCAGCCGTGCGTTTGAGCTTGGACAGGGAGGTTCGGCGGCGCATCAACTGATTCGCCAGAATCTTGATGTGAGCGCCTACGCCAGTGAAACCGGCCTGCCGTTGCAGCCGTTTGTGATCCAGCAGTCTAGCGACACCCATGATGGTCTAGTGCGCGACTGGCCAGCCCCCAATACGGGTGTCGAGCGTAACTATGGCTATATGTTTCAGTGGTGGGGTATAGCGTTCGCAGCCATTGTGCTGGGCTTGTATGCGGCGCGCCGCAGTGCGAAAAAGCCACCTGCACCACACGTGTAATTGCACCGGATGGTGCCTGCCAGACGGCATGGCCCCGACTATTCATTCAATGAGGTTTTGTTGTGTCCAGCCCATCTTCCCGCCCGCCGCAGTCTGATATTTCACCGGCTTCTACAACGCCTCCTGGTCAACCGTCGGGTAAGGGGTCATGGAAGCGTGGCCGCTGGATCGTTCTGCTGCTGGCGCTGGTTTGCGCCGCACCGGTTATCGCGTCGTATCTGACTTACTACGTGTTCAAGCCAACTGGCGGCACTTCCAGCTATGGCACGCTGATCCAGCCGCAGCGGCCGATTCCGCCAGAACTGATGGTTACCGGTGACGATGGCAAACCGCTCAAGCTAGCCTCGATGCGTGGCCGCTGGCTGATGATTTCCGTCGATGGCAGTGCGTGCGACAAAGCGTGCGTAACCAAACTGTTTTTCATGCGGCAAGTCAGGGCTACCCAAGCGGGGCAACGTGAGCGGCTGGTTCCGGTGTGGCTGCGAACCGACTCGTCGAAGGTGGCCGAAGTGATTCGCCAGGCCTATCCCGAGACCGGCATGCTGGTTGTCGATCCAGTGGCTGTGGCGCAATGGTTGCCAACTGACGCAGGGACGGCGGTAACCGACCACATTTATGTGGTTGATCCGAGTGGCAATCTGATGATGCGTTTTCCGAAAGACCCGAACCCCAGCAAGATCAAGGGCGATGTGACGAAGTTGCTGAAATATTCGAGCAACGGTTGACTGGGCTTAAGGGCTGACGAGGGCGAAAGATGTTTGTCTTGCAACTGGGTCTGATCGGTATCTGCATTGCGTTGCTGCCGCTGTCGTATGTGTGGGTCAAGGCCGACGACAGCAAATTTCGCAAGCTGGTTTGGGTCACGACTTTTTTGACGCTGGATCTGGTGATGTTTGGCGGTTTTACCCGGCTGACCGACTCGGGCCTCGGTTGTCCCGATTGGCCAGGATGCTATGGCACCGCTTCGCCGTTCATCGCGCACGCGGCGATTACTGCGGCTCATCAGGCTTTGCCTACTGGCCCCGTCAGCATGACGAAGGCCTGGATCGAAATGATTCACCGTTACTTTGCGATGGCGATTGGGGTGCTGATCGTTGCGCAAACACTGATTGCGTGGGTCGCCCATTGGCGCAAACGCCCGTTGCACGTGTCGCCGTGGTGGCCTACGGGGCTGCTGTTGCTGATTTTGGTACAGGGTGGGTTCGGGGCGTGGACCGTGACGCTCAAGCTGCAACCGGCCATCGTGACATTGCATTTGCTGCTCGGGCTGGCATTGTTGGGCGCGCTGGGCTGGCTGGCGGCACGTCTGACGCCACCGTCCGTGCTGGAACCTGCTGCGGCGCGCTGGCGCACTGCGGCGTGGCTCGCGCTGTTGCTGCTGGTGGTGCAGATCGCGCTAGGTGGCTGGGTGAGCACGAACTACGCGGTGCTGGCCTGCACCGATTTTCCGTTGTGCAATGGCCAATGGATTCCGCCAATGAACTTCGAGCATGGTTTCCATTTATGGCGTGCGCTCGGAATGACTGGCGATGGCGAAGTGATTACCCAGGACGCATTGGTGGCGATTCACTGGACGCACCGCACTTTCGCGCTTGTGGTGGTGGCGTATCTGCTCTGGTTTGCGCTGAAACTGCGGCGTTTCACCTCGTTGCGGCGGTTGGCGAATGGTGTGTTGCTGGTGCTCGTGATTCAGTTTTTCACAGGCTTGTCGAATATCGTTTTGCAATGGCCGTTACCCGTTGCCGTCGCTCACAATGGCGGCGCAGCGCTGCTGCTGCTGTTACTCGTTATGCTAAACTTTCGGATCGCTTCTAGCCGCCGTTCCGGCCGCATAGCTTCTGCCTAATGCGATGCCGCGCCAGCGCTCCCCCCTCATGGAAAGCACAACTCTTCCTCACACTCCCGGCAACCGGATCTCCCAGTACTTTGCCCTGACCAAGCCGCGTGTTACGCAGCTGGCGGTGTTTTGTGCCGTGATCGGCATGTTCCTTTCCACGCCTGGCATGGTGCCGTGGACGGTTCTGATTGGCGGCACAGTCGGCATCTGGCTGCTGGCGGGTGCAGCGTTTGCGATCAACTGTCTCGTCGAACAAAAAATTGACGCGCTGATGCGTCGCACCGCATGGCGTCCGTCAGCGCGTGGCGAGATTACACAGGGGCAGATTCTGCTGTTTTCGGCGGTGCTCGGTGGCCTCGGCATGTGGGCGCTCTATACCTTCACCAATGCGCTGACCATGTGGCTGACCTTTGCCACTTTTGTCGGTTATGCGGTTATCTACACTCTGCTGCTGAAGCCCGCCACGCCGCAAAATATCGTGATTGGCGGTGCCGCTGGCGCGATGCCGCCTGCTCTGGGCTGGGCGGCAGTGACTGGCGCGGTGCCTGGCGATGCATGGATTCTCGTGCTCATTATTTTTGTCTGGACGCCGCCGCATTTCTGGGCGCTAGCGCTGTATCGCCGCAAGGACTATGAGAATGCGGGCTTGCCCATGCTGCCGAACACCCATGGCGAGCAATACACCCGGCTGCATATTCTTTTGTATTCGGTGATCTTGTTTGTGGTCACGATGATGCCGTTTATTTCCGGCATGAGTGGCTTTGTCTACCTGACGTCAGCAGTACTGCTCGGAGCGATTTTTCTCGGCTATGCATGGAAAATTTATCGCGCTTACTCCGACGAACTAGCCCGTAAAACCTTCCGTTATTCGATCGTGTATTTGTCGTTGTTGTTTACGGCGTTACTGGTCGACCACTATGCACGCGTTGTGATTGGCGCTTAACACTATGCTCATGTTCCGTTTTGCCCGTGCCGCACGGGTTGCGCTGATGGCCTGTGCGCTGGGCGGCGCGCTTCTTGTGGCCGGTTGCGATAAAGACGCTCCCGCGTTCAAGAACGTCGACATCACTGGCAACAAGCAATTCGGCACCGATTTTTCGCTGCCGGACAGCAATGGCAAGATGCGCACGCTGGCTGATTTCAAGGGGCAGGTGGTCGTGCTGTTTTTCGGCTATACGCACTGCCCTGATGTTTGCCCGACCACGCTGGCCGAGCTCTCGCAAGCGTTACAGGAGCTTGGGCCGGAAGCGGCGAAACGGGTTCAGGTGCTGTTCGTCACAGTAGACCCTGCGCGTGATACCCCAGCATTGATGGGGCAATACACCAGCGCATTTAATCCGTCGTTTATCGGCTTGCGTCCAGCGGATGAAGCGCAGCTTGCCAAAATCACCAAGGATTTTCGCGTGTATTACGCCAAAGTCCCAGGACAGACGCCCGACAACTACACGATGGACCACACTGCGGCTAGCTATGTGTTCGACCCAGAAGGCAGGCTGCGGTTGTTTGCCCGTGATGGCCAGGGGCCCGCGCTTTGGGTACACGATCTCAAATTGCTGCTCGGTTAATTCACCGGCTTACTCATCCGTTAATCATCCGTCGAGCCAGAATCAAAACCAGTAGCCGCGCATCGCGTCTGTAACTGCCCGGCCAGCTCAGTTCGCACCGTGCGCTGCCACTCGCCGTACAAATGCCTTCAACTGCAAGTCCTATGTCTGCTGTTGCGCATACCAATATGAGATAGCGGTATTTCACTTCCTGTGACGTGTATGAGAGCATTCGCGCTCTTGCTACGCGGCTTAAGCGATGCTGCGGGCTTCCATCTCAATCTGGTACTGAGCAAAAAGCGAGAATCACATGCAGCGTAGAACTATCCTGAAAGCCTTTTCCACAGCGCTGGCCGCTGCGGCATTCGTTACCAGCGCAGGTGCGCACGCGGACGATAAAGTCATCAAGGTCGGCACGATTGGTGGCCCGGATGCGCAGATCTGGGCGGTGGTGCAGAAAGTAGCGCAGCGTGAAGGCTTGAACGTCAAGGTCATCGAGTTCAACGACTATGTGCAGCCCAACGCAGCGCTTGAAGCGGGTGACCTGAATGCCAACAGCTTTCAGCATCAGCCCTACCTGGACAGCCAGGTGCGCCAGCGTGGTTATAAGCTCGTGACGGCTGGGTTGACCTATATCTCGCCGATTGGCGTCTATTCGAAAAAATTCAAATCAGTGAAAGACCTGCCGCAACACGCGAAGGTCGCGGTGCCAAACGATCCGTCGAATGAGAACCGTGCGTTGCTGCTGCTTCAGGCTCAGGGCGTGATCCAGCTAAAACCAGGTGCGGGCACGAACGGCAATAATGCGACTCCGCTGGATATTGCCGCCAACCCAAAGCAGATCAAGCTGATTGAGCTGGATGCGGCGCAATTGCCGCGCGCGTTGTCAGACGTCGATGCGGCGGTGGTGAATACCAATTTCGCGCTGGCCGGTGGGCTTGATCCAACGAAAGACGCCATCGCACTCGAAGATATCCGTAGTCCGTATGCCAACCTGATCGCGGTGCGTGCCCAGGACAAGGACAAGCCGTGGGTGAAGAAGCTGGTTGCGGCTTATCAGTCAGAAGAGGTGCGTCAGTTCATCAAGGCGGAGTTCAAAGGCTCAATGATCCCTTCGTTCTAGTCGCGGTTGCTGGCAGTTGATGTGCGCTTAAGCGCGTCAACGTGGAATGCAGAATGTGAAAACGCCTTGGGCTAACCCCCCAAGGCGTTTTTTTATGCCGAAGTCAAACGCTCACAACTGGCGTACCCATTCGACCTTGTTGGTGCAGCGGGCATCGCTGGCCGCATCTGTGTGTTCAGCGAAGGGTGAGGTTGCGGTAGCGACGAAGCCTGAGCGCGCGCAAAGCCGTTTCGCGTTGATCTGTGACGGCAGCGTGGTGAGCTGGAGCGACTGGTAGCCCGCATTCAGCGCAAAACTGGCGCAGGCCTCGAGCAACTGGGCACCAATGCCTGAGCGCTGCATGTCTGGTTCAACATAAAACAGCCGGATTGCCGCCGTGGAGGGTGAGTCTGCGACAACGGCTGCCGAGCCAACGATGGTATTGAGCTGCGTGGCGATCAGGCAGGTTTCACGTGATGGCTCGTGGCGTCGCGTGATGTCGGCGACGACTTGCGCCAGTTGGCTTTCGAAGTGTTGCGGACAGTCATGGCTAGCCGCGAACAGTTGCACCTGACGATGCACGATCCAGCCCAGATCGCCGGGCTGTGGCGTTCGTATGGTGACCTCGCTGCGTGACAACTGATTATCGAGCAGGCGTTCGATCATTTTCATCGAACCGAGCAACTGGCTGCGTGAGGTGGGGGCGAGACGCGCGAGCAGCGCGGATACTTCATTGATAGCCGCCGCCTCTAGTGGCTCGTAAGCGGCTCGTCCGTCGTCGGTGAGCGCTAGCAGTGACTGGCGGGCATCGGTGCTGGAAGGACGCCGCGTAATCAAGCCGCGATGTTCGAAGCTGGTAAGCAGGCGGCTCAGATAGCCACTGTCGAGTCCAAGATTGCGCGTGAGACCCGAGGCGGTTTCCGCCCGGCCGCAGGCCAGTTCACGTAAAACACGCACCTCGGTTAGCGAAAACGGGCTTTTTTGCAGGCGCTCATGCAGCACGCCGATGTGCTGCGTATAGAAGCGATTGAAATGACGAACTGCTTCTGCTTGCTCTAATGAAATAGGTGGGTTCAACGCGAAGTCTCCGTAAAATCTCTTATCGTTAAGGCGGGCTATGTTAGGTCGCGCTGCATATAAGAACCCATCTCAAAGTGGTATGCAACCACGTGGCATTTCAATAATATTCGTTCCGCATAGCCAATCCGCATCAAACATCGGTTAATTTCGCACTAAATAGCGTAAATGTCGTCGAGTTCGGGTAAATCCTGGGCGAAGAAATTTTCTGTAAAAATCATCAAAAATCGTGGAATCACATAGCAGTAAAGGCTAGTACGGCTATTTTGGCACTTGGTTGGTGAGCGTAAAATTGGTACTAATCTGGTTATATAATGGGCTCAATTTTGGCCGGAACGGTCTGATTTGATCGCTGTCTACACCCCGTGCCGAGCATGCGGGCTCTGCCACACGACGGATTGTCCTGCACCTTGATACCCCATCGCATCACCTGCAACATCACGGCACCATGGCGGCCTTCTTCGGGCGCACCAGGCTTTAACCCGTGATGCAGCCAGCACGGCTGGCTTCGTTGTGATTCAGCCTGGTGGCTGGCTGCATCAGGCGAGCTGCCTGAATGGAGCGGCTGCCGCGCGCCGTGCTCTAGTTCGATATCGCCTTGCGCATCACCAGAGAAACTCATGCTGACTGGAAACATACTGACTACCGATGGCTGGATTCACGGCACGCTCGAATACGAAAACGGCCGCATCACTTCATTGACTGGCGCACCTGTTGATCCCTCGAGTAATGACGCGCCGTATATCTTGCCTGGCTTCATTGATCTGCATGTGCATGGCGGTGGCGGCGCTGACGTGATGGATGCCGGCGATGCGATTCAAACCATCACCCGCACGCACGCGCGCCATGGCACGACAAGCCTGCTGGCCACCACCATGACCGCGCCGCGCGACGAACTGATGAGCGTCGTTGCCAGCCTGGGTGATGTCGCACGCATCCGGACACCGGGCGGCGCTCGTGTCCTTGGCGTGCATCTCGAAGGCCCGTACATCAATCCCGGCAAGCTGGGGGCGCAGCCCGATGCTGCGGTGACAGCGGTGCTCGATGAAGTACTGAAGTATTTGTCGATCGCGCCGATCCGCGTGGTGACGCTTGCGCCCGAGATCGCCGGTCATATGGACATCATCTCGGAGATGGCGGCGCGTGGCGTGCGTGTGCAACTCGGCCATTCGCTTGGCACCTATGACGACGCGGTTGCCGCGCTCAAGCACGGTGCCTGTGGCTTTACCCATCTGTTCAACGCGATGTCGCCGCTGCATCACCGGAATCCCGGGATGGTTGGCGCGGCACTGGCTCACGCTGAATTCGCGGAAATCATTCCTGACCTGCTGCACGTGCATCCAGGCGCGATTCGCGCGGCGTTGCGGGCGATTCCACGTCTATATGTGGTGACGGATAGCACCTCCGCTACTGGCATGCCTGATGGCGAATACCGTCTCGGCAGCCAGCGCGTGACCAAGTGCCTGGGCGGGGTGCGTCTTGCCGACGGCACGCTCGCTGGCAGCACGCTGACGATGGATCAGGCGTTACGCAACCTGGTTTCGTTGGGCCTGCCAATAGCCGATGTTTCCAACCGCCTCTCGCGCTATGCCGCTGACTATCTCGGGATCGAAGACCGGGGCCGCATTGCGCGGGGGGCATGGGCCGACTGCGCGGTGTTTGATCGTGAGCTGGCCTTGATTGCAACCTATGTCGAAGGAGAAGCAATTGTCAAAGATGCTGAATGAAGCGCTGGCGTGCCCTAGTGTCGTGGCGGCCCAACTGGCGGATATGTCGCGGGTCGTGGCGCTGGCTCGCAAGCTGTCGGAGCAGCCGCGCCATGTCGCGCTGACCGTTGCTCGTGGCAGCTCCGACCACGCCGCGAGTTATTTCGCCAGCCTGACCATGAGCCGCACGGGCGTGCCGGTCGCGTCGTTGCCGATGTCCGTCGCCACGTTGCAGCAAGCGCCATTGCGCGTATCAGGCCAGCTAGCGCTGGCCTTTTCGCAATCGGGCAAGAGCCCGGATCTGATTGGCACGATGAGCGCGTTGCGCGCCGCAGGTGCTTTGAGTGTCGCGGCTGTCAATGCGCCTGATTCGCCATTAGCCGATGCCTGCGAATGGCATTTGCCGCTACTGGCCGGGCCTGAGCTCAGCGTCGCCGCGACCAAGAGTTACATCGCCATGCTGTCGATTTCTGCGCAATTGGTGGCGCACTGGCAAAGCGATGAAGTTTTGCTGAGCGCCCTGCAAACGCTACCCGAGGCGTTGCACCGGGCGGGTGCGCTGGACTGGACCCGGGCTATCGACGCGCTGCGTGGCGTTGAGCGGATGATCGTGATTGGCCGGGGGTTGGGGCTCGCCATTGCCCAGGAAGCTGCGCTCAAGTTCAAGGAAACCTCGGGCATCCAGGCCGAAGCGTTTTCGAGCGCCGAAGTGCGGCATGGTCCGATGGAACTGATCGACCAGGATTACCCGCTGCTGGTGTTCGCGCCACGTGGCCCGGAACAGCCAGGCCTGATCCAGCTTGCGCGCGATATGCAGGCGCGCGGCGCTCGCGTGCTGCTGGCCGCGCCTGGCGATGTGCCGGAAGCCACGTTGCCGCTGGTTGAAACAGCCCATCCCGCGCTGGACCCGATCGCCGCGATTTTGCCTTTCTATGTGATGGCAGCTGGTTTGGCTGCCGCTCGCGGACGTAATCCTGATGCCCCCCGTCACTTGAATAAAGTCACCGAAACCCACTAAGCGAGATAGCAAATGCGCCGTGCTGAGGAGTCCAGCTTGATGAGTCAATCCCAGGAACAGATTGTGTTGCTCGCGCCGTTGAGCGGCGTGGCCGTGCCGCTTGCCAGCGTGCCGGACCCGGTGTTCGCCGGTGGCATGTTTGGTGATGGCATCGCTATTGATCCGCTTGAGGGCAAGCTGGTCGCGCCCTGTAACGGCACCGTGATGCATCTTGCGCGGACCGGGCACGCGCTGACGCTTTTGACTGACGGTGGTGCAGAAATCTTGCTGCACATCGGTATCGACACGGTGGAGTTGAAGGGCCAGGGTTTTACGCCGAAAGTTGAGCAGGGCGCGAAGGTGCGTGGCGGCGAGGTTCTAATCGAATTCGATCAGGATTACGTGGCGTGTCATGCGCCCAGTCTTGTGTCGGTGATTGCCGTGGCTAATTCGGATGCGTTCGAAGTGATTGAGCGGACCCGCCAGGGTGTGTTGCACGCGGGACAAACGCCATTGCTGGTACTGCGCGCGCGTGGCGCTGCATCAGCGCCGGGTGAAGCCGCGGCTGCTAGCGCTGAGACCATGTCGCAGGAGATGGCCGACGTGGTGCGCCAGTTGATTACGCTGACCCACGCCGGAGGGCTGCACGCTCGGCCCGCCGCACGGGCGCGTGAAGCGGTGCGAGGGTTTGACGCGCGCGTGCAGGTGCATTTTGACGGGCGTCATGCACCGATCGAAAGCGTCGTAGGCCTGCTGAGTCTGGGCGCTGGCGAGGGCGCGTCTATCGAGCTCGTCGGCAGCGGCCGGCAAGCGGCGGTAGCGGTGGCGGCTATTGCCCATGAGCTGCAACGTGAAGCGCACGGCGAAACCGAAGAAAAGCCAGCACGGCAAGCGATGCCAGCGGCACCTTCCGCGCCAGCGACGGGCGAGCCTCTGCCACCGAACACGCTGGCTGGCGTATGCGCTGCGCCTGGCGTCGCGGTTGGCACGCTGGTGCGCTGGGACGATGCTGATCTGGATCCTCCCGAACAAGCCACTGGCACCTCTGCAGCCGAAAGCCGTTTGCTCGACAAGGCATTGGCGACAGTCGATGCTGAGCTGAATACAACGGTGCGCGATGCGTCGCAGCGTGGTGCGGTCGGTGAGGCGGGGATTTTCGCGGTGCACCGGGTGTTGCTTGAAGATCCAACTTTGCTGGATGCCGCGCGCGATCTGATTAGTCTCGGCAAAAGCGCGGGCTTTGCGTGGCGTGATGCGATCCGCGCGCAGATCGCCGTGCTGGCGAAAATCGAAGATACGTTGCTGGCCGAACGCGCCGCTGATCTGCGCGATATCGAAAAGCGGGTGTTGCGCGCACTGGGTTATTCGAATGCCGCCGCTCGCGTGTTGCCCGACGAAGCGGTGCTGGCCGCCGACGAATTTACGCCGTCCGATTTGTCCTCACTGGATCGTTCACGCGTGACAGCGTTGCTGATGGCGCGTGGCGGGGCGACCTCGCACGCGGCGATCATCGCGCGTCAGGCGGGTATTCCGGCGCTGGTGGCGATGGGTGACGCGTTGCATGCGATCCCGGAGGGCACCCAGGTGGTGGTTGATGCGACCAGCGGACGCCTTGAGCATGCGCCAACCGCGCCTGATATCGAACGCGCGCGGCTTGAGCGCAAGCGCTTGGCGAATGTGCGCGAGCTCAACCGGCGCACCTCGCAACAGGCGGCCACCACGGCCGATGGCCGGGCCATCGAGGTCGCCGCGAATATCGCTACGCTCGAAGATGCGCAAATCGCGCTCGATAACGGCGCAGATTCCGTGGGCCTTTTGCGGACCGAATTGCTGTTTATTCATCGCCAGTCGGCACCTAGCGCTTCTGAACATCATCAGAGTTATCAGGCGATTGTCGACGCGCTGCAGGGGCGCACCGCCATCATCCGCACGCTGGATGTCGGTGCGGACAAGGAAGTCGATTATCTGACGTTGCCGCCTGAACCTAATCCGGCGCTTGGCCTGCGCGGCATTCGCCTCGCGCAGGTGTGTCCTGATCTGCTGGATGACCAGTTGCGTGGCCTGCTGGCCGTGCAACCGGTGGGCCGGGTGCGTATTTTGCTGCCGATGGTGACGGATGCTGGTGAGTTGAAGCGTTTGCGGCAGCGGATCAATGAGCTGGCGCGTGAAGCCGGCCGAACCGAGTCGATTGAAATCGGCGTGATGATCGAAGTGCCGTCGGCTGCATTGCTGGCGGATCAACTGGCGCAGTACGCCGATTTCCTTTCGATTGGCACCAACGATCTGACGCAGTACACGCTGGCGATGGACCGTTGCCAGCCCGATCTGGCCGCGCAGGCCGACGGCTTGCATCCGGCAGTGCTGCGGCTGGTCGACGCGACCGTCAAGGGCGCGCAAAAGCATGGCAAATGGGTTGGTGTGTGCGGTGCGCTGGCGGGAGATCCGCTGGCCGCGCCCTTGCTGATCGGGCTCGGCGTGACCGAGTTGTCGGTGGACCCTGTCTCGGTGCCAGGCATCAAGGCGCGGGTCCGCAAGCTGGATTACCCACTGTGCCGCCAGCGTGCCCAGGATGTGCTGGCGCTCGAATCGGCACAGGCAGTAAGAGCCGTGAGCCGCGAGACCTGGCCGCTCGACTGAGCGCATTCAGGTCATATAACAGTGGCCACATCAGGACGTCAGGCAGTGCTATCGCTTGAATGATTTAACCGACGACAAGGAGTGGAGACTATGGATGGGAACCCGTTTCTGAAGATACAGCGCCTCGGCCGCGCGCTCATGCTGCCGATTGCGGTGCTGCCGGTTGCCGGGCTGTTGCTGCGGCTCGGCCAGCCCGATGTATTCAACATCAAGATGATTGCCGATGCGGGCGGGGCGATCTTCGACAATCTGCCGTTGCTATTTGCCATTGGCGTGGCCGTGGGTTTTGCGAAAGACAACAACGGCGTCGCGGCGCTGGCGGGGGCGATTGGTTACCTGATCGAAGTCGCGGTGATGAAAGACATCAACGACAAGCTCAATATGGGCGTGCTGTCGGGGATCATCGCCGGGGTGGTGGCGGGCCTGCTTTATAACCGCTTCAAGGACATCAAACTTCCGGACTACCTGGCGTTTTTCGGCGGCAAACGGTTTGTGCCGATTATTACCGGGCTAGTTTGCGTCGGGCTGGGGATTATCTTCGGCTATGCCTGGCAGCCAGTGCAGGCCGCGATCGACATCGCCGGGCACTGGCTGACCACAGCAGGTGCGATCGGCACCTTCGTGTTTGGCTTGCTCAACCGCTTGCTGCTGGTGACGGGCTTGCACCACATTCTTAATTCGCTTGCGTGGTTCGTATTCGGCAGCTTCACGCCGCCGGGTGGCGCAACCGTGACGGGCGACCTGCACCGCTTCTTCGCGGGCGATCCGAGTGCGGGCGGCTTTATGACGGGCTTCTTCCCGATCATGATGTTTGGCCTGCCAGCGGCTTGTCTTGCGATGTTTCATGAGGCACCTAAAGAGCGTCGCGCGGTAGTGGGCGGCCTGCTATTTTCGATGGCGCTGACGTCGTTCCTGACCGGCGTGACGGAGCCGATTGAATTCACCTTCATGTTCCTCGCACCTGTGCTGTACGTGATCCATTCGGTGCTAACCGGGCTGGCGCTGGCGATTTGTTCGGCGCTGGGGATTCACCTCGGTTTTACCTTTTCGGCCGGTGCGATTGATTACATCCTGAACTACGGTTTATCGACCAAAGGCTGGGAAGCGATTCCAATTGGCATCATCTATGCGCTGGTCTATTACGTGCTGTTCCGCTTTTTCATTCGCAAGTTCAACATGGCAACGCCAGGGCGCGAGCCAGCGGCAGCTGAGGCTCAAGCTGATTCGTTTTCTACGGGCGGTTATGTCGCACCGACTGCGGGGACGGCTGTGCCGCGTGCCGAACGGTATCTTGCGGCGCTCGGTGGCGCGGCAAACCTGACGCTGGTGGATGCTTGCACGACGCGTCTGCGTTTGTCGGTGGTCGATGCAGAAAAAGTATCCGAGGCTGACTTGAAGACCATTGGAGCGCGTGGCGTGCTCAAGCGTGGCTCGACTAACGTGCAGGTCATCATCGGGCCGGAAGCCGACATCATTGCGGATGAAATCCGGAACACGATAGCCCAGGGCGGTGCGTCAGTGGCGGCGCACGCGGCTGCGGCGCAGCCTGTGGCGGATGCGGCGGCACCGGTGGCAGCACCGGCGGCGGGGCCACAAGGTCGGCTTGATCCTGATCCCGCACGCTGGCTGGCGGTTTTTGGCGGCGCGACTAATGTCGCTGAACTGGCGGCTGTCGCAGCGACCCGTTTGCGCGTGGTGGTGCGCGATCCCTCCGCGGTAGATCGTCAACGCCTGGCCACGCTTGACGTTGCGTGGGTGGGGCCTGATACGTTCCATATCGTTGCTGGCGAAGCCGCGCCACGCTACGCGCGGCAACTGGCTGAGCGTTTGCCAGCGGGTGGTGATGCCGCGTCGCAGCGGGTCTGAGATGAAAGCGATGACGTAATGTGATGCGTGGCTTGAGCTGCGCATCACGGCAGACGTAGACGTAAAAACGCCCGACGGTTTCCTTAACCGTCGGGCGTTGTTTTTGCTGCTCGTGTTTCAGGCCGCAGCGGCGTGCGGCGTTAAACGTTGTCGGTTGCGTTGTCTGCGGTTGCGTCAGACGTCACCTTCGCCACGCCGCGCGACTCAAGCCACATGACGTTGATGATGCCAAACGCCAGTGCCACACCAATGCCGAGAATCCAGCTGAAATACCACATTGCTTTACCCTTTAAATCTGTTTGCGATACCGCCCGCGCGAGGCGGGCGACGCGGATTAATACATCGAGTGCGTGTTTTTCTCGACGGCTTCAGCGGTGACCTTGCCGCGCATCACGCGGTAGACCCAGCCCGTGTAGAGCAAGATCAGCGGCAGGAAAATGACTACGGCGACCAACATGATCTGGAGCGTCATGCGGCTTGAGGTCGAATCCCACACCGTCAGGCTGCTACGGCCATCAAGCGACGACGGCATGATGAACGGAAACATCGAAAAACCAGCCGTCAGAATCACACCGGTCACCATCAGCGAGGTGGACAGAAACGCGCCTCTCTCAAAGCGCGAACGCGCGAGCAGCAGCGCCAGCACACCGCCGGTGATGCCAGCGAGCGGTGCCGCGATCATCCACGGATACGTCGCGTAATTCGCCAGCCACAGGCCCGGCGCACCGGATACTGTTTTGAGCAGCGGATTAGCCGGGGAGTCGAGCGGCATCGAGTCGATGATTTGATATCCGCCGATGACCGTTGCAATCAGCAGACCCGCCAGCACGAAGAGCACGACTGCCGCTAGCGAAGCAAGACGCAACGCGCTTGATGCCCGCTGCGCCACGATTCCATCTGCTTTCATCTTGACGAAGGCCGCGCCGTGCGCCGCCAGCATGGCCACGCTGACGAGGCCGCACAACAGCGCAAACGGGTTGAGCAAGCCGAAGAAGCCACCGTAATACGTCACCCGCAAGTCATGATCGAACGAGAACGGCACGCCTTGCAGCAGGTTGCCGAACGCGACGCCAATCACCAGCGCAGGCACAAAACCGCCGATAAACAGGCCCCAGTCCCACGCTGTGCGCCAACGCGGATCACTGCGCTTGTTGCGGTAGTCAAAGCCGACCGGGCGGAAAAACAGCGAGAACAGCACCAGCATCATCGCAAAGTAAAACCCCGAAAACGACGCGGCGTACACCAGCGGCCAGGCAGCGAACATCGCACCGCCAGCCGTGACGAACCAGACCTGGTTGCCCTCCCATGTCGCGCCAACCGTGTTGATGACAATGCGGCGCTCGTTATCCGTTTTGCCGATGAACGGCAGCAAAATAGCGGCGCCCATATCGAAGCCATCGGTGAGCGCAAAGCCAATCAGCAGTACGCCGATCAAAACCCACCAGATCAGTTTGAGGGTTGCGTAATCCATAGTGATCTTTCCCGTAAAAGAGCGTGGTGGCGAATCATGCAGGGGTGCTGTCAGGCAGCGACTTTTCTGCTTTTTGTTCGTGGTAGTAGCGGCCGGTATGCAGCGATGACGGGCCGAGACGCGCGTACTTGAACATCAACATGATTTCGATGATGAATAGCGCCGTGTAAAACACCACGAAACCTGCGAGGCTCAGATACAGATCGCTTGGCTTGAGGCTTGAGGCCGACAGCGAGGTCGGCAAGATGCCGGCGATGGTCCACGGCTGGCGGCCCATTTCTGCCACGATCCAGCCGAATTCAGCTGCCAGCCAGGGCAGCGGAATGGCCCACACGGTCCAGCGCAGAAACCATCGGCGGTTGTCCTGCAGCAGTGAGCGCCGGGCACAAAACCAGAACGCCAGGATAAACGTGAGCAAAAACAGAATGCCCAGACCAACCATCATCCGGAACGAGAAAAACACTGGTGCGACGCGCGGGATGGTTTTCTTCGCGGCGAGCGCTATCTGTTCTGGCGTGGCATCGGTGACAGCCTGGGTGAACTGCTTGAGCATCAGCCCGTAGCCGAGGTCTTGCTTGTGCGCATCGAAGATCGCGCGGGTTTCATCGCTTGCGTTACCGGCTTTCAGTTTTTGCAGGGCACCGTAAGCAAGCATCCCATTCTTGATGCGGACTTCGTTTTGCGCCATCAGGTCTTTCAGACCGACCACGGGCTCATCAAACGAGCGCGTGGCGATGATGCCGAGCGCGTAGGGGATCCGAATCGCGTAATCGGTGCGCTCTTCTTTCTGATTCGGAATGCCGAATAGCGTGAAAGGTGCGGGCGCTGGCATGGTTTCCCATTCAGATTCGATGGCGGCCAGCTTGACCTTTTGCACTTCGCCGGTGTGATAGCCGGACTCGTCGCCCAGTACGATGACGCACAGCGTCGACGCCAAACCAAAGCCCGCCGCGATGGCAAACGAGCGCAGCGCGAATTCGATGTCACGCCGTTTCAGCAGATACCACGACGACACGCCCAGCACGAACATTGACGCGGTGACATAGCCTGCCGACACGGTGTGGACGAATTTCACCTGGGCGACGGGGTTGAACAGCACGGCGAAGATGCTGGTGAGCTCCATGCGCATGGTCTCGTAGTTGAATTCGGCACCGACCGGATTATTCATCCAGCCGTTGGCGACCAGAATCCACAGCGCGGAGAGGTTGGAGCCGAGCGCGACGAGGAAGGTGACGATCAAATGCTTTACTTTCGACAGGCGGTTCCAGCCAAAGAAGAACAGCCCGACGAAAGTCGATTCGAGGAAGAAAGCCATCAGCCCTTCGACGGCGAGCGGCACGCCGAAAATATCGCCCACGTAGTGCGAGTAGTACGACCAGTTCGTGCCGAACTGGAATTCGAGCGTCAGACCTGTGGTCACGCCCATGGCGAAGTTGATACCGAACAACTTGCCCCAGAACTGGGTCATGTCCTTGTAAATTTGCTTGCCGGTCATGACATATACCGACTCCATGATGACAAGCAACCAGGACAGGCCGAGCGTTAGCGGCACAAACAGAAAGTGGTAGAGCGCCGTAATGGCGAACTGAAGGCGCGAAAGGTCTACGACTTCGCTAGCGTGCATGTGGATCACCTTGGGACGGTTGCGGCGCAGGCACGGATAACAATGCTTGTGCGACTTGAGCAGGAGGCAGGGACATATGCTTGGCCTGCGGATGATTGAAAAATGCGTATTTGAGCGTCATGAGCAAAACAAACTTGACGACAAGGACGATAGCGATATCTCGCGTGAGGGTCGGGCCGCGCACCCAGGCTGCGAGACGGGTTCGCAGCGATAAAGGAGGGGGCTTGCGATTAAGCGTGATGGTCATGACTGGTCAGTTCACTCACCTTGAATAATTCGATTGAGCCGGACTAAGTGCGGTAACGGATTCTAGGAGGAGAGCGCACTGGCGCGCGAGCCTTGGCGCTGCGGCATAGCGTCGCTAAAGTGCCAAGCGCAAAAGTATCGCAAGCATTTTCGGGATAAGCAAGGAGCCGCACGGCTGGGTGGGGGCGGGGAAATAAAAAAACCCGTTCTCGCAAGAGAACGGGTTTGCCGTGACAACGTGCCGCAGTAACGATAAAGCGATGCGTTACGCGTATTGATTTAATGCGCCACGCATTTTTTTCATTGCGCTGGCTTCGATCTGGCGAATCCGCTCTGCGGATACGCCGAATTCGTCGGCCAGTTCATGCAGTGTTGAACCACCTGAGCCGTCGTCTTCGACTTGCAGCCAGCGTGCTTCGATGATGCGGCGGCTGCGTGCGTCGAGCGTGCCTAGTGCGTTGGAGATGCCGTCGCTTTGCAGCTTGTCGCGTTGACGGGCTGCCAGCACTGCGGTGGGCTCGTTATGTGAATCCGCCAGATAAGCGATTGGCGCAAATGCTTCCTCACCGTCGTTCACCTGACCTTCCAGCGCAATGTCACCACCGGAGAGCCGGGTTTCCATCTCGGAGACTTCTTCGTGCTTAACGTTCAGCTCTTTGGCCAGATTAGCGATCTCATCGGGCGTGAACGCTTGAAAGCCTTGCTTGTGGCTGCGCAAATTAAAGAACAGTTTGCGTTGCGCCTTGGTGGTGGCGACTTTGACCATGCGCCAGTTGCGCAGGATGTACTCGTGAATTTCTGCCTTGATCCAGTGCATCGCGTACGACACAAGGCGCACGTTTTGCGTGGGGTCGAAGCGCTTCACGGCTTTCATCAGGCCGATATTGCCTTCCTGGATCAGGTCGGCATGCGGCAGGCCATAACCGAGGTAATTGCGCGCGATCGACACCACCAGCCGCAAATGCGACAACACCAGGCGGCGGGCGGACTCAAGGTTTTCCTGCTCACGGAATTCAGTGGCGAACTGGCGTTCTTCAGCCAGAGTCAGCATGGGGATGCGGTTCACGGCCTGGATATAGGCGTCGATATTGCCTAGCTGGCCGGTCAGCAAGGAAACTTGTGCGAGTGTCAGTGAACCTGCCGAAGCGGACTTAGCCGACGACGGGCTCAGAATATTCGGAAGGGTCATGGCGTTGCTCACGGATAAAGCTCCTTTTAGATCAAACAAAAAAGAAGCCGGTTGCGACGGCTTCGTGATGAATATTAGCACTCAGGTTTATTGAGTGCTAATACCTTAGAGCGGCTGACGTGACTCAAGTTCCGATTTTCGCTATTAAATTTCATTTCCGATAGCATTTTACAGATTTGATCCAAAAGCCGCATATGGCCAGGTTCATCTACCTCATCTTGCCTGCCCCTGTTTTGCCAGAATGCGGCACGAAGCTGTGTCGCTAGCCTCGGAGACAGCCTGCATGACCTGCACTGAGTCACATCCTGAGGATGGATAGTTCCACTCTGTAGCGAACGCTGTATCAAAGCGTTAAATATTGATATAAATTTCAGCAGCACGATCCGGTGTGGTTTCCTGCGACAGTATGTCGCACGGGCATGGCCCGTCGACGTAATAAGGGGCTGAACGATGGTGACGCAGATGATCGACATGATTCGCAGTCTGGAGCGCGAGCGTTATCGCGCGATGATCGACGGTGATGGTTTGCTGCTGGACACATTGCTTTCAGATAACGTCAGCTACATCCATACGAACGGCAAGCGCGAGACCAAGCAGCAGTTCATCGATGCGATTACGTCGGGGCGCAGACGTTACCGGCAGATCGAGATTCAGTCGCAAGAGGTGCTGCCGGCCGGAGCGCAGACTTGCATCGTGACGGGCCGCGCGCTGATCGAAATGGAAGCCAGCAATGGCGTGCTGCTGTATCCCGTTGCCTACACCGGGCTTCAGGTCCAGGAAGGCGGCCAGTGGCGGCTGATGGCCTGGCAGGCGACTCGTTGCGCAACTGAATGAGCTGAGCACTTGTGCCTCATTGCCCTCATCGGCCTGGCCGCCAGCAACTCGCCGCCGGGCCGATGAGGGCTTTGTTACCAATGCTTTGTTATCAATAAAGGCTTCGCCGCCAGCTTTCTGCCGAGGCTGTTGATCGCGCTGGCGTTGAGTGTGTTGAGTGCGCTTTCACGCTGCCGCTTTCTGCGCGGCGACAGGCCACAGCGTGCTTGCCACTGCCCGGTTGATCCCGCTGACCAGTGCGTCAAGCACCGCATCTGCTTCGTCGCTACCAATCCCCACGCCAAAGCACGGTGCCTGGCCGCCGATACGGCAACCAGCGAAAACCGCAACCTGGCCATTAGCGGTATGCAGCATTTCATACGACGTTATTTCGACCGGCTGTCCGGCAAACGGCTGGAGCGCCTGGCTAATCGCGTGCGCTTGCGTTTCCGGCATGCTGGCACCGGCGGCCGCGCTGACATTCGGCACTGGAATGTCCCGGCTATTCCAGTGCAGGCCCTTGCCGCTAGCGCGCTGCAGCGGGCCTGCCACATCGAAGTATTCACGAGCGAAAAGCGCACAGATTGCAGCGCCGGTCATTTCCTCGCCAGATTCATCAGTCACGGCCTGCACCGCATGACTAAATTCAATTTGCACCCGGCGTGGCGGCGTAAAGCCCATGCCGCGCTCCAGCAAATAGGTTGAACCACCCTTGCCAGACTGGCTATTGACGCGAATCACGGCATCGTAATTGCGCCCGATATCAGCGGGGTCGATGGGCAGATAAGGCACTTCCCAAAAAGCGCCGGGCTGTTGCTGGGCAAACCCTTTGCGAATCGCGTCCTGGTGCGAGCCGGAAAACGCTGTATGGACCAGATCCCCCGCATACGGATGGCGTGGGTGCACCGGAATCTGGTTGCAGCGTTCCACCACGCGGCGCACGGCGTCGATTTCCGAGAAGTCGAGGCCGGGGTCGATTCCCTGGGTGTACAGGTTCAACGCGAGTGTCACGAGATCGACGTTGCCGGTGCGCTCGCCGTTGCCGAACAAGCATCCTTCGATCCGGTCTGCCCCCGCCAGCAATGCCAGTTCGGCAGCAGCCACGGCCGTGCCCCGGTCGTTGTGCGGATGCACGGACAGCACGATGCTGTCCCGATAACCAAGATTGCGGTCCATCCACTCGATCTGATCGGCGTAGACGTTCGGCATGGCGGCTTCGACAGTCGCGGGCAGATTGAGAATCATCTTGTGCTGGCGCGTCGGGCGCCAGGTTTGCGCTACTGCGTCGCACACCTCGCGGGCGAAGGCCAGCTCGGTCATGCTGAAGGTTTCCGGCGAATACTGATAAATCCAGTGAGTTTCTGGCTGGGCGTCGGCGTATTGCCGGATCAGGCGAGTGCCTTCCACGGCCAGTGCCTTGACTTCTTCTTTCGGCTGGTTGAACACGATCTTGCGAAATGACGGGCACAGCGCGCTGTACAGATGCACGATGGCGCGTGGCACGCCTTGCAGGGCTTCGAAGGTGCGAGCGATCAGGGCCTCGCGCGATTGCACGAGTACTTCGATGGTGACGTCGTCCGGAATGCGTTTTTCTTCAATCAGCGTGCGCACGAAATCAAAGTCTGTCTGCGATGCGGAGGGAAACCCGACTTCGATTTCCTTGAAGCCGATTTGCACCAGCATGTCGAAAAATTCCAGCTTCTGGGCGATGCTCATGGGCTCGATCAACGATTGGTTGCCATCGCGTAAATCGGTGCTCATCCAGATGGGAGCTTGCTGGACGGTACGGCTGGGCCATTTTCGGCCGCTCAACTGAGGGGCGGCAAAGGGACGGTATTTGTTTTCAGGATTGCGCAACATGGTGAGCCTCGTTCGTTAGATCGGTGGTGCCGGAGGGGGCGAGCAATAGACGGCTAGTGGGCTGATGGCTGGCGGAAAACCCGTCAGCCGGGCGCTAGAGGAACTAGCGAACGGGCGCGCAAAAGTGTCAGAGCGATAGTGACGCCGGCAGCAATCGTGAAGGGTGTCCATGCAACGTGCATATTTGACTTTGGCAGTCGGCCCCGCAGTTAAAACAGACGACCGCGAGTGGCCAGGTTGTAAAGATAACGACAGAAAAAGGGGGTGAAACGGGAGGTGCTGCTTTGATGACCGCCCGGTGGAGTCGAAGCTGGAAGCTGACAGACCGGGGGACGCTACGCCTGACTTACGCTAGACGTAGCGGTAGTAGCTGCGCTAGGCAGCTAGAGGTAATTCGGAGGGGGTGCTGAAGAAAATGCATCTGCGCAATGTATGCCAGCGTCAGGTTGCGTGTCAACTCTCGCCGTTGCAGTTTTATCGAGATTGGGGTAGCGGCGCTCAGGCGCTAGCCCGGGTTGCGGGCGATTTTGCGCACGACTTCGATTTGCCGCGTAATCGAATCCGGCACGGGCATGGTTCCGGCGATGACCTGAGCGATCCATGAGGCGGTGGTTGCGGCATCAAGCGTTGACGGCAACGCGGCGGCTGACGTGCCCGGTGACGGTGGCGTTGAGCGCTGTGCTTCTATCAGGGTGTCGCAGACGCCATCGTGCAACCAGTCGACTTGCACCTGACGCCGGGTATCCGCGACCGCCTCGCCTTCTGTGCCACGGGCGAGCAGTACGCCGCCCGCTGCCGCTTCCGGGTGGGCGCAAAAAAGCTGGGTCAGGCTGTCACGGTAAGGAGGATGGGTGTAGTTCACGAGCCGCCGCCCAGCGGGCGCGAACGGCTGCAGCAATTTGACCAGCGTATGGGTTGAATTGCGCACGCCCATGCGTTGTCGGAGCGCCAGCAGTCGCGCCATGCTGGGGGCCAGAATTTCGATGGGCGCAAAGGCGATGCGTTGCGCGGTGAGCCCGGCTTCGATCTCCTCGTGTGTGCATGCGGGATTCAGACCTAGCTGGCTGAAAATTTCTGCACTGGTTACGCGGCCAGGGTCTTGGATGACGCCGTGAACCAGCACGGGGATACCTTCACGAGCCAGCAAAAGTGCGAGTAGCGGCACCAGATTGGGTTGTTTGCGTGCGCCGTTGTAGCTGGGAATCGACACCGGGGCATAGACGCCCGATGGCCATGCAACCGGGGCAAACGACTCATGCGCGGCAGCCAGCATCGCGGCGAGCTCGTCGGCGCTTTCGCCTTTGATGCGATAGGCCAGCAGCACGGCACCAAGCTCAAGCTCGGCGACGCGGCCTTCGAGCATTGCGCGGTAAAGCGCGTGGGTGTCTTCGGTTGACAGGGCTCGCGCGCCATGAATGCCGCGACCGATCTCCTTGATAAAGCGGGCGCACGGAAAAGACGTCGCAGCGGTCGTGGCGAGTTGTGTCATGAGATAGGGGCAGAGTGGGGGACATCTGGGGCGTGCAATCCAGCAGGCACGGTGTGATATCGGGATGAAATAACGTATTTGCAGCGATCTGGCAAGGCTGCTGACTGCGGCGAAGGGGGCCGGGTGACCTGCCATCTGGCCAGTAGCTGGGCGTGATGGCCACGGTTACACTCGGCGTTTTGCTGCTCCAGGGGCGGCTCGGGCAGCTTTCATCAAGTACGGAGAACGATATGAGTTATGTGTTTGCCCCAGCGCCGGTGGTGGCGCTGCCGGTAGTGGGCAGTGCGGACCAGTTTGCCGTGCACCGCATTTATTGCGTAGGCCGGAACTACGAAGCGCATGCGCGTGAAATGGGGCATGACCCAGAGCGAGAGCCACCATTTTTCTTCTGCAAGCCAGCCGATGCAGCGCTGCCGGTTGCACAAGGCAGCACGGGTGAGTTTCCTTACCCGCCGGGCTCAAGCAGCGTTCATTTCGAAATGGAACTGGTCGTGGCGATTGGCAAGGAGGGCCGGGAGATTCCGGTAGAGCGTGCGCTCGACCACATCTACGGTTATGCGCTGGGCCTTGACATGACTCGCCGCGATTTACAGGCTGAGGCAAAAAAACTGGGTCGTCCGTGGGATACCGCGAAAGGCTTCGATCATTCGGCCCCGCTGGGCGCGGTTCATCCGGTTGCGCAGGTTGGGCATATCGGCAAGGGGGCGATCTGGCTCAAGGTCAATGGCGTCGAAAAGCAGCGCTCCGATGTGTCACAACTGATCTGGCCAGTCGCGGAAACGCTCGCTTATCTCTCAACGTTGTTTGAACTGCAACCCGGTGATCTGGTGTTTACCGGCACCCCCGAAGGCGTTGGCCCGGTGGTGCAGGGTGACCTGATGACGGGCGGGGTGGATGGGCTGACTGAATTCAGCGTGCGTGTGATTTGAAGTCATCAAGGCAAGGAGGCCAGCAACATGAAGCTCTATAGCTATTTCCGTAGCTCAGCGTCTTACCGCGTGCGGATCGCGCTGAACCTGAAAAATCTTCCGTACGACTACATGCCGGTACACATGCTGCGCGATGGCGGCGAGCAGTTCCAGGCCGAGTACCGCAAGCTGAATCCCGATGCCGTGGTGCCAACGCTGGTCGACGACGGCGATGTTTTGCAGCAATCGCTGGCCATCATCGAATATCTCGACGAAACGCATCCGCTTCCGCCGTTGCTGCCCGCATCCCCCAGTGACCGGGCGTATGTGCGCTCAGTCGCGCTGCAGATCGCGTGCGAGATCCATCCGCTGAACAACCTGCGGGTGCTGAAGTACCTGAAAAAGACACTTGGCCTTAGTGAGGAGGCAAAGAACGCGTGGTATCGCCACTGGATCGAGTCAGGCTTCGCCGCGCTCGAAACACATCTGGCGGGTGATACGCGTACAGGGGCGCTGTGTTTTGGCGATACGCCGACACTGGCCGATGCCTGTCTCGTACCGCAGGTGTTTAACGCGCAGCGCTTTGAGATTGACCTGTCAGCGTTTCCGACCCTTCAGCGCATTTACGCTCACGCGTCGCAGCTCGACGCCTTTGCGCGTGCCGCTCCGAGTGCTCAGCCCGATGCGGAATAGGCAGAGCGCCTAGAGTGGTTTTGAGCAATGGCGCAGTGGTGCATTGGTCTGTCATAAAACTCGCTCTCAATGCACCGCACTTGCACTGCACGCTGTGCTTGCGCATAAAAAAGGCCCCAAATCGCTGGACGGGTGTCCAGCTTTTGGGGCGTTTTCAGACGAACCTGAGCGCTGCGTTTGCGGCGGGCTTTGTTCCAGGGGGCTAGCCGCCTAATAAAGCATCCGAAAACTCTTCGGCGCTGAATGGCTGCAAGTCTTCAACCGATTCACCCACGCCGATGAAATACACCGGCACTGGCCGTTGCCGGGCGATGGCAGCAAGGATGCCGCCTTTCGCCGTGCCATCGAGCTTGGTCACGATTAAGCCTGTCAGGCCCAGCGCATCGTCAAAAGATTTGACCTGAGCGAGCGCGTTTTGCCCGGTGTTGGCGTCGATCACCAGCAGCACTTCGTGTGGCGCGCCATCCAGGGCCTTGCCGATCACGCGCTTGACCTTGCGCAGCTCTTCCATCAGATGCAACTGCGTGGGCAAACGGCCTGCGGTATCAGCCATCAGCACGTCGATCTTGCGTGCCCGCGCTGCACCTACTGCATCAAAAATGACCGCGGCCGCATCGGCGCTTTCTTGGGCGACGACCGTCACGTTGTTGCGCGCGCCCCAGATCGCCAGTTGCTCACGCGCGGCGGCGCGGAAGGTGTCGCCTGCGGCTAGCAGCACCGACTGGTCAAAGCGTTGCAGATGCTTGGCCAGTTTGCCGATGCTGGTGGTTTTTCCGGCACCGTTGACGCCTGCGATCATCATCACCAGTGGCTGGGCGTGCCCTAGCATCAATGATTTTTCGAGCGGTTTGAGCAATTCGACCAGCAAGGTGCGCAGTGCTGCTTTCACCTGTTGTGGATCGGTCAGGCGTTCTGCGCGGACTTTCTCGCGCAGTGCCTTAAGTAGAAACTCGGTGGCTTCGACGCCTGCGTCCGACATCAGCAGCGCGGTTTCGAGTTCCTCATAAAGGTCTTCGTCGATTTTGGTCCGGACGAAAATGCCAGTGAGATTCGAGCTGGTTTTCGACAGCCCAGTTTTGAGCCGCGTGAGCCAGGATTTTCGTGCGGCAGGCTCAACCGGCGGTGGCGGAACGATTTCGATGATTTCATCGGCGGCGCTGGCGGTGGCTTCTGCGGGAGCGTGTGCAGGCGCAGGTGCGGCCGCTGCTGTCGCGGTGAGGGGGGCGCTAGCCGTGCTCAGCGCAGGCGCAGGAGATGCGGCAGGAGCAGGCGTAACCGGTTGCGCTACAGGCTGAATGACAGGGGCAGGCGGGCTGACTTCGGTTGTAACCGTGGTTGCCTCGGTTGTCACGCTGGGCGGCGCGGCATGCGGCGGTGGGCTGACTGGGGCTACCTGCTCAGGCTGAGCCGTGGGTGGTAATTCAGGCGACAGCTTAGGCTGTAACTCAGGCGTTGCCGTGACAACCTCGCTGGATAGCGGGGTGGCGCTGGGCGTCGTGGTTGCCGTGGCCGGATCGAAGGCGGGTTCTTGCGCGGCTGCCGGAACGTCTGACGGCGTTTCGGCCGTTTTCGAACCTTTGAACCGTTTGAAAAAGCTGAACATGATCGGAGTGGGCTGTGAGAGCGCTGCGCCGCTGCCAGCATGAAGCTGCAGCCAGCGGCAGACAGCGTGGCCTGCGGGATGCAAGGCGCTGGAAGGCGCACATATTATCAGGCGAGCCTGATTGTCAGAATGATGCTGGCATAGCCGTGACAGCGCTGTGGTAACGTGGCCGCTCCAGCTCGCGGTCTGTCCTGTACGCCCGAGCGTTCCGCCCACCTTCTTGTGCTCTGCATGGCCCATCCTTCGTCTCCTCACGCGCAGCGCAAAAGCGCTTCGTCCAGCCGTAAAAAAACTTCTCACTCAATTCGGATCATTGGCGGTGACTGGAAACGCACACCGCTGCCAGTGCTTGATCTGGATGGCTTGCGCCCGACACCTGACCGGGTACGCGAAACGTTGTTTAACTGGCTTGGCCAGCGTCTTGACGGGAAACGTTGCCTTGATCTGTTTGCTGGCAGTGGCGCGCTGGGGTTCGAGGCGGCATCGCGTGGTGCTGCACGCGTGCTGATGGTGGAGCGCCATGCACGTGCGGCGGCTCAGCTACGGGCGAACCAGGTTCGGCTGGGGGCTGACATGATCGACGTGACCGAAGCCGATGCGCTGCGTCTCGCCACGAGCCTCGCACCGGGTTCTTTCGATGTGGTGTTTCTTGATCCGCCGTTCGAAGGTGACTTGCTGGCCCGGGCGTTGCCGCTGGCGGCTCGGCTAGTGAGTGCTCACGGTTTTCTGTATGTCGAAGCGCAGCAAACGCTGGAGCTGGCACAGGCCGATGCACTGACCGGCTGGATCATGGCGCGTCAGGGCAAAGCCGGAGCGGTTCACTATCATTTGCTGCAGCGCGAAAATGAGGAATAATGCGCGTTCCAAAATTAGCGCTGGCCGGTTTGCAGTCTTGTTTGCAGACACTGCCGGGCGCATTTCGTAGATCAACGCTGGCATGCCTGTTTATCTGAAGAGAGGGTCAATCCGATGGTAGTCGCTGTATATCCAGGTACCTTCGATCCGCTGACGCGGGGTCACGAAGATCTCGTCCGCCGGGCTTCCAGTATTTTCGACACGCTGGTGGTAGGCGTGGCCGATAGCCGTAACAAGCAGCCGTTTTTTACGCTGGAAGAGCGCCTCGATATTGCTCATGAAGTGCTCGGTCATTATCCGAACGTTCAGGTCATGAGTTTCAAGGGGCTGTTGAAAGACTTTGTGCGAAACAATAACGCCAGGGTGATCGTGCGTGGTTTGCGCGCTGTGTCAGATTTTGAATATGAGTTTCAGATGGCTGGGATGAACCGTTATTTATTGCCGGATGTGGAAACCATGTTTATGACGCCTTCCGATCAATACCAGTTTATTTCCGGCACGATTGTGCGCGAGATAGCGCAATTAGGTGGCGATGTGAGCAAGTTTGTTTTTCCATCAGTTGAAAAATGGCTGAAGGAAAAAGTGATGGCGCAGGTCGGCGAAAACACCTGAGCATCGCAACCGGCCGAGTGCCGGGAGAAAGTGAGAAACGTATGGCCCTGATTATTACCGACGAGTGCATTAACTGCGACGTGTGCGAGCCCGAGTGCCCAAATGATGCTATTTCAATGGGCCCGGAGATTTACGTTATTGACCCGAAAAAATGTACCGAATGCGTTGGGCATTTTGATGAGCCGCAATGCCAGCAGGTCTGCCCAGTCGAATGCATTCCACGTGACCCGCTTCACCAGGAAACGCCTCAGGGGTTGATGGCGAAATACCATGCGCTGATGGCCGCGAAGGAATCCTGAGCCAGGCGGGTTTTCAGATCTTCAGGTTTTCAGATCCTCAGGCCAGTCGGCCTTCTCAGCTTCTTCAGCTAGCGCGATGCAACTGCATCATTGCGCGCTCCAGCTCCCCCTTCACGATGAAGGGCATCACCGCGAGCGAACGCTCCACCGATTCATCAATGACCTCTTGCTCTTCCCGGCGCGGCGGCTTTAGCACGAAGCTGGCGACATCGGGTTTGGCACCCGCGCGCGCGCTTTCGGGAATCAGCTCACGTGGATGGCCGATACCAATACGCAAGCGCCAGTATTGCTGCGTGGACAAATGCGCAGAAATATCTTTCAGGCCGTTGTGTCCACCGCTGCCGCCACCCAGTTTTAACTTCACCGTGCCGGGTGGCAGATCGAGTTCGTCGTGAGCGACCAGAATCTGCTCTGGCAGGATCTTGAAGAACTGCGCTAATGCGACGACGGACTGACCTGAGCGGTTCATGTACGTTTGCGGCTCGAGCAGATGGATTTCTTCGCCATGCAAACGTGCTTTGGCATAGAAACCGTGAAACCGACGCTCATCGCGCAATGTGGTTCCGGCTTCACGTGCCAGTTGGTCAACTAGCCAGAAGCCCGCGTTGTGGCGTGTAGCGGTGTACTCGGCACCTGGATTACCGAGCCCGACGATCAGCTTGATCATGATGAAGTAGGAACCCGTGCCTGCGGCCCAGGATAAAAAGTCGAAAAAAAACCCGCCAGGACGAACCGAAGCGGGTCACGGTCTGCTTCACTGAAACAGACCGAAGCGACAGCGCGCTTACGCGGCCGGTGTTTCGCCTGCTGCGGCTTCATCCGCAATAGCACCAGCCGGAATCGTCGCAGACGCGATCACTGGGTTTTCCGCATCAATATGCGGGATCAGTGCAACGCCCTTCGGCAGCGCGATGTCTTTTGCGTGCAGTGACTGACCTGCTTCGATCTTGGCCAGATCGACTTCAAGGAACTCAGGCAGTGCAGCCGGGAGACACTCGATTTCAATTTCGTTCACTACGTGCGAGATCACAGCGCCCGACAGTTTGACTGCCGGATTTGTATCCTGGTTGATGAAGTGCAGCGGCACCTTGGTGTGCAGCTTTTTCTTTGCATCAATGCGCTGGAAATCCACGTGCAGCACGAGCTGACGGAATGGGTGGTATTGCACGTCACGCAGCAGAACCTGCTCGGACTTGCCTGCCACTTCCAGCTCGAGGATCGACGAATGGAAAACTTCTTTCTTCAGGGCGTGCCACAACGCGTTGTGATCGAGTTCGATCACGAGTGGTTCTTTCCCAGCGCCGTATACGATTCCCGGTGTCTTACCGGTAATACGCAGGCGGCGGCTCGCACCCGTACCTTGCAGATTGCGCTCAAAGGCGACTACTTTCATGTTGAATCTCCAATGCACTACCCGCGACCAGGTAGTAAAAATGGGGCCTCACGCCATTGGCTGGGGCCCCAGAGTCAACGGCGCGAACCTTCGTTCGTTCGCACCGATCGTATGCAACGGGCCGCATCGAAATGCGACCCGTTGCATCAATGCTGATTAGCTGTCCGCGAAAAGCGACATGACTGAGTCGCCGCGGCGAATTCTTGAGAAGGTTTCCGCCAGCAGGCCAGCGCTGGTCAGCGAGCGGATTTTCGAACACGAGCGCGCTTCATCACCCAGCGCGATGGTGTCGGTAACCACCAGTTCGTCGAGTGCGGAGGCTTCGATACGCTCACCAGCGCCACCGGACAAAACCGGGTGAGTGGCGTAAGCGACCACATGCACCGCGCCGCGTTCTTTCAATACCTGAGCTGCCTTGCAAAGCGTTCCGGCGGTGTCGACCATGTCGTCCATGATGACGCAGGTCCGGCCTTCGACTTCGCCGATGATGTTCATCACTTCCGCGATATTGGCCTTCGGCCGACGTTTGTCGATGATGGCGAGATCGCAATTCAATTGTTTGGCCAGTGCACGGGCGCGAACTACGCCGCCGACATCAGGCGAAACTACCAGCAGGTTTTCGTAATTTTGTTTGCGCAGATCGCCGAGCAACACGGGCGTCGCGTAAATATTGTCAACGGGGATATCAAAGAAGCCCTGGATCTGGTCTGCGTGAAGATCCATTGTGATGATTCGCTCGACACCAGCAATTTCCAGCATGTTGGCTACGACCTTGGCCGAAATCGCAACACGCGCTGAGCGTGGGCGCCGATCCTGGCGGGCATAACCAAAGTAGGGGATTGCTGCGGTGATCCGGCCAGCAGACGCGCGCTTGAGCGCATCGACCATAATCATCAGTTCCATCAGGTTGTCGTTAGCAGGCGCGCTGGTGGACTGAAGGACGAATACATCCTTGCCCCGCACGTTTTCCTGAATTTCAACCTGAATTTCGCCATCCGAGAACCGGCTGACCATTGCCTTGCCGAGGGGGATGCCCAGAATTTTGACGACTTCTTGTGCCAGCGCAGGATTTGCGTTGCCAGTAAAAACCATCAAGCCGTCATGGCTGCTCATCATGCACCTGCTACTGGCTGGGGGGGGAGCGAAGAAACGCGAGAATTAAACGCGAGAATTTTTGGCAGGGGAGGAAGGACTCGAACCCTCGAATGCCGGAATCAAAATCCGGTGCCTTAACCAACTTGGCGACTCCCCTACACAACTTTGACCTTTATTGGATCGTAGGACTATCCAATAAAGCGAAACTATGCTGCGAAAGCAAAGAGTGGATGTGTATCCAAACTTGCTGTGACCGTGCTTTGCCAGTCTGCGGGTAACCTGGATTGAACCAGTTTTGCCTCGTCAAAACTGCGGTACGTTGCAAAAATACTTGCGCCGGACCCGGTCATTCGCGCTGGTGCTGCTGGGGCAACCTGGTCGAACCACTGAAGACCCTGTGCCACTTCCGCGTATTTCTCCGCGACAACGCGCTGCATATCGTTATGACCAAACTGATCTGGCCATGCTGAGCTGAAACTTTGCTGCCCGAGAAAGTCCGTAATTCTGATGGGCTTTGTGTCCCTTGTCAACGATTTTTCGGAGAAAATTGCAGCGGTTGGGACATGAACCTTTGGCGTCACCACAAGGAAATAACGCGGCGGCAATTGTACCGCTTGCAGCGCTTCTCCGACACCCTCTGCGAACGCATTTTTTCCAAAAATAAAAAATGGCACGTCGGCGCCCAGTTTGAGCGCCAGCATTTGCAGCACTTCTCGAGGCAGGTCTAGTTGCCATAGGCGGTTCAATGCCAGCAGGGTGGTCGCTGCATCGGAGCTGCCACCGCCAAGGCCCGCGCCCATCGGGAGGCGCTTGTCGATTTCGATTTCGACGCCCGCGGTGGTTCCTGTGTGCTGTTTCAGCAAGGCCGCGGCACGCACGGTCAGATCTTGTTCAGCGGTAACGCCTGGCACGTCAGTGCGACGTGTAATGCGGCCATCATGGCGCCGGGTGAAGTGCAGCGTGTCGCCCCAGTCGAGGAGCTGGAAAACGGTTTGCAGTGCGTGGTAACCATCCGGCCGGCGTCCAGTGATATGCAAAAAGAGATTGAGCTTTGCCGGCGCGGGGCAATCGCGTAATGAGTGCGGAGTCTCGGTCATAAGAGCGGGGAAAAGCGCGGGAAAAAAGCACCCTGAGCGGGCGGCAGATTACTGGTCCAGAACAAGTTTGATCGCCAGCGGTGGGTCCTGGCGCGACAGGTTGATTCGTTTCACGCGAGTGGTGGGCGCGTCAGCGTAGGCAAGGTAGTCGATGGTCCAGCCATCCTGGCTGATTTGCCGGATGTGCCCCTGCTGGTGCGGGTCCATTTCGGTTCTGGCCCTTGAGGTGGGCGCGGGAGCTGGTTGCAGCCAGTAACGCAATCCTTCAACGGGCAAGGCAAAGCCCAGCGCGTTTTCCATGAGTTCTGCAACATTGCTTGCGGTGAGTGGCTGGCGGTTGGGCAGCTCAAGCGTGGCGGAAGCGGGCGAGGACGTGACAATGGCCAGTGTTTGTCCGAGCGGGCTGCGGAGCTGTAGCGTCACGGTTGCGTCCGTTTCTTGCCAGTCGAAATTGCCATAGGCGTTACGTTGCTGGCCGTTCTGGTCAACGTACTGAACCGCAAAACGCCCGTGACGGGCGTTGTTTGTCTGTGTGGCAATGGTGCTGGCCGCGTCTGCGGCGGTGGGCTCTTGCGACCTGAATGAGGTGCAGCCTGCCAGCGCGATAACGGCCGTTGCCGTTATTCCTGCGCGGGTTAGCCGGAATGCACGAACCCGGCGCAACGCGCCAGCACAGCGAGACAGGCGCATCAAAGATCTTTCACCTGAAAGCGCTGGAGCGTTTTGACCAACGTGTCGTTATCGGGCTCGATCTTGTGGGCTTCGCGCCAGACAGCAAGGGCGTCTTCTTTTGCCCCGGTTTTCCAGAGAACTTCGCCCAGGTGCGCGCCTATTTCTGCATTTGGCCGCGTGCCATACGCTTTGCGCAGCACCTTGATGGCACCAGTCAGATCGCCTTGCCGGAACTTGACCCAGCCGTCGCTATCCATGATGAACGCATCGTCCGGGGCCAGCAGGGCCGCTTTGGCTATCAGTTCACTGGCTTCGGCAAGGCGCACGTTGCGATCGGCCAGCGAGTAACCTAATGCGTTGTACGCCTGTGGATTGCCCGGCTGAGTACGGATCAGCTTGCGCAACTGCGCTTCCATCGTGGTGTAGTGGCCGGTTTTTTCGGCGGCCATCGCGTAGTCGTAAGCGAGGTCGGGATCGTTCGGGAAATCAGCCGTGGCCTGGGCAAGGCGTTTTTCTGCCTCCGGGTATTGCTTTGTATCGAACAGGATGGCGGCGTCGGTGCGGGCAATCAGCGTCTGGTCACGCGGATTCTGTGCCTGGAGGCTCGCAAGGAGCTTGCGGGCGTCATCCGGTTTGTTTTGCTCTACCAATTGCTGGGCGCGTGTGATTTGTGCCGGGATGTATTGCGGGCTTGATGGCGAAATTTTGTTGAGCCACTCGCTGGCCGCTGCGTCATCTTTTTGTTCGGCCGCGAGCTGTGCCAGGTAGAGATATGCCTGACCCGGGTCAGCATTGGGCAGTTTTTCAGCTTTTTGTGCGTACTGCTTTAGATAGGCCTGGGCATCCGGATAATTCCGTTGCTGAATTTTGATGAGCGCGAGTGCCATGAGTGCGGTGAGGTCGTCACCGTTGTTCTTGTGCATGGCCTCGAACTGCTTTTGAGCGTCGCTCAGGCGGTCGCCTGAGAGGTAAATTTGCGCTAGCGCCAGCCGGCCATCGCGCGATTTGGGGTTTTTGCTGACGTAGGCTTCAAGCGCCGCAGTGCCTTCCTTGCGTGCCTCAGGGCCCATTTGCGACAGCATGACCGCAGCGGGCAGATAGTCGGCTTTGAGCGCAAGCGCTTGTTCGAGTGACTTGCGTGCGCCAGGCTCGTCGTCGGAGGCAAGCTGCTGGCGCGCAATGGCTATCTGGGCTTCCGGGCGGCCCATGTCATTTTTCAGCAGATCCTGCAGCACATGCAGCCCGCCGATGTGATTTGGCCCGCGCGAAAGCAGTTGCTGCATCGCCAGAATTGCATTGCCGCGGCTGGCGGCCGGGGCCTTGGCCAGTTCGCGGGCGAGTGTCGGAGCGGCATCATCGGGTTTGCCGGATAGCACTAGCAGTGACGCGTAGATTTGGGTGGCGCGGTCTGAATCAGGTGCGTATTGCTGCCATAGCTGGGTGGCCGCGAGCGCATCTGATGGGCTTTGTGCGAGCAGTGCGATTTCGGTTGCGCGTTGCGCCATGCGCGGATCGTGCGTGTCACGCGCGAGCGCGAGGTAGGTTTGGTAGGCGGGGGCGGGTTGGTCACGCTGTAGCGCTACTTCAGCGGCGAGTACCTGAAACACGATTTGGCCTGATAGCGGGATATCAGGCAGATTTTTTTCTTCGCCGGTTGACAGCACGCCAGAGCCCTCTGCCACGGCGGCGGATGTGTCGTCGCTATCCGGTGAAGAATCCTGAGCATAGCTGGGCATACTGGCCAGCGACCATGCTGCAAGCACAAAAGCGCTGAGCATCCGGCGCGCAGAAAGGGTGTGTGGCACACAGGTAGCACGCTGCGTAAGCAGCTTCACGAAGGACAAGTTCATAGCAATCCGTTCAATGTTTCGGGCGATTGTAACGCGCTCGCTACAATACGCGCTCTTCGATCGCCACAGGTTGCCGAGCGCCTAGATATGCCAGAGTTACCAGAAGTTGAAGTTACCCGCCGGGGAATCGAGCCGCATGTTGCCGGGCATCGAATTCAACGTGTCGAGGTGCGTATTCCTGCGTTGCGCTGGCCGATTCCGCCTGATTTTGCTGACATTCTGCGTGGCCGGCTGATTCATCGGGTGGAGCGGCGCGGCAAATACCTGCTGTTTGAAATCGACTCGGGCTGGTTTATCGTGCACCTCGGTATGACCGGGACGTTGCGCATACTGCATGGGAGCTCGCCACCTGCGGCTGAGCGTCACGACCACCTCGACTGGCTGTTTGACGATTACACGCTGCGTTATCGTGATCCGCGTCGCTTTGGTGCTGTGCTGTGGCACGCCCGTGAGGATGGCGCGGTGCTCACGCATCCTCTGCTTGCCAGGCTGGGTGTCGAACCATTCTCGCCAGCGTTTTCCGGGGCGCTGATGTATGCCCAGACCCGTGGACGAACGATGTCAGTCAAGCAGGTGTTACTGGCGGGCGGGCTGGTGGTCGGGGTGGGCAACATCTATGCTTCCGAGAGCCTTTTTCGTGCCGGTATCCGGCCAGCGACACTCGCTGGAAAGGTTTCGCTGGCACGTTATGAGCGTCTCGCCGACGCTGTGCGCGTGACGCTGGCCGCCGCAATCGAAAAAGGCGGTAGCACGTTGCGTGATTTTGTTGGCAGTGATGGCGCGAGCGGCTATTTTCAGCTCGACTATTTTGTCTATGATCGCGCGGGGTTGCCTTGCCGCATCTGCGGCACAACGGTGCGTCAGATCGTCCAGGGGCAGCGTTCAACCTATTTTTGTCCCACCTGCCAGCGTTGACCGGTCCATGCTCTCTTCTTCCTCTGCATCATTAGTTACCCATTTTTCTCCACGGCTGGTGGCCTGGCAGCGCGAGTATGGCCGTCACGACCTGCCGTGGCAAAACACACGCGACGCTTACCGTATCTGGCTGTCGGAGATCATGTTGCAGCAGACCCAGGTTGCTACCGTGATGCCGTATTACGCGCGTTTTCTGGCGCGTTTTCCTGACGTCGAAGCGCTGGCGGCCGCGCCGCTTGATGACGTGATGGCGTTGTGGGCTGGACTGGGCTATTACTCCCGTGCGCGTAATTTGCATCGCTGCGCCCAGGCCGTGGTTGAGCAGCATGGCGGCACTTTTCCCGAGTCAGTCGAAGCGTTGACGCAACTTCCCGGCATTGGCCGTTCAACCGCTGCCGCGATCGCATCGTTTGCGTTCGGGGCGCGTGCGACGATTCTCGATGGCAACGTCAAGCGTGTGTTGACGCGGGTGTTCGGTGTGGAGGGTTTCCCTGGCGAGAAGCGGGTTGAAAATGCGCTGTGGCTTCTGGCGGAATCGTTGTTACCTGCTGCGTCCGCGCCGGCTGACGTCAGCGCCTACACCCAAGGGTTGATGGATCTTGGGGCCACGCTTTGCGTGCGAGGCAAGCCCGATTGCGGACGCTGCCCGTTTGCGGGCGATTGCGTGGCGCATGCCAGTGGCCGTCAACGCGAGCTACCCGCATCCAAGCCTAAAAAAGCCGTGCCGACACGTCGTACCTGGATGCTGGTGCTACGTGATGGCGATACGGTGATGCTGGAAAAACGACCGCCTTCCGGGATCTGGGGTGGGCTTTGGAGCTTGCCGGAAGCCGCCGATGAGGTTGCGCTGGCAGAGCGGGCTCAAGCTTTTGGCGCACAGGCTGGGGTGGTCGCGCTGGGTTCGCTGAGCCATACCTTCACCCATTTCAAGCTGGATATCGAACCGCGCATGGCTGAGCTGGATCGCTTCGCTGGCCTGCATCCTGAACTGGCGGACGAAGCAACTGCATGGGTTGCGTTACGTGATCTTGATGCTTACGGGGTGCCCGCACCAGTGCGCAAGTTACTCGACGGGTTACAGGGAACTTTGCTGTGACGATGTTGTGACCGCTCTAATCAACTGCTTAATCAGCCGCTTAATTTGCCACTTAATCACGCTCAGAGCAGTTGATGTTTTTGCATGTAGTGGTGCACTAGTTCGATGCGGACGCCTGCGTCTTGCAGTTCCATCAATTTTTGCCGGGCACGTGGCGTTACCGGCAGAATTTCTGCAAGACGATTTGATACCCATGATGGGTCATCGAGGCGGAAGGGTTCAGCAAATGGCAGGCGCTCTGGGTCGTGGGTGCGAAGCGCTGCAATGATGCGTTCGAGTACTTCCGCACAGGCACCGAATTTGGCGAGATGGACGCTGTCTTCGAGCGGGGCGTCGTCACCTAGCGGTTCAGCCATTCCGACCAGCAAGCCGTCTGCTTCGGTGCGGTGCGATAGCAGCCGGAAACGCCGTGTGCCGCGCGTGTGGATGAGCAGCACGCCTACTGTTTCGACGTCACACAACTCGATTTCCGCGAGACAGCCAATGGTTTCCGGAACGGCGGGCTCACCGGGCTGTGCAATTTCGTTGCCGCTCTTCAGCAGGCAGACGCCGAACGGCATTTTTTCACGCAGACATCGGCGCACCATGTCCATGTATCGCGCTTCGAATACCTTGAGCGGAAGCAGGCCATCAGGGAACAGCGCCGTCTGTAGCAGAAAGAGCGGTACGTCAGCTAGAACAGAAGAAGCAGAGAACATCATGGCTTAACGCTTTGGGTTAACGGCGTAAGGGCAGGGCTGCCCGACCCAAGGGGTCAGGTGGGCGGTTTTGACGTTTCGTTGATGTCGAGTGGGGCATCGCGGTGCCGCACTATCACATTGACCTGGTCCGCAAGGCGTGCGGCAAGTGTCTCGGCGATAAACACCGAGCGATGCTGGCCACCGGTACAGCCAATTGCAACCGTCAGATAGCTACGGTTATCGTCGCGGAAATGCGGCAGCCATTTGACGAGGAAAGCCTGAATATCACCGGTCATTTCATGCACGACAGGCTGCGCATCGAGGAAGTCGATAACGGGCTGGTCGCGCCCGGTGAGTGGCCGTAGTTCGTGGTCGTAATACGGATTGGGGAGCGTGCGGACGTCGAAGACAAAATCAGCGTCGAGCGGCACGCCTCGTTTGAAACCGAACGATTCGAACATCAACGCGAGGCCGTTGCGCTCCTGTTCAATGAAACGCCTGACCCAAGCCCGCAATACGCTTGCCCGCAAGTTGCTGGTGTCGATTTGATGGCCAAACTCAGCCAGGCCCGCGACCAGTTCTCGTTCACGGTTGATGGCTTCTTCGAGGGTGGTGAGCAGGCCAACATCAGCGTCGTGCGCGGTCGAACCTGAGAGTGGATGGCGTCGGCGTGTTTCAGAGAAACGTTGAATCAGCGATTGTGTGCTGGCGTTTAAAAACAGCACGCGGACATCATGCCTGCCCGAAAGATCGCGGATCATCGCGGGCATTTCGTCGAGGGAGGCGCTTGAGCGGGCGTCGATTGCGACGGCGAGGCGTTCTTGCCCCGCGTCAGCGAGATAGGTGGCGAGTTGAGGCAGAAAGCGCGGGGGTAAATTGTCGACGCAGTAATAGCCCGCATCTTCGAGCGCATTGAGTGCGACGGATTTGCCCGAGCCGGAAATGCCGGTGATCAGAATAATGCGCATGGAATCGTGGACCCAGTTCGTTTCATCATAGCATCAGGTCTTTGGCCATGGGCATGCGATACAGCTACCCGGGATGTTTCTGCTCAAATGAGCTTGCCCGGAAACTGGCTGTCAGGATCTTGCATTGCAAGGCGCTGGCGATCCATGAAGTCGCGCAAGGTGTCGATGCCGCGCAACTGCAGGATGGTATTGCGGACTGCGGCCTCGACTAGCACTGCGAGATTGCGCCCGGCCGCGACCTGGATCGTTACCTTGCTAATTGGCAAGCCGAGTACATCGACTGTCTGGCTTTCCAGAGGCAAGCGCTGAAATTCGCCGTCCGGGCGGCGGACGAGCTGCACGATCAGTTTCAGTTTCATTTTGCGACGCACGGCGGTTTCGCCGAAGATCGTCTTGATGTCGAGTAGCCCCAAGCCGCGCACTTCGAGCAGGTTTTGCAGCAGCGGCGGGCAGCGGCCATCGACAAAATCGGGCCCTAAGCGCACGAAATCGACGGCGTCGTCGGCGACGAGCCCGTGGCCACGACTGATTAACTCCAGCCCTAGTTCACTTTTGCCGAGGCCGGAGTCGCCTGTCAGCAGCACGCCCATTCCCAGAATGTCGAGAAACACGCCGTGTAGCGTGGCGCGTGGTGCCAGAATGCGGGACATATAAAGCCGCAGGCTGTCGATTACTGCTGCCGCGGACATCGGCGTGGTAAAGAGCGGGGTGGATGAGCGAGTGCAACGCAGCACCAGTTCAGGCGGTGTGGTGACGCCACCGGCTACCACCAGAAACGGTGGCTCAAGTGCGATCAGCTCGGCCATATGGCGTGAGCGGTCTTCTTCGGATTGACGCTGGTAGTAGTCGATTTCGGCTTCACCCAATACCTGAATACGGTTGGGGTGAATCAGGTTCAGGTGGCCGACGAGATCGGCACTTGACGTTGCATTGGCGACGGTTTCCGCTGAAAAGCCACGTTCCCAGCCTTCATGCCCAGTCAGCCAGCTGAGCTTTAGGGTGGAGGCGTTGTCGTCGAAAATGCTTTGGGCGTTGATGCTGGACGTATCCATGAATGCCGTGACTCCAGTGTGGACAGCGCGCCGGGTGGCACCGCAGAAGGGGGCACGGGCGCCGCCGTTGTGTTGCGCTATGCAGCCTGGCAGCCACGCTGGCCTCGGGCCAGCGTCAATGCATCAGGGTTGCCATTGTGTGAGCAGGCGATGCAAGGTTTCGCGGTTTTCTTCTGTTTGCAGATGCTCACGCGTGTCCCGGTCGGATAGCAACTGGGCTATCTCAGACAGAATTTCAAGGTGCTGCTGCGTGGATTGCTCAGGGACGAGCAGAAAAATCAGGAGAGAGACGGGCTGGCCATCGGGCGACTCGAACGGGATGGGGGCATCGAGACGGACAAATGCCGCGAGTGGATGTTTTAGCCCTTTGATCCGGCCATGCGGAATGGCAACACCTTCGCCGAGCCCTGTTGATCCGAGGCGCTCACGCGCAAAGAGATTGTCAGTGACCGTGCTGCGGGCGATACCGTTCTGATTTTCGAAAATCAGGCCTGCTTGCTCGAAGACGCGTTTCTTGCTGGTGACTGATAGCCCAACGAGGACGTTTTCAAGGGGAAGAAATTTGGCTAAACGATTCATGTTGGCAGGCGAGAACGAGGCCTGAGTCTTCCTCTCGGTGGGATTTGAGTGGCGTTCCATTCTCTACAGGGGCATCACGGCGGTGTGTGGCGGAGTCCGAAATCAGTGAAGTCCGACTGAGTAACCAGTTAATAACGGGCCATTATAGTGCAGCGCGGGTATGTGCGGTGCATGCTTGATGAGGATTGCGCTTCACTTGCTGGTTGATTTCGTTTTGTGAGCCGGGTTGCTGCCGGTATGAATAAGTTGGCCGGAGTTGGCCGGAAATTAAAAACCGCCCATCAGGGCGGTTTGGCTACAACCCGGATTGACCCGGGTAAAAGGCTTACTGCGGTGGAGTTTCGATCTGCGGGGCCAGCGGCTGGTGCTTGATCGCTTCATGTTGATGGCCTTGCAGCCGGTCTTTGTGACGAATCACTTGCCGGTCAAGTTTGTCGATGACCAAGTCAATTGCCGCGTACATGTCGCCCTCGGCGCTTTCGACAAAAATATCCTTGCCTTTCAGATGAAGATTGACTTCAACCTTCTGCCTTTTTTCCTTTTCCTTATGATTGTCGACCGAGAGGACCACACTGCCATCGATCACCTGATCGAAGTGCCTTAGCACTCTGTCCAGCTTGGCGATCACGTATTCGCGCAACGCAGGCGTTACTTCGAGATGGTGTCCACTGATCTGCAGATTCATAGTACTTCTCCAAACGAGTAGCCGCGTGGTCCTGATCAGGAAGCAGTACTAGCCGATTGGTTCAGGTGCCAGCAAATCGTGCACTGGTGAACCCGATCGACCAGCCTGTGCAACCCAAACAGGGTTCGGCCGGAAAATGCCCGCCACATGTGCAGCGGGCTACAGAGATTTGCGCAGGCTGACGGCTGGGATTTTGAGGGTTTCGCGGTATTTGGCCACAGTGCGTCGGGCAACGACGAAACCCTGTTCTGCCAGCAGTTCGGCTATGCGGCTGTCTGAAAGAGGGGTGGTGGGGTTTTCCGCTCCTATCAGTTGCTTGATGAGTGCGCGTATGGCTGTGGAAGACGCTGCGCCCCCGGTGTCGGTCGAAACGTGTGATCCGAAGAAGTACTTGAACTCAAGTGTGCCGAAAGGAGTAAGCAAGTACTTGCCTGTAGTGACACGCGAGACCGTCGACTCGTGTAGCCCCAGCGTATCAGCAATTTCTCGCAAAACCAAGGGCCGCATGGCAATTTCACCGTGCATGAAAAAGCTCTTCTGGCGTTCAACAATGGCTTGCGCTACACGCAGAATAGTGTCGAATCTTTGCTGGATATTCTTGATGAGCCAGCGGGCTTCCTGAAGCTGCTGGCGCAGCGAGCCGCTGCCAGGATCGCTGCGGTTGTTGCGCAGAATATTGGCGTACAGATTATTGATGCGCAGTTTCGGCATGACCTCTGGATTGAGTTCCGCACGCCATCCTTGAGCCGTTTTGTGTACCAGCACATCAGGCACGACGTAGTCTGCTTCGGTCTTGCCATACATCGCACCAGGAAAGGGTTCAAGCGAGCGGATCAGCGCATGTGCGTCACGCAGTTCGTCGTCGCTGGCTTTCAGGTGTTTGCGCAGCCGGATGAAGTCGCGTGCCGCAAGCAACTCTAAATGGTGGTCGACAATTTCGAGCGCAAGTGTGCGGGTGGGCGATGTGTCCAGCCGGAGCAATTGCAGCCGGAGGCACTCTGCCGCAGAGCGTGCGCCCACTCCCACAGGATCAAAGCTGTGCAGTAATGAGAGTGCAGTTTTTAGTTCATCCGCATCGACTTCAAGTTCTTCAGGCAAATCTGCCTGGATTTCTTCGAGTGTCGCGGTGAGATAGCCATCGTCATCGAGCGATTCGATCAGGAAGGTGACGAGCGCCCGGTCGCGCGGGCTGGCCTGGGTCACGCACAGTTGCGCGAGCAGATGATCGCGCAACGATGTGCCGGATTCGTGCACCTGAAGCGGTGGCAGGTCGTCATCGGCGGATGCGTTGCCAGAGCGGCCGTAGTCGTCGAGATTCCATTGGCTGGCATCCGCGCTGTCGGCAGCAAGACCGTTGTATTCGTCAACGCCTTGCGGCTCGCTGGGTTCGCGTTCGGTGCCGGTGGCAGAGGTTGATGGCGAGTGAGCGCTGGTTTCGGACTGGGTGCTATTGCGTGTCTGGGTGATGAGCGAGCCGTCTGCTGCCACGCGCAATGGACTGGCGATCCAGTCGTCTTCGTTTTCAAGCAGGGGGTTTTGTGCAATCGCCGTGGCGACTTCTTGCTGAAGTTCAAGCGTAGACAACTGCAGCAGCCGAATGGACTGCTGCAGTTGGGGAGTCAGCGCAAGATGCTGGGAGAGGCGGAGTTGGAGGCTAGCTTTCATGGCAGGTTGTGACTCATTGTAATGAGTTTGCCATGGCCGCGATACCTGCGGCAGCCCTAAAAATACGGGGGCGTACTTAGGGTTTTTGCTAATCAGGAAGCGGGTGAGGGGGTGTGCAGCGTTGTGCGTTAACCTGGCGGGAGTCGCTGTCAGACCTGATGCAGCAGGCCTGACAGCGATGCGGCTTACATCCGGAAGTGTTCGCCCAGATAGACGCGCCGGACGTTCTCGTTTTCGATGATCTCGCTGGGTGCGCCCGCAGCAAGCACGCTGCCATCGCTAATGATGTATGCGTGATCGCAGATGCCGAGCGTTTCGCGCACATTGTGGTCGGTAATGAGTACGCCGATATTGCGCTGCTTTAGAAAGCGGACGATTTTCTGAATTTCCAGCACGGCAATGGGATCGACACCAGCAAAGGGTTCATCAAGCAGGATGAAGCTGGGGTTGGTTGCCAGTGCGCGAGCGATTTCGACCCGGCGGCGCTCGCCTCCCGATAGCGACAGCGCCGGGTTTTCGCGCAGGTGCGAAATCTGCAGCTCATCGAGCAGCGCTTCGACGCGATCCGTGATGGTTTCTTTGGCGAGCCGTTTGCCGTTGTCTTCGTGTTGCAGCTCCAGCACGGCACGGATGTTGTCCTCAACAGTCAGCTTGCGAAAAACGGATGCTTCCTGTGGCAGATATGACAGCCCGAGTGCCGCGCGTTTGTGAATGGGCAGCAGGCTGATCGACTTGCCGTCCAGGTCGATTTCGCCGCCATCCAGTGGCACCAGCCCCACGATCATGTAAAACGAAGTGGTTTTGCCCGCGCCGTTCGGTCCGAGCAGGCCGACGACTTCGCCACTTTTTACGTCGAGTGACACATCTTTGACGACGGTGCGCGAGCCGTAGCGTTTTTTCAGGTTGCGTACCACCAGCGAGCTACTGGTGCCCACGGGCTTGCGGTTAGGGAGCGGAGTGTTCACGGCAGGGTCGATCCTTGGCTCTGCAACTGGCGCGATGGCGTGAGTGTGGCGGGTGTGCCGTTTAGGGGGGCGGGGCCGCCATTGCGCGGCGATAGCATGGCGCGCACGCGGCCGTTCGGGTTGCCCGGTCCGGCGACATCCTTGCCTGCCTTGGCCGTGTAGAAGTCGTTCTGGCCGTCGTAAGTAATGACGCTGCCGTGCACCTGGTCCATCAGCGTTGACTGGCCTTGCAGGCGTCGCACCGTCGCGCGGGTGGTCAGCGTGGTGAGGTCGCGTTTGCCGTCGTAATCAATGCGCTGGGCATCGCCCTCGATGTATTCGTCAACGCCATCGCGTTTCTGGCGGAAGTAGGCGAGATTGTTGCCGCTTGCGGTGCTGGTTGCGTACTGGTAGCCCTGCGGGTCCTGGGAGACTTCGACCCGGTCGCCCTTGATGATGATCGTGCCTTTGGTTGCGACTACATGCCCGGTGAAGATGTTGATCTGTTTCAGATCGTCATAGGTCATGTTGTCTGCTTCGATGTTCAGTGGTTTGTCTTTGTCGGCGCGCTCCGCGTGCGCGGACGGCGCAAGACCGGTGAGCGGAAGCGCCAGGGTCAGTGCCAGCGCCGCCAGCGTAGTGCGGCAGGCATTCAGCGCGCACGCGCGACGGGCGGCGAAACGGGTGTGTGAATTCATGCTTGAGTCGTGCATTAACGCCTGGAGTGGATTACCCGGGTTGCTTGGCGGGGCTGCCGTCGGACGCGGCAATCGAGCCCTTTACGTTGCCGAAGAGGCGCATTTCCCGGGTGACGTTGTTGTAGTTCATGCCGCTGGCCGTCATGACTGACAAGCCGCGCTGAAGTTTA
This sequence comes from Paraburkholderia bonniea, assembly GCF_009455625.1. Lineage (NCBI taxonomy): Bacteria > Pseudomonadati > Pseudomonadota > Betaproteobacteria > Burkholderiales > Burkholderiaceae > Paraburkholderia > Paraburkholderia bonniea. The sequence continues at coordinate 2,957,092 of NZ_QPEQ01000001.1, read as the reverse complement.
ACCGGCTTTTCTGTCTCGATCACATCGTCATTCGTGAGGACACGGAAATGCGCTGAGTCGGCCTGCATCTGCGGGTCGCCGTTGCCGGGTGCGCGCACGATCCGTGCGTTGTCGTACAGGTCGACAATCGAGCCATCACCGTTGATGGTGCCGCGTAACGCGGTCGCTGTGACGATTGGCTTGCCGGGCTGGAACGCGCGGAGTGCCGGGTTGGTCAGGTCGCTGATTTCATCGTCTTCGTAATGGACGAGATGGGTGGCTGTCAGGCGGTATTGCGTTGCGCCCGATTGATCGAGCTCTGACACAGAGAAGTTGTCGGCAAAATAATCCGGGGTGTGGGTTTTAGGCTTGGCGATGCCTTCATTCGGGACGGGTAGCGTCGCCTGGAGCAGCCACCATGTGATGCCAGCTAGTGCTGCCATTGCCACGAGCGGCAGGAGCGAAGTCAGACGAAACGGGACCATCCGTTCAGTCTCCGCAGGCACGCTGTAGCAGCGTGTCGTAGTGCTGCTGGGCTCGCAGCAGCACATCGCACACGCCGCGCACGGCGCCGTGGCCGCCGCGAGCCTCGCTGACCCAATGGGCCCGGGCGCTGACTTCAGGATGCGCATTGGCTGGGGCGGCGGCGAAGCCGACCTTGAGCATCACCGCGAGATCAGGCCAGTCGTCGCCCATATAGCCGCATTGTTCGGACGTGACCTTGGCTTGTTTGAGCAGATCGGCATACGCGAGCGTTTTATCGTGAACGCCCTGGTACAAATAGGTAAGGCCTAGTTCGCGTGCCCGCGCGGCGACGATGCCTGATTCGCGTCCGGTGATGATGGCCGTTTTAATGCCGACGCTGTGCAGCATTTTCACGCCATGGCCGTCGAGCGAATTGAACGACTTCATGGTGTCGCCGTCGGCCGTGAATAACAGTCCGCCATCGGTGAAGACGCCATCGACGTCAAAAATCATCAGCTTCACCTGGCTTGCGCGGCCGGTGGCGGTCAGCGTGGAGGGGGCCATCAGATCACCTTCTTCGAAAACAGGTCATGCATGTTGAGTGCGCCGATCAGCTTTCCGGCTTCGTCGGTGACCAGCACCTGGTTGACGCGGTGGCGTTCCATCAGTTCGACCGCTTCGACGGCAAGCTGGTCTGGGCTAATCGTGCGGGGACTTGGGGTCATCACTGCGCTAATAGGTAACTCGCGGAAGTCGCCGCTGCGCTCCAGCACCCGGCGCAGGTCGCCATCGGTGAAGATGCCCAGCACGCGCTGGTCGTGGTCGACGATCGCGGTCATGCCCATGCGCTTGGCGGTCAACTGGAATAGCGCGTCGCGTAGCGAGGTGGTGGGGGTGACATGCGGAAGTTCTTCGCCAGTTCTCATCACGTCGCGCACGTAGGTCAGCAGGCGGCGACCGAGTGCGCCGCCTGGATGCGAGCGGGCGAAATCGTCAGCACCAAAGCCGCGGGCGTCGAGCACGGCGACCGCCAGCGCGTCGCCCAGCGCAAGCGCTGCCGTGGTGCTGGCGGTGGGCGCGAGATTGAGCGGGCAGGCTTCTTTGGCCACGCCTGCATTCAAATGAACATCGGCTAGCTGGGCGAGACTCGACGCGGGCCGGCCAGTGATGGCGATCAGCTTCGCACCGAGGCGTTTGATGAGCGGCAAGATGGCGATCAGCTCTTCTGATTCGCCTGAATTGGAGAGCGCGATAAACACGTCGTCGGAGGTGACCATCCCGAGGTCGCCGTGGCTGGCTTCTGCCGGATGAACGAAAAAGGCGGGGGTGCCTGTACTGGCAAGGGTGGCGGCCAGTTTGCGGGCGATATGGCCGGATTTTCCGATGCCGGAAACGACGACTCGGCCCCGGCATTGCAGAATGAATTCGATGGCTTCGACAAAGCCGTCGTCAAGTTGATGACGAAGCGCGCGCACGGCGTCGGCTTCGATGTCCAGTACCTCGCGCGCGAGCGCTAATGCCCGGTCGCCATTGATTTTCGCTATCATTCGCGGAGTATAACAAAGGCGTTTGTTCGCCGCGCCAGCCCGCCGGGGCTTGGTTGCAGCCTTCGCCGGCCTCTTGCCTGAGCGTGTAAATGCTTGGTGCGCCGCGGTTCCGCTGACGAATGAGGACGCTTGTCTCTGATGATTTCCCCCCTCGAAATGACGCTGTTTTTGCTGCTGGCCTCAGTAGCAGGCGTCGTACTGTTCCGTTATCTGAATTTGCCACCGATGCTCGGTTATCTGACCGTGGGGATCGTTGTGGGGCCACATGCGCTTGGACTGATCCCCGATTCGGCGGGCGCACAGAATCTGGCCGAATTCGGCGTGGTGTTTCTGATGTTCTCCATTGGGCTGGAGTTTTCGCTGGCGAAGCTGCGTTCGATGCGCCGGCTGGTGTTTGGCCTGGGCCTGATGCAGGTGCTTGGCACCATTGCAGTGGCGGTGGCGCTCGGCTTTGTGCTGGAGCGCTGGGTGCATATCACCTGGCAGGCGAGCATCGCGCTGGGCGGTGCGATGGCGATGTCATCGACGGCGATTGTCAGCAAGATGCTCGCGGAGCGGCTCGAAATTGAAACGGAGCATGGCCGCAATATTTTTGGCGTGTTGCTGTTTCAGGATCTGGCCGTAGTGCCGCTTTTGATCGTGATTGCGGCATTCGGCAGTGATTCAAAGCATCTGGTCGAATCGCTGGGCCTGGCGGCGATGAAAATTGTGATCGCGCTGACGGTGCTGCTGATCGTCGGCCAGCGTTTCATGACGCGCTGGTTCAACGTGGTGGTGCGGCGCCGGTCGCAGGAGCTATTCACGCTGAATCTGCTGCTGGTCACTCTGGGCACCGCGTTCATTACTGAGAAATTTGGCTTGTCGCTGGCGCTTGGCGCGTTTATTGCAGGCATGCTGATTGCCGAAACGCCTTACCGGCATCAGGTTGAAGAAGACATCAAGCCGTTTCGGGACGTCCTGCTGGGGCTCTTTTTTATCACTACCGGGATGCTGCTCAATCCGCGTGTAGTGGTGGAGCATCCGCTGATCGTGCTGGGTTTTCTGATTGGCCCGATGCTGCTCAAGCTGGTGATGATTACCAGCTTGTCGCGTCTGTTCGGCGCTTCGCCTGGCGTGGCGATGCGCACCGGCATTGGGCTGGCGCAAGCCGGTGAGTTTGGTTTCGTGCTGCTGAACCTGATTCTCGACAAGCATCTGGTCGATGCGACTTTGCTCCAGGCAATTCTGGCGGCGATGCTGCTGTCGATGCTGGCCGCGCCCTTCCTGATTCAAAACGCTGATCGTATCGTGCTGCGGCTGTCGTCCACTGAATGGATGCAGCAATCGCTGCAAATGACGCGCATCGCCACGCAAAGCCTCAAGCAAAGCGGTCACGTGATTATTTGCGGCTATGGGCGGGCGGGGCAGAATCTGGCGCGCATGCTGGAGCACGAGGGCTTGTCATATGTCGCGCTCGATCTCGACCCGGATCGGGTGGCCGCGGCCGCGGCTGCGGGTGAATCAGTGGTGTATGGCGATGCAGGGCGGCGCGAGTCGCTCCTCGCAGCCGGTATTCATCGCGCCGCGACGGTGGCGATCACTTATGCCAATACGCCTTCTGCTCTGCGCGTGCTGCACAACATTCATGAGCTTGAGCCGACGCTGCCGGTGATCGTGCGTACGGTGGACGACGCCGATCTGGACCGTTTGCTGGCGGCGGGTGCGACTGAAGTGATTCCGGAGATTGTCGAAGGCAGCCTGATGCTGGCGTCGCACACGCTGGTGCTGATGGGGGTGCCGATGCGGCGTGTGGTGCGGCGTGTCGAAGAAATGCGCGATGAACGCTATAGCTTGCTGCGCGGTTACTTTCATGGTGCCGATGATTCGGATGACGATGACGGCCACGAACAGGTGCGGCTGCAATCGGTGCCCGTTGATGAAAATTCGGATGCGGTTGGCCATACGCTGGCCGAACTGGGACTGTTTGGCCGGGGCGTCGAAGTGACGGCGATCCGGCGTCATGGCATTCGCGGCGTCGAGCCGGACCCGGCGACGAAGCTGCGGGCGAGCGATATCGTGGTGCTGCGTGGCTTGCCAGAGGCGCTGGCAAGCGCCGAAGAGCGTCTTTTGAAGCAGCGGCGCGCGGGCTCAGGCGCAGCCGCTGCATGAGCCCAGCGTGCGGTGCTCTGCCCGTGTCTGACTGGGCCAATCCAGCTGGGTCAATTCAGTAATCAAAAAAGGACGGACACGATGTCCAACACATCTGCTGGCGCACCCTGTGATGCAGCAGGGTTTATCAAGAGCCGGATTCGCACGGTGCCTGACTGGCCTCAGCCTGGGGTGCAGTTCCGCGATATCACGCCGTTGCTGCAAGACCCGAAGTCGCTGCGGGTGCTAATTGACCTGTTCGTGCAGCGCTATCTTGGCGCGGGGCTGAATGCGGTGGCGGGGCTGGATGCTCGCGGCTTCATCATCGGGCCGATTCTCGCGTATGAACTGAATCTTGGATTTATCCCGATCCGTAAGGCGGGCAAGCTGCCCTACCGGACCGTGGCCCAGTCTTATCAACTGGAATACGGCACGGCCACCGTCGAGGTTCATGAGGACGCGTGTGCGCCCGGGGACCGCCTGGTGATTGTCGATGACCTGATCGCCACCGGCGGCACGATGATGGCGGGCAAGATTGTGCTGGAACAGTTGGGGGCCGTGGTGATCGAAGGCGCGGCGATTATTGATCTGCCTGAACTAGGCGGCTCGCGTTTGCTACGTGCGGCGGGGTTGCCGTTGTACACGGTGACAGAGTTTGGCGGGCATTAGCGTTATCTGGGTCAGCAGGACTCCGAGCCTCGCTGGATCGTGATAGCACGTTAGTCCGCCGCCTGGTTCATTGCTTGTTTCATCGCTTGCCTCCCGGCAGCCACCGCAGCTTCTTCGTGTCTGCCACATTCAAGCCAATTCTCAACATGCCGAACTTTCTGCTTTTTTTAGCCGCGTCACTGGCGGTAACCGTAGCGCCTGGCCCCGACAACATGCAGGTGCTTGCACGCGGTATTGCGCAAGGCCGGGCGGCGGGTCTCGCCGCTGCTGCGGGTTTTGCCGCTGGTGTGATTTTTCATACGCTGCTCGCCGCACTCGGTGTAGCCGCGTTATTGCGTGCTTCGCCGCTGGCGTTTCAGGCGATCAAGCTGGCGGGTGGCGCGTATCTCATCTGGATCGGGATCAAGGCATTGCGCAGCCATGGGCTGGCAGCAGCGCATCAGCGTCCGACGCAGCCATTGGGCTCGATTTTTCGCCAGAGCGTGCTTGGCAACATGATGAATCCGAAGGTGACGCTGTTCTTCGTCGTGTTTTTGCCGCAGTTCGTTGATCCTCATAGCGGGCATAGCGTCACGCTGCAGATGCTCGAACTGGGTGGATTGTTCATGCTGCAGGCGTTCGTGGTGTTCTCGCTATTCGGGGTGGGGGCGGGGATGATCGGTGCGTGGCTTAAGCGCCGCCCGCGTGCTGGGCTGTGGCTCGACCGTCTGGCGGGTGTGACGTTTATCGCGCTGGGCCTTCGTGTCGCGTTGCGTGACTGAGCGGTGCCTTCGCCCTCGCTGGAGGCTTTAACCGGGATTGCTGGAGTGCTGATGACTTTGCCTTGCGTGACACTCGCGCGCCGTTTCGACGCTGATTTGCATCAGCGGTTCTGGATCGCTAAGCAGCCGGTTGGCTGGATTCGCCTGGCGGATGTGCCGTTGCTGGCACGCTGGCCGGATGTGTTTGCGCTGGAGGCTCAGCACGTGAGCCTCGTGCCCGCGCTCGATACGGTGGAGCGGCGCAGTGCGGCTCTAGCGGTGGTGATTGCGGCCTTGGCGGCGGAAGGCCGGATCAGCGGCTGGCGCGATGAAATTTACGCGATTCGCAATGCCTTTGATGCCCCGCCGCTGGCGTTTATCGAACGCGCGGCGTCGCGCTTTTTCGGGACGTTGACGTATGCGGTGCATTTGAACGGCATCGTAGAATGCGCCGCTGGTGCGCCTCAAATGTGGATTGCCCGCCGCAGTGACACCAAGGCGACTGATCCTGGCATGCTGGATAACGTGGTGGCGGGCGGCATTGGCTGGGGCCTGGATGCGCGAGCCACGCTGGTCAAGGAGTGCTGGGAAGAAGCGGGCATCGCCGCAGACCTCGCGGCGCAAGCGGTAGCAGGGCGCACGGTGCATGTGCTGCAGTGCTTGCCGGAGGGAACCCAGTTCGAGCAGGTTTTTGTCTACGACCTTGCGATGCCTGCGTGCTTTACGCCGCGCAATCAGGATGGCGAAGTGGCTGGGCACCAACTGGCACAAATTGATGAGGTGGTGCGCTGGATTGAGGTGGGTGCGATGACCGTGGACGCTAGCCTCGCAACACTGGATTGCCTGCTGCGCCGAGGCTGGATGGATGGCACGGCTGGCGCGGAAATCGCGCACTTGTTCGAGCCGCCGTCGTTTGAAATTCGATTAGTTACAGATTAGATAGAAGGGAGTTACCCAGGTCATGTCGACCGATCACAGTTTTATTCTCAAATTGTCGTGCGCTGACCGGCCCGGCATCGTGCACGCGGTATCGGGCTTTTTGTTCGAACGTGGCAGCAATATTCTTGATTCCGCACAGTTTGGCGACAGCCATACGGGCGAGTTTTTCATGCGGGTGCATTTTCAGCAGGTGGGCGGAGACCCCGGGCTTGACGCGTTGCGCCGTGCTTTCAGCGTGCTGGCTGAGCCGTTTGGCATGCGCTGGGAGCTACATGACGCGAACACGAAGCCACGCGTTGTCATCATGGTGTCGAAGATTGGCCATTGCCTGAACGATTTGCTGTTTCGCTATAGCACGGGCCAACTGGGGATTGAGATCCCTGCGATTATTTCGAACCACAAGGATTTTTATCAGCTTGCCGCGAGCTATAACATTCCGTTCCATCATTTCCCGCTAGGCACCTCAGACGCTCAAGATAAAGCCGCGCAAGAAGCGCGTGTGCTGGAGGTGATCCGCGAGCAGCAGGCTGATCTGGTGGTGCTGGCGCGTTACATGCAGATCTTGTCGCCACAGTTATGCGAGCAGCTGGCGGGCCGCGCGATCAATATTCACCATTCGTTTTTGCCGAGTTTCAAAGGCGCCAAGCCGTATTACCAGGCGTTTGATCGTGGCGTGAAACTGATTGGTGCCACCGCGCATTACGTCACCACCGATCTCGATGAAGGCCCGATCATCGAGCAGGAAGTGGAGCGGGTCGATCACAGCATGACGCCGGAGCAGCTCACGGCGATTGGCCGCGATGTCGAATGTGTGACGCTGGCGCGGGCCGTTAAATGGCATGTTGAGCATCGCATCGTGCTGAATGGCAGCAAGACGGTCGTGTTTCGCTGAGCGCAGATTTGGGGTTGGCCCCCTTGGGGCTGGGCAACAAAAAAACTGCATGCCGTGAGGCATGCAGTTTTTTTTCGCCATGCAATGTAGTGCGGGTGGGGCGCTAGACCAGTCGCAGGTAGATCAGTTCGCGCTTGATATACGCGTAAAACACTGGCGCTGCGATCACGCCTGGAATGCCGAAGGTCGCTTCCATGACCAGCATCGCTACCAGCAGCTCCCATGTACGGGCTTCGATCTGTCCGCCCACGATGCGCGCATTCAGGAAGTATTCGAGCTTATGAATCAGCACCAGAAACACGAGCGAGGTGATCGCGGCCGGAAAGCTCACCGAGAGCGCGACCGCGACGATCAGCGTGTTGGAGATCAGGTTGCCGAGCACCGGCAGCAGGCCAACGATGAAGGTGATGAGCACCAGCGTCTTGGAGAGCGGCAACGGCGCATGAAACAGCGGCAGCAGCACCAGCAGGAAGACGCCGGTGAAGGTCGCGTTGATCGCCGAAATCTTGACCTGGGCAAACACGATGCGGCGAAACGCATCGGCAAAGCGGCTGATGCGCGCGATCAATGCAGTGGACAGCGGCAGCCGTTGCGAGTGGCGATGTCCGGTGATGGCGATAATCGCGCCAATAATCATCCCGATCAGGACATGGGTGAAGATGCGTGCGGCGTTTTTGCCGCCTTGCTGCAGCTGGTTGGCGTGCGCATGCATCAGCTCGGCGGCCTTTAGCTTCATCTGCTCGGTGTCGACCGGCAGATAGGTGGTGATGAACTCTGGCAATTGTTCGCGCGCCTGGTCAACCAGTTGCATCGCCTGATTCAGCAGCTTTTGCACGCTGGGCACGTCGTTTTCGAAATGCTGGATGATGCCGAGCGTGAGGCCCGTTAGCGAACCGACGATCAGCACGGACAGCAGCACGACCGACAGCCAGCGGGCCCGCTGGCTCGACATGTGTTTTTCGATCGAGGGTGCCATGGTGTGCACCAGTTGATAGACCAGCAACCCGGCCAGCAACGCGCCCAGCAGCCGCATATGCAAAACCGCCCACATAGCGCCCAGCATCAGCACATAGCTGCCGGTTTCGACGGCTGATAACGCGGGCAGGCTCATGTCGCTAGTCAGTCTGACCGGGCGCGGCGCAGAGGCCTGGCCGGTGGCCTCGTCGGGAGTGTCGTGATGCCGGGTCATGAATGGTTTTATCTCCAGGCTAGGGGGCGGGGCTACCGGCTGCGGCTGGCGCTACGTTTGAGCAGCGTTGCCAGATAAGCGCCGGTAAAACTGGCCTTTGATTGCGCTACTTGCTCCGGGGAGCCCTGGGCAATGATCTGGCCACCGCCAGCGCCGCCTTCTGGGCCCAGATCAATCACCCAGTCGGCGGTTTTAATGACGTCGAGATTGTGTTCGATGATGACGACCGTGTTGCCCTGGTCGCGCAGCCGGTGAATCACTTCGAGCAGCAGTGCGATGTCATGAAAATGCAGGCCAGTGGTGGGCTCGTCGAGGATATAGAGTGTGCGACCCGTGTCACGCTTGCTCAGTTCCAGCGAAAGTTTGACCCGCTGCGCTTCGCCACCCGATAACGTCGTGGCGGATTGCCCAAGACGGATGTAACCCAGGCCGACGTCGAGCAGTGTTTTGAGCTTGCGCGCCACCACCGGGACCGGCTTGAAGAATTCATACGCATTTTCGACGGTCAGATCGAGCACTTCGCTGATGTTCTTGCCCTTGTACTGCACATCCAGCGTTTCGCGGTTATAGCGCTTGCCGTGGCAGACATCGCACGGCACGTAAACATCAGGCAGAAAGTGCATCTCAACTTTCAGCACGCCATCGCCCTGGCATGATTCGCAGCGGCCACCCTTAACGTTGAACGAGAAGCGCCCTGGATCGTAACCTCGCTCCTTGGCGGCTGGCACGCTGGCGAACAGCTCGCGGATCGGCGTGAACAGGCCGGTATAGGTTGCCGGGTTTGAACGTGGGGTGCGGCCGATAGGCGACTGATCGACGTTGATGACCTTGTCGAAATGTTCGAGGCCTTCGATGGCTTCATACGGGGCGGGCTCAGCGGATGAGCCATACAGGTGATGCGAGACCGCGTGATACAGCGTGTCGTTGATGAGCGTTGACTTGCCTGAGCCCGAGACGCCAGTCACGCAGGTCAGCAGGCCTACCGGCAGATCGAGAGTGACGCGTTGCAGGTTGTTGCCATGCGCTTCGATGATGCGCAGACGTCGTTCGTCCGGTGCCGTGCGGGTGTCCGGGCAGGCAATATCGAGCGTGCCCGACAGGTATTTCCCGGTGACTGAATTGGGATTGGCCTGGACTTCACCGGGCGTGCCTTCGGCGATGATCTGGCCGCCGTGTTCGCCCGCGCCTGGCCCCATGTCGACCACGTAGTCCGCCATGCGGATCATGTCTTCGTCGTGCTCGACGACGATCACCGAGTTGCCGAGGTCACGCAAGTGCTTGAGGGTTTGAATCAGGCGGTCGTTGTCGCGCTGGTGCAAGCCAATGGAGGGCTCATCTAGCACGTACATCACGCCAGTCAGGCCGGAGCCGATCTGCGAGGCCAGCCGGATGCGCTGTGCTTCGCCACCGGAGAGGGTTTCTGCGCTGCGGTCGAGTGACAGGTAATCGAGCCCGACGTTATTCAAAAAGCTCAGGCGCGCAATGATTTCCTTGACGACTTTGTCAGCGATATCGCGTTTCGAGCCTTCCAGCCGCAGTGTCTGGAAATATCCCAGCGCTGCCCGCAGAGGCTGGCCGCTGATTTCGAAGATGCCGCGCGCGCTGTCGCCAGAGCCAATCCGCACAAAGCGCGCCTCGCGGCGCAGGCGGGTGCCGTCGCAGGCTGGGCAGGGCTGGTTGTTCTGGTATTTGGCGAGCTCTTCGCGGACCGCCGACGAATCAGTTTCGCGGTAGCGCCGCTCCAGGTTCGGGATGATCCCTTCGAAGACATGCTCGCGCACGCTCGCGCGGCCTCGCTCGTTGATGTACGAAAACGGGATGGCTTGCTTGCCAGAGCCGTACAGCAAGGTTTTCTGCACTTTTTCGGGGAGATCTTCGAAGGCTGCGTCGATGTCGAATTCGAAAAATACGGCGAGGCTTTGCAACATCTGAAAGTAAAACTGGTTGCGCCGGTCCCAGCCTTTCACCGCCCCCGACGCGAGCGACAGTGATGGATGTGCCACCACCCGCTTGGGATCGAAGAAGGTGATCTGACCCAGACCATCGCATTCCGGGCAGGCCCCCATCGGGTTGTTGAACGAGAACAGGCGGGGCTCCAGTTCCTGGAGCGAATACGAACAGATCGGGCAGGCGAACTTCGAGCTGAACAGATACGACTGCTCGGTGTCCATTTCGAGCGCAATGGCACGGCCTTCGGCCAGGCGCAGCGCGGTTTCGAACGATTCGGCCAGGCGCTGCTTCATGTCGGGGCGCACTTTGAGCCGGTCGACGACGACATCAATTGAATGCTTGTCGTTTTTCTTCAGCGTTGGCAGCGAGTCGATTTCGTAGATTTTTGCCACGCCTTCGTGCGCGGCACCGCCACCCGAGCGAATCCGGAAGCGAATGAAGCCCTGTGCCTGCATGGCTTCGAACAGCTCAGCGTGTTCGCCTTTGCGGTCTACCACCACCGGCGCGAGGATCATCAGCCTGGTGTCTTCCGGCAAGGCCAGCGCCGCGTCCACCATCTGCGAAATGCTTTTCGCTTCAAGGGGAATGTCGTGGTCCGGGCAATACGGCGTGCCGACCCGCGCGTATAGCAGGCGCAGGTAATCGTGGATTTCAGTGACCGTGCCGACGGTGGAGCGCGGATTGTGCGATGTCGCTTTTTGCTCGATGGAAATCGCGGGAGAAAGCCCTTCGATCAGATCGACGTCGGGTTTTTCCATCAGTTGCAGGAATTGCCGGGCATAAGCAGACAGGCTTTCGACGTAACGCCGTTGGCCTTCTGCATAGAGCGTGTCGAATGCGAGGGACGATTTTCCTGAACCGGACAGGCCAGTAATCACGATCAGCTTGTGACGCGGCAAGTCGAGATTGATGTTCTTCAGGTTGTGGGTGCGAGCCCCACGGATACGGATTTGTTCCATGAACCTGTGGAAAGAGAATGGGGCTAAACCTGCTACTATAACGGCTTTTCCGGGCCGCCGTTACGGCTTCGATGCGGCTTCAATACGGCTTCCTGAAGGCGCGCTCAAGGCTTCTGGCGCGGGGGTGCTGCGGGTTACAGGCAGCGCGGCAAGGAAAGACGTTCATGCAGGTTCCTGTAACGGTGCCGCAACGGTTTCACAGTGGCCCAGGGCGGCTGCGCAGTGGAACGAAACGGTGGCCAATGTTCCCAATTGAGGTCATGTGCTGCACATGCACCTGCCATATTCAACTGTCGAGCAACTGTCAGGCAGCGACAGCGCGCCATCGTCCACGGTCTCGCGGTTAGTCTCGCGGTTTTTGCAGCAGCCTTCCCATTCGAACTTCACACCTGATGTCCAATCCATCTGCGACTTATTCACGCATGAGCGCGCCCGAGTTGCGCGCGACCGTCTCGCTTGCCGCGATTTTCGCGCTGCGGATGCTGGGGCTGTTCATGATCATGCCGGTGTTTTCGATTTACGCGAAAACCATCCCCGGCGGCGACAACGTGTTTCTGGTGGGGCTGGCGCTGGGTGCATACGGCGTGACGCAATCACTGCTTTATATTTTTTACGGCTGGATTTCTGACAAGGTTGGACGCAAGCCGGTCATCATCACAGGCCTGTTGATTTTCGCGCTAGGCAGTTTTATTGCCGCGATGGCCCAGGACATGACCTGGATCATCGTCGGGAGAGTGGTTCAGGGAATGGGTGCGGTGTCGTCGGCGGTGATCGCTTTTATCGCGGATCTGACCTCAGAAGAAAACCGCACCAAGGCGATGGCCATGGTGGGCGGCAGCATCGGCGTGTCGTTTGCGGTGGCGATTGTGGGGGCACCGGTGGTGTTCCACTGGGTGGGCATGAGCGGCTTGTTTACGCTGGTGGGGCTGTTTTCGATTCTGGCGGTGGGGCTGGTGCTGTGGGTCGTGCCTGATGCACCGAAGCCGGTGCATGTGCGTGCGCCGTTTGCCGAAGTGCTGCATAACATCGAATTGCTGCGCCTGAACTTTGGCGTGTTGGTGCTGCATGCAACTCAAACCGCGCTGTTTCTGGTGGTGCCACGCATTCTGGAGGCGGTTGGCCTGCCAGTCGCGGGACACTGGAAGGTGTATCTGCCCGTGATGGGGCTGGCTTTTGTGATGATGGTTCCGGCCATCATCGTGGCGGAAAAACGCGGCAGGATGAAAGCGGTTTTGCTGAGCGCAATCGTTCTTATCCTGATCGGCCAGTTGTTACTGGGTGCCGCGCCTCATACCATCCTCGGTGTGACGGCGATTCTCTTCATTTACTTTCTTGGCTTCAATATCCTGGAGGCGTCGCAGCCTTCACTGGTATCGAAGCTCGCGCCTGGCACCCGCAAGGGTGCGGCTGCGGGGGTGTACAACACCACGCAGTCGCTGGGCCTTGCGCTGGGCGGCATGCTGGGCGGCTGGCTGCTGAAGGTGGACGGGCCGAGCACGGTGTTTTATGCCTGTGCGGTGCTAGTAGTCTGCTGGCTTATAATCGCCGCCAAAATGAAACCGCCGCCACGCAAGCAGTAAGCGTCCCCCGGAATTCACCCGGCGGCGGGGGCACCACACGGTGCGAAGGCCCATATGGGCCAACCCTCACAGCCATGCGCGGCTGAGCCGCCCGAACCAGATTCAACAGGAGAAATTACATGGCATCCGTGAACAAGGTCATTCTCGTCGGCAATCTAGGTGCCGATCCGGAAGTCCGTTATCTTCCGAGCGGCGACGCGGTGGCAAATATTCGTCTTGCCACGACTGATCGCTATAAGGACAAAGCGTCCGGCGAAATGAAAGAAGTGACTGAATGGCACCGCGTCTCGTTCTTTGGGCGTCTGGCGGAAGTCGTATCGGAGTATTTGAAGAAGGGCTCGGCGGTGTATATCGAAGGCCGTCTGCGCACGCGCAAATGGCAAGCCCAGGATGGCACTGACCGTTACTCAACCGAAATCGTCGCTGACCAGATGCAGATGCTGGGCGGGCGTGGCGGAGCAGCAGGGGGTGGCGCAGGCGGCGATGATGGTGGTTATAGCCGTGGTGAGCCAGCTGAGCGGAGTGGTGGCGGTGGTGCTCGGGTTGCTGCGGGTGGTGGTCGTGCTGCAGGTGGCGGTGGCGCTGCGGCGAGCCGTCCGAGTGCGCCCGCTGGTGGCGGGTTTGATGAGATGGATGACGATATTCCTTTCTAACCCCCACTTCGCTGCATATCTGTCGATAAAGCCCGCGTGCGTCAAGCTAGCGGGCTTTTTCTTTGCTGCCGCATTGCTGGATGCCGCTGCTCTTGTTCCTGAGCAAACCGAAATGGTCTCCCGCTGAAGCCAGAGGCATAGCGAAAACCGATGTGGAATTTTGCGTGCACAGCGCTCGTTCTTTACTACCTTCCACCCTCCACCGCCTATCTAATGGCATCGCGCGCCAGATGCTTGCTGCCGTGCCACTGCCTCGTCTTTCCCTCCGCCATGCCTCACTTGCGCCGCAAGTTAGCGAAGATGCCGGGTTCCCATTCTCGTATCGCTAGCAACAAGCTTGTGCCATGACGTTCGTTTAATGGCCGCGCGAGGCTCTCATTGTGTAACGCGGCGAACTGCTGGCGTAGACGTTCAAGTTGCCGGTGCCGTTCCTCGGACGCTGCGCGCGTCAACATCCCTTGATGAAACATGTGCATTTCACGTGCGCCATGAAAGCCGCTAGCAAGAAAATCCTGTTCGCCGTGTTCGCGGAAAAACTAGCGGATAGGGCCATCGGTGAGACAGTCGAAATCCCGCGCGAGGTTCAGGCGAATGCGATTGCCCGGCAGCAGCACGATCAGCTTGAGGCGCTCGAGCTGCAACAGGCGCTCGACACACTCGGCGTGGTTTATAGCCGGTACACGCGTGTGATACCGGCCATGCTCCAGTGATTGATCGCGCCCACGGCGACTAGCAGCCTGGTGTCGGCAACCAGCTCGCGCTCCTGGCGCGAGAGTGAGCTGCGTGGGACGCAAATTGGTTGCATCGGCCGCTTGCGCCAGTTCGACGACGCTTAGGTTGAGCATGGCGGCGATCTGCGCGAGACGCTCCAGCGTGCATGCCCCACTGGCGAATACCCGCTTCACTGATGGCTCGGAAATGCCCAGTTGCTGGGCGACGTCGCGGTATGTCAGCTTCTGCGTGCGCAGTTCACGTTTGATTTCAGCTAGCAATTGGTCGACTTCAGTCATGCATCAAAGTATTAATTTTTAATACCGCGGAGCGTATTCAATGCGCCTGCCGAAAACAATCTTTGCGTTTATATCTGCGTTGCAACACGCTGCATGCCGTTGCAGTGATAAACCGCGCGCCTCGCATGACACGCGATGGCCGGTGAGCAAGGGCAAAGAACGCAAAGAACATAGGAGAACAGGAAGATGCTTTGGATACTAGCGGTGGCCGTGTTCCTTGGCCTATTCAGGTACGTTTTTCTGCTTGGTGCCAGGCTGGAGGTTGTCCGCGAAGAGGTGGCGGCCTTGCAGATCAAGCTCAAGTCTTTCGAAGACGGTGCCATGCCGACTCTGCATGATGTTGATGCTGGAGAGCATAAAGCGATGCCATCGGATGGCGCGCTATATGACGCACCAGTTCGGCCCGAGGTGCCAGCCGTTCGTGCGCCCGAGGAGGTTGCCTGTGCGCCGGACCCTGAGTTGGCCGTCGCGTCTTCGGCTCTTGGTATGCCGCCTCGGGATGTCGTTGGCAGCCGTTTTTGGCGAGTCCTGAAGAAAAATATGTTCGCGTCGATTGGTGTGGCGCTCTTGCTGCTCGGTTGTTCGTTTCTCTTCCCCATGCTGGTCTCGCATGTTTACTTTCCGCCGATGCTACGGCTCGCAGCGGCAGTAGGGATGGGTCTGAGCTTGATGCTGGGCGGGCTGAAACTCGTCCGGCGCAAGCCGGACTACGCGCAGATCCTTCAAGGGGGAGGGGCGGCTGTTCTGTATCTGAGCGTCTACGTGGCGTTATCGGCGTATCGAATCTTGCCTGTGAGCGTTGCATTCGCCGGATTTGCCGCGCTATCGGCGCTGGTTGTCGTGCTGAGTGAGCGGCAGAGCGCTAAACCACTGGCTTTGTTCGGATTTGCTGGGGCGTATCTCGCGCCGATCCTGACGGTGCGCGGGACGGATTCGCTCGCCGTATTGCTTTCGTATGGCCTGCTGGTCAACGCCGTGGCGATCTGGATGGCGGCGCGCCGTCGCTGGCTGGCGCTGGTCATCCTCGCCTTTATCGCTACGTTGATGATCGGTGCAGGCGTGTACAACGGCGCGGCACCGGCGCTTCCCGTGTGGTTGCAACAGGTCATGCTTGGCGCATACGGCATGCTTTTTGCTGCGGTTCCGTTCGTCTATCTAAAGAAGGCGCAGCCGTCGTCCGATGAACGGACGATGCTTAATCTCATCGTTGGGTTCACCACCCCTGTGGCACTGGCAATGGAGTCATGGATTGGCGGCTTGCGTGGCCTGCAGGTGGCCGGTGTGATGGCGGCGATGCTGCACATTGGGTGGTATCAAATGCCGGTTGTGCGAGCCGCTGGCTTGCGCTGGGTTCACGCCATCCTTGCGCTGGTGTCGGTCATCACGGCCATTAGCGCGCTAAATCTCGGTGATGCAATGAGTTCGCTGTTGCTGGGTGCGGCTGCTGCGCTTGTCTACACCCAGGTGCCTGGCCGGATGCGCCTGCTGGCCGTTGTTCCGGCTGTATTAGCGTTGCTGTGGGCTGGCATTGCGCAACACCCGTTACAGCTGAGTGTCACTGCGGTTTTGTTGTTAAGCGCTGGCGCTTATGCGGTCCGCAAAAAGTACCGCCTTGACCCGTGGTTTTTTCATGGAGCATCCGCTGTGTACGCCGGGATGGCGCTCGCGCAAGTGATGCCGCGCGGACCAGACGGCTATTGCGCGGCGCTGGTGGTCAGTGCTGCACTGACGCTCGCGCTCTATTTCTGTTATCGAAAAAGCCGGGACATCAGTGCGTTTGTTTCGCATGCTTTGGCCACCGCTGTGTGGCTAGCTGTGACGCTGTTCTGGGTGCCGCATGGTGTTGTAGCGGTTGGGGGGCAGGTCTTCGGCGCTGGACTTTTCTGCGTCATCGCTGTCATTGCGGAGCGGCTTCAGTCTGGCCATCACGTGAGGCCTCTGGTGCGTTTGCTGATGGTGCTGGCGCTTCCCGCGCTGGCCGGCATGTTGATGTTGCAGCACATCGCGCTTGAACCGTCGTGGTCGAACACGCTGGCTTTTGCTTCGTGGATGCTGCTTGCGGCCACCACGCTTTTGTCCGTGCCGCGATTAAAGCACTGGGCCGGTAGCAGCGACATGTGGAAACGCGTGCATAGCTTGTTGGCGCTACTCGTGATGCCGGCGTTGATCGTTGTTCAATGGCTGGCGTATGTGGGTTTCACCGAACACGCTGACGGGCTTGCGTTGCAATCTGCATGGCTGGTGATCGCGTCTGCCGTGGTGGTGCGTTTCGTGCCGTCGCATCTGCGTCGTGCAGCGCTTGCGCTGGCCGCTTCGCTACTGGTGCCGTGGTTTTTGAAACTGGCTGATATGTCCTCGGCGATTACCTTGGCGTGGGCCCTGGGTGGTCTCGGCACGGTGGTGACGGGTTCGCGTTTGTCTGACCGGAATTTGTGGCTCGCAGGCGCAGGGATGTGCGGTGCCGTCGTGGCAAAACTTATTTTGCTCGACATGAGTCATGCGGAGCCAGTGTGGAGAGTGTTGTCTTTCATTTGCAGCGGGCTGATTTTCTTGCTGGCTGGCTACCTCGCACCTGCGCCGAATGTTTCGCGTGCGTAGGTGATTCACAAGGCAGCGGTGCCGTTGTGGTTGGCTGGTTCACTTTCACTTCAGTGTCAGGAAGCGCTGCTCCGTTATCGAGCAGCGCTTTTCTGCCAGGCTGTTTTGGGGAGCTACGCCACTACAATGGCCCGACCTCAGAGATCCTCAAAAGCAGATCAACCCATCGCCGCCAGGAGCGCTGTCATGACAGATAAAACGCCCGCTTATGCAGCTCATCCGCAGCAAAACCCAAGCGACCACAACCGCACTAAAACATTGCGCTGGTTTGCGGTGGAGCGTGCTTTCGTCTGTGCTGCGTTAGTCGCAGCAAGCTGGCCGGGTGTTGCAGCGCAGGTGCAGATTCCCGTGACGTCATTGCAATTTGCCGCAGGGGGGAGCGGTGCAAGGGCAACGGGACACCTCAAGGGCACCCGCTTGGGCGCTCGTGATTATCTGCTGACAGCAAAAGCGGGCCAGACAATGACGGTCACGCTGGATACGCGCTCTACCTCGACGTATTTCAACGTCCTGCCGCCGAATTCCAGCGAAGCGCTATATCGCGGTGAACTTGACGGGCAGCAGCACTGGACGGGGCAACTGCCGCTTGATGGCGCTTATCGGGTGCGGGTGTTTCTGAACCGTGCCGCTGGGCGCAAGGGCGTCTCTTCCAGCTTTCGCCTGACGGTGCAGGTTCGTTAAGTCCTCCCGTGTTCGCTGGCGAGTGAGCGAACACGGTTTGGCCAAGACGGCTGCGTGTAACTCGACGTCGCATACACCCTGGCTGCCAGATATCAACTAGAGCTTCGATCAACTAGAACTTCGGCGCTGCGTTTTGATCGATGGCGGTGCAGTTGCCGTTGAATTCGCCGAAGCCGCTGGCGATGGAAATTTGCCCTGTCATGCGATCAATACGCACTTTCGGCTTGTTCAACACATTAAAGCGAAGGTTGCCGGTGATCTCATGGTCTCCAACGAACGGATTATTCAAAACGTACCAGGCATCGCGGCCGTCACTGATTACTGGCACGAGATCTCGCGGAAGTTTTAAGCGCACGCTGCCAGCAGAAATTTCCACGTTCGCCGTCCCGGAAAATGGCTTGCGAACCGATGTGGTGCCGGTCACGCTTTTTTCAAAGCTATGCGACTGGTAGCTATATTCCTGTGCCTGTGTCGTCTGTGTGTCGCTGACGAACCCTGAACCGTTGCAAACCAGTGTGGTGACTTCATTGGCGTGAGCGGTGCCGATACAACTGGCTGCAATCACAGCCATGACTAGTTGTTTCCGGGACATGGAATTTGTCTCCTGATGAGGGGATGGCCTTGTTGCCATCGGTTTATTGGGGGGGCACAAATTAGCCGCATGCTGATCGCTATGGAGCAAGCAATAAGGTTCTGGCATCAAGCGTTGCATGGCCGCAGATACGCTGGGACCGTCTCACTCCGTTCGAACGAAGTTGTCTACGGTCACGTCGTATGCGCGCTAGCGTGCGCTGAGGTGCTTGGTGCTTCGAGGATGTTTGAGGCGGCTAGCGCCGTACCAATCAGGCAGAAACTGAGCGAAGTCTTTTTCATACGGATTCCTTCTGGTAAAGAGTGACGCATCGCCGCTGTCTGGTGCTTGGTGGCGCTTGGCTTAGCGTTCGTTTAACGGTGGTAACGCTGACTCTGCACGGCTGCGTTGCCGGGTGCGCTGGCTGATGCGCCACAGCGTGCGTTGCAATGCTTTCCCGTCTGGCTGGCGTGATGAGGCAAGCGGCGCGTAATGCGTTAGCGCTTCGGTGGCGAGTGCGCTTGCGCTGGGGTCGCCAGATCGCGCCAGGTTAGCGAGCAGCGCGGGTTGGCCGAACGTTTGGCGCTGGTCCATCCAGCGGTACAGCGCGGGAATCATGTGCTGCCAGCTTCCGGCCCGGGCGGCGCGGCGCAGGTTGAGCCATGCGGCGAAATGGCCTTCACGGTAGCGTTTTCGCGCGGATTTCACGCGTCGTTGCATACGCTGAAACATCGCTACGATGCGCTCGCGTGTCCAGATCAGCGTTGCGATGCATAGCAGCAATGCGCCGCCAATGAGCAACAGGTGGCCATGCAGCACGATGATCCGGTGTGGCATTCCAAGGCCGATCGCGTCGGTGGGAATCTCAAACAACAGCTTTTCATGCACGGCTTCGGCGGTGAACGTTACGGCGGGCAGCACGATGCTTGCCTTGCGCTGTGTGGTGGTGTTCCACCATTCGATGGTCATGGGCGGTAGCTTGAAGTGACCGCTGCGCTCGGCGCGGTAGGTCACGCTGTCGCTGCGTTCGCCTGCGACGAGTCCCGCTCGGTCCTGGACGAGGTTGCGGGTGACGGCGGTATTGGGGTAGCGCTTCAAGCCGTCGATCTCGCCGAAGGTGAGAGGGGGAATCAGCATTGATTCGATGCCTGTCGCCCGCTGGGTAATCGTGCGGGTGAGGGTGTCTCCCACGCGCAGATGCTTGGGCGCTGGCGTAATGGTTTGCGTCGCGCTGAGCTGTGGCGCGGGGAAAAACGGTTTCATCCCCGCTGCGCCGGGTGGCACGGTGGCAACGAGGCTGAGTGCGGGGGTGCTCACCTGGCTGGGCGAGGTGGTTCCGCCTGGATAAACCGTGATGGTGAATGGGGCGATGGCGTAGGTTTTGCCTGCTTGCGGAGCGATCCGGTAAGCGCGGCTGACGCCGAACCAGCGCACGCCGTTGATCTCTTCCGAGAGATTGGTGGCCTGTTCATCGGGCAGGCTGACCACGGCATCGGGCAAGGTAAATAGCGGCCAGTTGGGTGCTTCGACAAACCATGTCGTGGTGAGCAGATCGACTACGAGCTTGACCTGAGTGCCTGCCACAACGGGCCCGGCTGGTTCGAGATGCGCGCGCACCATGAGTTGTGGCGGGGTGTCAGCGAAGGCGCGTGGCATGCCGTTCAGTATCAGCATCAGCAGCACTAGTGGCAGCACCAGCAGCGTGACCAGTTTTAATCTGAGCAGACGCGCCGCTGGCCGCAGCAGGTGGGGGAGTGGTGGCTTCATCGTGGGCTCCCGGCTGAGTTTTGTGCGTCCGATTCCTGCTCGAAGCGCTGCTGCAAAAACGTCGCGGGTGAGGTGTTCAGATTGCGCATCCAGATGTCTTCGCTTAATTGCGTTGCGCCGGTTACTACCACCGTGGTGCCGCGCCCTTTCTTCTTGTCGGCCTGAATCTGGTCGGGTTGTTCTTCTTCGGGATCGGCTTCGTCCTGCTTGTCCTGGGCAAGCCATTGCTGCATCAACGCGCGGTTAGCGGTGGCTTGATGCAGGTTGGGTTGCAGCTTGAGCGCGTTGTCATAGGCTTTGATGGCACCGGTGTAATCGTCGAGATGTGCCAGCGTATTGCCGATATAAAAATAAGCAGAAGCGCTTTTGAGCCGGGAAAAAGTATCGAGTGCCCCTGCGTAATCGCCCGCCAGATATTGCGCCCGGCCTTTCCATATGGGGTCTTCAAAGTGCGCGGCGGCACTTTTGTAAGCGCCTCGTGTGAAGTCCCAGCGGCCTTGCTGGTCGTGCGTGGCGAACAGATCAATCCAGTGCCATTCGGCTGCTTGTGCGTGACGTGGCAGCGCGCCAAAGGCGAGTGACACCAGCACGATGGGCAGCCACTTGACGCTCCAGCCGCGCCGGAAGCTCACTAGCGCCAGCAGCAGGATGGGAATGACGAGCCAGTAGCCGTTTTCTTTCCAGTGGGGTGTGATCTTCGATGCTTCGGTTTGCTCAAGATAGGCCTGAGCCCGATGCTGAATCCACGCGATGTCATCGTCGTCGGCACGCAGGCTGGCCAGCGGAATATTCGCGGCGTGCGCGACCTGGCGAATCGCATTGGCATCGAAACTGCCCATCAGCGGATGGCCACCCGCGTCCATTTCGATCTTGCCGTCGGCGCTTCGGATCGGTCCGCCGTTTTCAGTGCCAACCGCGAGCCATAGCAACTGGTGCCGCAGGGATTGGGCTTTTTGCACAAACGCCTCGGTCTGGCTGGTGTCGAAGCCGTCGCTGATAAACACCATCGTGCCGGCAGCGGGTTCGCGGGCGAGCAGGCGTTCTGCGACGTCGAGTCCAGCAGTGGCGTTTTTGCCGTCGTGCGGCATTAGCGCTGGAGAGAGCGCGGGGACATACAGTTCGAGCATCGACAGATCGTCGGTTGGCGGGACAACCAGGTGACCGCTCGCGGCAAACACGACCAGCCCGGTGCGAGCGCCCTTGCGTGCCTGGGCGAGGTCCAGGATTTTTTGCCGGGCGCGTTCGATGCGGGTGGGGGCGACATCGGTTGCATCCATCGAGTGCGCCAGTTCGAGCACCACCACGAGCGGTGCCTTGTCCTGGCTAAACGGTGGACGTTCCTGTTGCCACGTGGGCCCAGCTACCGCGAGCGCGCCGATGCCGATCAGCAGCCCTACGGTGTGTACCGGCCGCAGCATAGGCCGTTGAGTCTCTCCGACGATTAGATGCTCAAGTAACGCGGGTTCAATCAGGTTGCGCCAGCGTGCGCGCAGGTTGTTGCGGCGGCTCCAGAAGAACGGCAGAGCGAACGCGGGCAGTAGCAGCCATAACCAGCCCGGCCGCAGAAAGTGAAAAGCGCTCAGGTCAATTTCCATGATCGGCCTGGTGGGGTGTGGTGGTGGGTGCAGTGGATGAGGCAGTGGCGCGGTGTGGTGCGCGCAATAGCGAGAGCAGCCATGCCAGCACGTGATACAGCGTGAAGAGTGAGAGTGCGGCCGCCAGCGGCAGCCAAAAGTAATCACGTTGCGGCCGGTAGATTTCGCGTTTGATTTTTTGCGGGGTGAGGGCGTCGAGCGTGGCGTAGACCGCGGCGAGTTCCTGTTGCTGACCCAGTGCGCGAAACGCGCGGCCTCCGGTGATGCTGGCGATTTGCGCGAGTGCGGCGAGATCGACTTTGTCTTCGCCACTGGTGTTGGGGTCGCCGATGCCGATCGTATGCACCACCAGCTTGTGGCTTTTGGCGATCTCGGCGGCGCGCTCAGGGGGAATGGCGCTGCTGGTGTCATTGCCATCGGTGAGCAGGATCAGCACTTTTTCTTCGGCTGTTGAATCCGCCATCAGCTTTACCGTCAGACCAATGGCGTCGCCCAGCGCTGTGCGTGGTCCGGCCATGCCGATCTGCATCTGGTTAAGCAGAATCTGCACGCTGTCGTGATCGAGGGTGAGCGGCGCTTGCGGATAGGCGGCGTCACCAAATACCACGAGGCCGATGCGATCCCTTGTGCGCTTCGTAATGAAATCGGCCACGACTTGTTTGACCGCGCTTAAGCGGTCCATGCGTTCGCCTGCCTGGTTCACGAAGTCGCGCGTGGCCATCGAGCCTGACAGGTCGATGGCGAGCATCAAGTCGCGTGCGGGGGCTTCTTCGATGATGGGCGCTTCGACATACACAGGTTTGGCAGCGGCTAACACTAGCAAGCTCCAGAGCAATGGCAGCAGCAAGCGTTGCAGCCAGTTGCGGCGTAGCCGCACGCCACCAGGTGCGGGTTGTTCGCCTGCGGCCTCGGCCATTTCACGGAAGAACGGCATACGTACTGCCGCTGCGGTCGTGCGATAGGCCGGTATCAGCCACCACACGAAGAGCGGCAGCGGGAGCAGCACAAACAGCCACGGAAATTCAAACTTCCACATGATGATGTTCGATCCAGTCGCGTGCGTGGCTCACGAGTGAGGCGCTAGCAGTTGGGCTTACCGCCGCGAGATGCTGAGCATCGGCGTAGCTCAGTTGGGTCAGGAGTGCGCCACTAGCGGCATCGAAGTGGCCGCGTGTGCGTTGCAAAAACGCGAGCCAGTCCTCGCCGCTGAGTGCGGCCACGCGCTCGCGCGGCTGGCTTGCCAGGGCGGTGCGTTTTAGCAGAGCGGGGATTGCCGCGAGTGCGGCGGCGCGTTGTGCAGGGTCGCTCAAACGGGCTTCGAGGTCACGTAATTCGCTCAGCGCCAGACGGCGGTAACGCTGCTTTTGACGCCGCCGCCAGAGCGCACCGAGCGTCAGCGCAAACAGCACCGCCAGAACCAGCGCGACCAGCAACCAGCCGATGGTGTGCGGCAGATAAGACACGGGCTCGGGCAAGGGCAGTTCCTGCAGGGCTTGGGTTTGCCCGCCTGAACCTGGCGTGTTGCTGGAGTCAATCAGGCCAGAAGTTGTGCTCATAGTCCGCCGCCATGGCTGAACGTATGTCGCGCGCGCTGGCCAAACATGCGGCGCACTTGATCCACGGCGGGTTCCGCAGTCGATAACATCAGCAGCGGAACACCGCTGGTGTGCAGCAGATTGGCGACTTCGGCGGTACGTCCGCTGAAAAGGCTTGAGAGCGGGGTGCGCACGCGCTCTTGTTCGATGCGCAATTCGACTTGCAGATGCCCTTCGCTGACCACTAACGGGTGATGCTCGGGCATCTCCTGCCATAGCGGATCGAACACCATCGCCGCGACCACATCGTTATGCGCGGACAACTGGCGTAGCAACTGGCGGGTGCGCTCACTGGCACCGGCGAAGTCACTCACGATGCAGATCAGGTAATCGTGGCCCGCAAGCTGGAGCACCCCTTCGAGTGCTGTATCCAGTTGTCCGTAATTTGTCCGCGCTGGGCTGCCAGCATGCAGCGCACGGTTCATTGCCGCCAGCGCGCCAAACAGCTGCTTGATCCGGCTACGGCTATGCAGAGGCCGCACACGCACGATCTGGCTGTCGTCGAACAGCACGCCGCCTACCCGATCGCCCG
This sequence comes from Paraburkholderia bonniea, assembly GCF_009455625.1. Lineage (NCBI taxonomy): Bacteria > Pseudomonadati > Pseudomonadota > Betaproteobacteria > Burkholderiales > Burkholderiaceae > Paraburkholderia > Paraburkholderia bonniea. Next base: position 2,933,054 of record NZ_QPEQ01000001.1, on the reverse strand, counting down.
CCTTGAAGCCCATCCACACCGCGAGTGCAGCAACTTCCGCCGCCACGACTGATTTGAAGGCACGGCGCGAGCCAAAAAACATGTTGATGCGTTGATCGACCACCACCAGCAATGGCCGGTCACGTTCTTCTGTGTACGTGCGAACCTGGGGCTTGCCCAGACGCAGTGACACTTTCCAGTCGAGATGGCGGATATCGTCGCCGGGCAGATAGGCGCGGATTTCTTCGAAGTTCAGGCCACGGCCGCGCAGGCGTGATGCGTGGCTGCCGGAGAGCACGCTTGAAACCGGTGCGGGTGCAACGAAGCTCAGGCCGCGTGCCTGGAATTCGAGTTGGGCCAGGTGAGCGGCGTCGATGTATACCCGGCCGCTGGCTGCTTCAGGTGTCACGGTGGGCTCATGGGTAGATGCTGCGCGAAGGCTGTGCCATGGCCGCATTACGCCGGCACGGCGACTTTTTCGATCAGGCGCTCGATGATCTGGTCTGCGCTGATGTTGTCGGCGTTGGCGTCGTAAGAAAGAATCAGCCGATGCCGCAGCACGGGATGAAGCACTGCGCGCACGTCGTCGGGTGTGACAAAGCTGCGCTCCTGCAGCCAGGCCTGCACGCGGCTGGCGCGATCGAGTCCGATTGAGCCGCGCGGGCTCGCGCCAATTTCGATCCACTTGCCCAGATCGTTATCGAGTTCGGTACCGTGGCGCGTCGCATTTATCAACGACACGATGTAGTCGTCAATCGCGGGGGCGACGCTGATTTGCTGCACTTCGCGGCGCACAGCAAAAATCACGTCTTGCGCGAGCACCTCTGGCGCTTGAGATGCTGCGCTGTTTTCCTGGCGCAGCAAACGCAACATTTCGCGCTCGCTTTCGGGTGATGGATAGTTAATTAGTACTTTGAAAAGAAAGCGATCCATTTGCGCTTCGGGCAATGGATAAGTGCCTTCTTGTTCAATTGGATTTTGTGTCGCCATCACTAGAAAAAGATCGGACATGCGATGCGTTTTTCCCGCTACCGAAATTTGCCGTTCTTCCATTGCTTCTAATAAAGCGGATTGGACTTTGGCCGGTGCGCGGTTAATTTCGTCAGCGAGGATCAGGTTGCCAAATATTGGGCCGGGCTGAAAACTAAGCGTGCGTTCATTACCGGATTGCAGCAGGGTTTCAGCCCCAGTAATGTCGGAAGGTAGTAAGTCAGGGGTGAACTGAATGCGGCTCATGGTGGCCGCGAGGCGGGTCGCAATGGCCTTCACGGTGCGGGTTTTGGCTAGTCCAGGCAAGCTTTCCAGTAACACATGGCCATCGGCGAGGAGGGCAATCAGAATTTGCCGCACTACTGCCTGCTGGCCGACGATCGCTTCATTGACGCTCGCTTCAAAGCGCAGGATGGTTTCGCGCATCACACTATTTCCTTGATTATTTCTTGCCAGATTTTTGCCGCACTGGTAATGGCCCAGAGTCATGCTTAAAGGCCATGTGGCTTATCTGCCGAAGATTGGCATATTTTTGAGAAAAGAAGTGAAATGTATATAGAAAGTTGTTAGCCTGCTGCTCTGTAATTAATTCACGGGTGACTTGGCACCACTCTGGCATTGCGTAAGTAACAAGCAAAAAGTAATAAGTAATGCGCATGCGCTTCACCAAGCTTTTATTTTTCCCTGCAACCTGAGTCCGGTACTTTGCCTGGCGAAGATCCGTTCGTTTGATCGGCGTGAGAAGAGCAAATATGAATTCACGAAAGCGCGGCACGGACTCACTGGCTAACTCGGCTCAGCCGGTTTCTGGATGGCAGCGCGTCATGACACGGCCGCGCAAGCTGCTGCTCTGGGGCGCGCTGCTGGTTTTGCTGCCCGCTGGTGTGGGCGCAGGATGGAGCTGGGCCGTTGCGTCACGCTCCGCTTCTTCTTCGCAGCCGCTCGTGGTGCTGGGTGATGGCACGCACGGCCCATTGGGAATGGCGTGGGTGCCAGGCGGACAGTTTCTGATGGGCAGTGATTCGAAGCAGGCTCAGGCGAATGAGCGCCCGGCTCACGCTGTGCGCGTGCATGGCTTCTGGATGGACCGTCATCACATTACGAATGCAGAGTTCCGCCGCTTCGTGCAGGAAACCGGTTACGTCACGACGGCTGAGCGCAAACCCGATTGGGACACGCTCAAAGTGCAACTGCCACCCGATACGCCACGGCCGCCTGATAGTGCGTTGATCGCGGGGGCAATGGTGTTTGTCGGCACGAATCAACCTGTGCCGCTGCAAGACTATTCGCGCTGGTGGCGCTATGTGCCGGGTGCGAACTGGCAGCATCCGACAGGGCCCGAGAGCAGCATCGCAGGCAAGGACGATCACCCTGTCGTGCAGGTGTCGTACGAGGATGCGCAACGCTATGCCGCGTGGGCGGGCAAACGCTTGCCGAGCGAAGCCGAGTGGGAATTCGCCGCACGCGGTGGGCTGGAGCAAGCCACTTACGCGTGGGGCAACCAGTTCACGCCTGATGGCAAGCAGATGGCCAATGTCTGGCAAGGACAGCAGGCGCAGGCATTTCCCGTGGTGAGCCCAAAGGCGGGCGGGGCGCTGGGTACGAGCCCGGTTGGCACTTTCCCGGCCAATGGCTATGGCCTTGTGGATATGACCGGCAACGCATGGCAGTGGACGGCTGACTGGTATCGCGCGGACCAGTTCCGGCGCGAGGCGGCCAACGCCAGTGTGGTGGATAACCCGATGGGCCCCAGCGATTCGTGGGACCCCGCCGACCAGGGCGTGCCGGTGGCAGCACCGAAGCGCGTCACACGCGGTGGCTCATTTTTGTGCAACGAGGCTTACTGCCTCAGCTACCGGCCTAGCGCCCGGCGCGGCACCGATCCCTACAACAGCATGTCGCACCTGGGCTTTCGCCTCGTGGTGGACGAAGACGCGCTGAAGAATCCTGTGACACGGCAGAAAGTCGCACATGCCAGCGCCGCTGCGCTAACGGCTACTGCTGCGGCTACTGCGGCTACTGCATCAAGCACCGTGTCGTCATCGGGTGGATAGGCAGACGTCTGCGCATACCTGCGCAGACTAGTCCTGCCATGTGACGCAGTTCATGTGGCGCAGTTCAACGGCAATCCAGCTAAACAAGAAGAGGTCATATGCAACGCTTGCACCAAGAGCAACGTAATGGGTTGGGCCGGCTGTCAGGTGCCGTGGGTGCGATGTTGCTTGCACTGAGTCTGGCGGGCTGCGTCACATCAGGTGGTGCAACTACGGGCACCACCCAGGCCTCAGCAAATCAGCCGCAAACGCTCAGCGCACCGGTGGCCGCCTTGCCTTCCTGGCGTGACGGTGCAGCGAAACAAGCTATCGAACAATTTGTCGCCGACGTCACGCGCCCAGGGTCTGCGTCTTACGTGCCGCCTGCTGAGCGCATCGCCGTGTTCGATAACGACGGCACGTTGTGGAGCGAGCAGCCACTGTATTTCCAGTTCATCTTCATGCTGGATCAGGTGAAGGCGGCGGCTCCCCAGCATCCTGAGTGGAAGAACAACCTAGCGTTCAAGGCGCTGCTCGCTAAAGACACCAGCGCGCTCGCCAGTCAGCCCAAGGCGTTGCTTGAACTGCTGGCAGTGGCCAATAGCGGCATGACGGTCGAGGCTTACGACAAAACCATCCGCGATTGGCTCGCCCAGGCGCGCCATCCGAAATTCAACCGGCCTTATACCGATCTCGTGTACCAGCCACAGCTTGAACTGCTGGCGTATCTGCGCGCGCATGGCTTTAAGACCTTCATCGTGTCGGGCGGCACCATTGAGTTCATGCGTCCGTGGGCGGAGAAGGTTTATGGCATTCCGCCTGAGCAGGTGATCGGTTCAAGCCAGCTAGTCAAATATGAAATGCAGAACGGTCAGCCCGCGTTAGTGCGTCAGCCAAAGATTGATTTCGTCGATGACGGCCCGGGTAAGCCAGTGGGGATCTATCGCAACATCGGGCGCAAGCCGATTCTGGCGTTCGGTAATTCAGATGGCGATTTGCAGATGCTGCAATACACCGCCTCAGGTTCGGGCCCGCATCTCGCGTTGCTGGTGCATCACGACGATGCCGAGCGCGAATTCGCCTACGACCGCGCGTCGAAGATCGGCAAGCTCGACCACGCCTGGGACCAGGCACTGGCGAGCGGCTGGACCGTTGTGAGCATGAAGAACGATTGGCAAACGATTTACCCCAGCATCAAGCCGTAGTTTGAGCCGCAGTTGCCGTGCGGCGAGCATGAGACAAACCGGTTCACCGGTGGATTAAAAGAAGTATTTTTTGGAGCGACACGATGAGACAGTTTCTGCGCAAGAAGCACTACGCAGTCGGGGCGACGGTTTTCGCCTTTGCCGCGTTGTGTGCATTACTCGTTTTCCCTTCGGTCAACGTCCCGGCCCAGACCTCAGCCCAGACTTCCGCTCCGGCCAAACCAGCAGCGGCGGCTCCTGCCCCAGCGAAGCCTGCCGCACCTAGTGCAGTTCAGCCCGTGAGCAAACAGTCGTCGAAGCCGAACATCCTCGTGATCTTCGGTGATGACATTGGCCAGTCGAACATCAGCGCCTACACCCACGGCCTGATGGGCTATCAGACGCCGAACATCGACCGCATCGCCCGCGAAGGGATGATGTTCACCGATTACTACGCTGAAAACAGCTGCACGGCAGGACGCTCGTCGTTCATCACCGGCCAGGTGCCGTTGCGCACGGGCTTGTCCAAGGTGGGCGCGCCAGGTGCACCAGTTGGGCTGCAAAAGGGCGACATGACGATTGCCCAGGCGCTCAAGCCGCTTGGCTATGCCACGGGGCAGTTCGGCAAGAACCACCTCGGCGACAAGAACGAATATCTGCCGACCAATCACGGCTTTGATGAGTTCTACGGCAACCTGTATCACCTGAACGCCGAAGAAGAACCCGAGCGTCCGTACTGGCCGCAGGACAAGAACGATCCGTATGTGAAGAACTTCTCGCCGCGCGGCGTGATTCACAGCACGTCGGACGGCAAGATCCAGGACACCGGGCCGTTGACCACCAAGCGGATGGAAACCATCGACGACGAAACCGGCGCTCATGCGGAAGAATTCATCCGCAAGCAGGCCAAGTCGGGTACGCCGTTTTTTGCGTGGATGAACTTCACGCGGATGCACGTGTTCACTCACGTGCGCCCTGGGTTCAAGGGCAAGAGCGGCATGCCGGGCAATGAGTACGCCGATGGCATGTGGGAGCACGATCAGGACGTCGGCAAACTGCTCAAGCTGCTCGATGACCTAAAGATCGCCAACAACACGATCGTGATCTACACCACCGATAACGGCCCGAACATGTTCTCCTGGCCGGATGCGGCGATGACGCCATTCCGCAGTGAGAAAGATTCGAACTGGGAAGGTGCCTTCCGCGTGCCCGCGATGGTGCGCTGGCCTGGGCATATCAAGCCGGGCGATGTGTCGAACCAGCTGTTCTCCGGGCTGGACTGGTTTCCGACGCTGGTGGCAGCCGCGGGTGACCCTGGTGTGAAGGACCGCTTGCTGAAGGGCTGGTCGCCAAAGTCAGGTGGCACGAACTTCAAGAATCACCTCGACGGCTATAACCAGTTGCCCTATCTGACGGGTAAGGCACCCAAGAGCGCTCGCTCCGAGTTCTATTACTTCAACGACGATGGCGACCTGGTGGCGATGCGCTGGGATCAGGACGGCATGGCGTGGAAGGCGGTGTTCTGCGAGCAGCGGGCCAAGGGCAATCTCAACATCTGGCAGGACCCGTTTGTCTGCCTGCGGCTGCCCAAGATCTTCAATCTGCGCATGGACCCATATGAGCGCGCCGACGTGACCTCCGACCAGTACAACGACTGGCTGGTGAAAAACGCGTATCTGACGGGGATTGCAACGATGAAGGCCTCCACGTTCCTGCAGACCTTCGTGACTTATCCACCGAGCCAGCGTCCCGCGAGCTTTAGCGTGGATGCGGTGCGCCGGCAGGTAGACAAGAAGATCGACGAGTCCTTCAAGAAGCGCGGACTTGAGTGATTGAGCCATTGAATGATTGAGCCATTGAGTCATCAAGCAAGCAATCAGGCTTGAGGTTTTGAGCCCCTTGGCGCCCGCCGGTGATGAACCGGCGGGCGCCAAGTGCTTGATGCACCAGATGGATTCACGCCAAAGAGGGTTTGCTGGTTTCGCTATTGTTCTTTGCTGCTGGTGTTGCGGACGGGCTGCACTCGCAACGGGCAAAGCCGCCGAGCCGTTTTTGCTGTGAACCGCTATTGACCCATGTATTGCCAGGTGATTGACCGATGACGCTAACTCCCTCCCGTTCCGCCAGAACTTCTCGCCGGGAACATGACCGCGCTGCAACGCGTTCCGCCGGTCGATCTACCGGCTCGCCACAGCAAAGGCCGCAAACACAGCACACTCATCCAGCGTCGTTAGCGCTAGCCTGGCCGGTGCTGTTGCTCTTGATGTCGGGCGCAGCTTCGCTGGTGTATCAGGTGCTATGGATCAAGCAGCTCGCGCTGGTGGTGGGGATCGATGTGCAAGCCGTGACCACCGGCGTGAGCGCTTTTTTTGCCGGATTGGCGCTAGGTGGCTGGGTGTTTGGCCGGCTGGCGGATCGGCTGGCGCGGCCGCTGCGGCTATACGTGCTGCTTGAGTTCGGCGTGGCGCTGCTCGCGGTGTTGAGCACGCTGGCACTGGCGCATGCCGCGGCGTGGTTTGCGTTGTTGCAAACGCATGCGGGAGCATTGGCCTGGTTGTTGCCGTTCGTGCTGGTGGGGCTGCCCGCAGTGCTGATGGGCGGCACGTTGCCGGTGCTGATGCGGGTCGTGTCGCCCACGGCTGGGCGCATGGGCCGGGTAGGCGCACGCTTGTATGCGGCGAACACGGCAGGCGCGATTCTTGGCACATTGGCCAGCGCGTTCTGGCTGTTGCCATCGTTTGGGGTTCAGCACAGCGCGCTGGCAGCCGCTGTGTTGAACGTCGTGGCTGCAGGGCTGGCGTTACTGCTGGGGCGTTTTCATCCCGCACTTGCTCGGCCACATGCTGCTCCAGTTAACACAGCGCAGGCAGAAAGCGCGGCGGACACGGGCCTCGCTTCCATGGCGCAAGCCGTTGCGCCGCATTCCCCGCGAGCGCGTTTAGCCCTGCTGCTCTACGCGCTCGCAGGTGGCGTGGCGCTGGGCTATGAAGTGGTGTGGTCGCAAGCCATCGTCCAGTTTCTGAGCACTCGCAGCTTTGCTTTTGCGATTGTGCTGGCGACGTATCTGCTTGGACTGATGCTGGGTAGCGCGCTGGTCTCGCGTCGCGTCGATCGTGCCCGCGATCCGTGGGGGGCCTTTGCGTTGCTGATTACGGCTGCAGGCCTCGTGGCTTTGCTCGAATTCACCATCACGGGCAACTGGCTGCTGCATTGGCAAAGCGTCGTGCGAGCCACCACGCTTGCTGCCACCGGCAGCTTGCTCAGCGCGATGTGCGCTAGTTTTGCGCTCGCGGCGTTTTGCCTTGTGTTTGTGCCGACCCTGCTGTTGGGTGCAGCGTTTCCATTTGCGCTGCGCTTAGGTGTGGATAGCCAGCACACCGGGCGCGATGTTGGCGCGGTGGTGGCGTTGAACCTGGCAGGAGGAATCGCCGGAAGCGTGCTCGCGGGCTTTGTGCTGGTGCCGCTGCTGGGTTTGGTGCATGCGCTGGCCACACTGGCGTTGGCGGCAGCGGTGCTGGGTCTGGTTGCCATCTGGCGCGGTGCGGGCGTGCGCGCATTGGCGCGCTGGGGTGTGCCGTTGCTGGCCGCCGTGACGTTAGCGGGCGCCTTCCTTACCCCAACCGACCGGCTGGCGACGATGCTTGCAGCAGCACGCGGCGGCACCCTGAATTTTTACGAAGAAAGCGCGGGCGGCACCGTCGCGGTGCTCGAACAAGGCACGGACGAAAAACGCTTTCGCCGGCTGTATATCCAGGGGGTTTCGAACTCAGGCGACACGATGACCTCGCTGCGCTACATGCGCTTGCAAGCGTTAGTGCCGTTAATCACGCAGCGCGATGAGCCGCGTTCGGCGCTGGTGATTGGGCTTGGCACCGGTATTACCGGTGGCGCGCTGCTTACCTGGCCGGGGCTGGAGCAACGGGTCATAGCGGAGTTGTTGCCAGCGGTGGTGCGTGCAGCGCCGCAGTTCAAAGGCAACTATGGCGTGAGTACCGATCCGCGCGTCGAGATTCGCTTGCGCGATGGACGGCGCGAATTGCTTAGCAATGCAACGCACTACGATCTGATAACGCTGGAGCCTCCACCGCCATCGGCAGCCGGCGTGGTCAATCTGTATTCGCAGGATTTTTATCAGTTGGCGGCGGCACGGCTGAAGCCGAATGGCGTGGTCGCGCAATGGTTGCCGCTGCCGACACAGAATGAGGACGACACGCGCGCGCTGATCAAGAGCTTTGTGCAGGTGTTTCCGTATGCCGCGCTGTGGACCACTGAGTTGCACGAGATGATGCTGGTCGGCTCGATGCAGCCGCTCGAACTCGATGTGCCGCGCATTCAGGCGCGTTTTGCGCAGCCGCAGGTTGCCGCCGCGTTACGCGAAGTCGGCATCACTTCACCGCAGGCATTGCTGGCCACGTGGATCACAGATCGTGCCGGACTGGAGTACTACGCCGCCGAAGCCTTGCCGGTCACCGACGATCAGCCGCGTATTGAGTACGCGCCCTGGGTGCGCCGTGAGAACTTCCCCGCCGTGCTGGCGCACTTGCTGGCATTGCGCACAGCACCGCCACTGAACGGCGCTGATCCGGCCTTTCGCGCGGCGCTGGAGCATGAGCGCGACACATTGCAGCATTTCTACGCCGCTGGGCTCGCGGCTTACCGGGGCGACCGGCAAGCTTGGTCACGCGAGATCAGCGCCGCGTTGCAGGCCGATCCCGGGAATGCGTATTACCGCTGGTTTATTGGTTCGGAGCAGTAGATCCGTCGCGCAGTAGATCAGTAGGGCCGGACGAAGTGCAGCTCAGCCAGCGCTTGCAGCTCTTCACGCGTGCGTGGGGATTTGCTGGCGAGTGCCCAGAGCTCGAAAGCCTCGGGCCGCGCCATGGTGGCGACCACCGGGAACCCGGCTGCGGCAAGCGTGCCATTCAGCACTTTCTCGGTGAAGCCGCAACGGTGCGCCATATACAGGTTGCCCTGCGCCATGGGTGGACGATGGCCGTACAGGATGTCGAGAGGTGCGATGGGCCCAGCACTCGATTGATAGGCGGGCTCCAGCAGTTTGTCGTCTGCGACCAAAGCGCAGACCGATTTCAGGTCTGGGCAGGTGACCACCGCAAAACCATCCGGCTTGAGCACGCGCAAAAATTCAGCCAGCGCGAGCGGCACTTCATGGACGTATAGATGTTCGATGTTGTGGCTGGAAAAGATCGCATCCACCGAGCCATCTGCCACCCGTGACATATCGGTCATCGTGCCAACGATATCGGGCTTAACGGCTTCGTCGATATCGAGCCGCAGCTCAATCCAGTTGCCGGTATTGAAGCCTCGCGTAGTCGTGGCTTTGTGCTGCGGACCGCAGCCTACATGGAGGAAGGTTGGGGTGGTCGTCGAGTCGGTCATGGTGGTGTGGCGGGCAGGAGATTCATCGGTGACAGAAGCGGGTTGGCCGCAGTTTTCAGATGTTGCAGCATTGTCGCGGTGGAGCCGCAGGCGCGGCAAATTCTCCCACGGAACCGGCTTGACGGCATGCGCTAAAAAAATGGTTTTGACCGGCTGGCAGGGTTTGAACAGCCGCTGCCACCGGCGCGATTCCTGCCGCGGTGGCAGCGGTTGACGCCTGAAAAGACCGGTAACGCGACTGGTTGCGGCAGCACAAAGCAGCGGACCTGCCGAAGCAGGTCCGCTGAATCACGTTACGGCATGCCCGCGCGCTGGGTGATAGCGTCACAGGCCACATCACAGGCCATGCGCGGGCGGTGAAGACGGCTTATTGCCGGAGCGACGCGAGGTCAATCACGAAACGGTATTTCACATCGCTTTTCAGCATGCGTTCGTAGGCCTCGTTGATTTCCTGTATCTGAATCAATTCGATATCCGATGTAATTCCATGCTTGCCGCAAAAATCAAGCATCTCTTGCGTTTCTGCGATCCCGCCAATCAGCGACCCTGCTAGACGCCGGCGTTTAAAAATCAGATTGAACACCTGTGGCGATGGATGGTCATGCTCCGGCGCGCCGACCAGCGTCATCGTGCCATCGCGGCGCAACAGGTTCAGGAACGGATTCAGGTCATGCTGCGCCGCGACCGTGTTCAGGATGAAATCAAAGCTATTGGCGTGCGCCGCCATCTCGTCGGGATTTCTGGAAATCACGACCTCATGCGCACCTAGCCGTTTCGCGTCGTCGATCTTTGACGGCGAGGTGGTGAACAGCACCACATGCGCCCCCATCGCGCGAGCCAGCTTCACCCCCATATGCCCGAGCCCACCCAGCCCGGCGATGCCCACTTTTTTGCCCGGACCCGCACCCCACTGGCGCAACGGCGAATACGTCGTAATGCCCGCGCACAGCAGCGGTGCGACGCCAGCGGCATCAAGCCCTTCTGGCACACGCAGCACAAAGGATTCATCGACGACCAGCGTGCTTGAGTAACCACCTAGCGTGATCTCACCGCTCTCGCGGTCCACACCGTTATAGGTGGCCACGAAGCCGGTTTCGCAATACTGCTCCAAGCCTTCGGTACAGCTCGGACAAGTCCGGCACGAATCGACCATGCAACCCACCCCAACCCGGTCACCCACCTTGTAGCGCGTGACCTGCGGCCCAACCGCCGTGACCTTGCCGACGATCTCATGGCCTGGCACCACTGGAAAAATCGAATTGCGCCATTCGTCACGCACCTGATGCAAATCGGAATGGCAGACCCCGCAAAAGAGCACCTCCATTTGCACATCGTGGTCGCGCAGCGCGCGCCGCTCGAACTGGACCGGTGCGAGTGGCGACTGGGCATCCTTTGCAGCATAGGCATACGTGGTGTTCATGACGACTCCGGCAGATGAGGGAACAGGGACAGGCACGCCACCCGGCGGGTGACATGTGGTGATTCAGATTCGCGCGAGATTTCGAGATAAAACGGGCATTGTCGGGCAAATTCCTTACGTCCAGCCTGCACGGTTTGGCGCAAGAGTGAAGCGCGGAGCCAACACTTCGGGAAACTAAAACACCGGGTACAAAGCAGAAATCCGCCAGCGTAAGATTGAGCCCCAGTCCAGCACCGAAGCTGCGCATTAGATTAGCTAAACGTAGTAATTTCAGCGCTGGCTTAGCCTGGTTTAGCCAGGCGGAGCGTTGCACGCTGTACGTAATCAACTGATGGAGGAAAGCCCATGAAAGCCGCAATTGTTCACGATTATGCTGCCCCACCGCGCTACGGAGATTTCACCGATCCCAGCGCCCAAGCTCACGAAACGCTAGTCCACGTCCGCACGGCGGCACTGAGCCAACTCGTGCGCTCCCAGGCGAGCGGCAAGCATTACAGCAGCGGCAAGATTTTGCCGCTGGTTCCCGGCGTAGACGGCGTTGGGCAATTGCCCGACGGCAAGCGGGTGTACTTTGCGTTTCCGCGTGCCCCGTTTGGCTCTATGGCTCAAACCACAGTGGTTGAGCGGTGCCATTGCATTGCCGTCCCCGATGGCGTGGATGACGTCAGCGCTGCCGCGTTAGGCAATCCGGGCATGTCATCGTGGGGCGCGCTGATGGGACGGGCGAAGTTCCAGCCGGGCGAAAACGTGCTGATTAATGGCGCGACGGGCGTCTCCGGACGACTAGCGATCCAGATCGCGCGCTACCTTGGCGCAGGCAAGGTGCTCGTCACCGGACGCAACGCTGGCAGCATCGAAGGACTCAAGGCGCTAGGCGCTGATGTGCTGATTCCACTCGATGCACCCATTGAACAGCTCACCGAAACATTTCGTTCGATACTCCGCGAGCATCAGGTGAACGTGATCCTGGATTACCTCTGGGGGCCATCAGCGGAAAGCCTGATTCACGCCGTTTCGGCACACGGCAGCGGTACAGCCGAACCGCGTATTCGCATGGTCCAGATTGGCTCGCTGAGCGGCAATACGATTGCGCTACCCGGGTCCGCGTTGCGCAGTTCTGGGCTGGAGTTGCTAGGCAGCGGCCTGGGGAGTTTGTCGAACGAAGCGCTTCTGGACGCGATTAGCGGCGTACTGAAAGCAGCCGCAGAGGGCGCGTTGTCGATTGAAGCCGAAGCAGTGCCGCTGGCAGACGTGGAAGCAGCATGGCAAACGGCTGGGGCGGGGCGGGTGGTTTTTAGGGTTTAGAGGTGGAGGAGGATAGCGGGCGGATTCGCATTTTATTTAGAAATTCTGAAATATCGCTTTAATCTTTGCTCGCTACCCTGAGACTAATCGTATTGGCTGTATGGCGAAGAACGGTTGCCACTGTGCTGGATGCTGCCGGAGGTGAACCGTTCGCTGCCGATTGTTACTAAGCAGTTGATTTTTACAAACCTTTGATAGCCCCGATTTTTACCGTGCGGCCTCGCGTGCTAAAAATTTTAACTAATTTTTCAATAAAATTATTTCCCGATATGTCGAATATAAACAATAAAGTCACCGCGAAATCTCCCGTAATTCCCGGCAAAAATGATGATAAAAATCTAAATTCTGAATTTGGTAGCATCTCTTTAGGTTCGCCTGGCGATAATCGTTTGGTAAAGGAGGTGATTCAGGGTGGATCTTTTGTTGCTGTTGATGGGGGAAGTGATGTGAGTGCGGTGTGCATTGGCGGGGATATAAAATCTCAAAAATATTTTCAGGATTTATTGCCTGTATCGAATGAATCTGGTTCGCTAAGTGATGCGGAGTTTGAAAGACAGAAGCAGCGCAGAATTGATGAACTCAAAACCAGGCAGGGAAAAATTTATCCTTCCCAGCAAAAAGCGATAGACGAACATTCGCCTGATATATTTATTGTTGAAAATGATTGTGTTGCATTATCTCTCGAGAATTTAGATGAATTTGCTAGTCGGTATGAGGAGGTTGTGCCGCCTTCTATAAAAAACGAAAAAGCATTAAGCGTTGCTGAAAAACAGCAAGTCTTTGAGGGTAAATTGGCTGCGATAATGGGTTTGCTTGAAATTAATGGTATTGAAATTTCAGAGACGATTTTAAAGGCGTTAAGCTTAGGTCTGGATGATATTTTGATTTTTGATGGGGGCTTCCCTGATATATCGTTTGAGAAATTATTCAGCCGGGTAGAGAGCTTGCGGAAGGACGAGGGGCGGACGTCATCTGAAATAAAAGTCAACGTCCTGAATGTGCCTGAGACTGTATCTGAAACGATGAAAAATACGGAGTATACGTATACGTTTAATGATAAAAATTTTAGGCTGGCAAAAGATATAATTATTTCATCAGGTCTTGTTTCATCAGATTTTGATTTTCCAGAATCTATGCTCAAGGTGCTTGAGAAGCATTTGCCAGAGATTCTCTGGCGTAATGAAGGCGGCGAAGCAGATATACGGATAGATGTGTTGTATGAAAAAATCGATCAGTTTGAAAAAAATTCACCCCTGAAAGCTGAATTAAATTGCCTTGAACTAGATGCCTCTGCAAAATTGCAGCCAGGTAATCTCGAGGAACGGGCAGAGCAGGTTATTAAGCGACAAAAAGAACAAATGCGCGAAGAAAAATTATTCATGGAAAAAGAAAAATCATCCGGGGAAAAGGCAACCGGGTTTTCCGATATAGAGTTTATATTATCCCGGGTTACAGTTAGCGCTGCAGATTGTGCGATTTCGGCACTTAGGGAAAAAGGATATAAAACTATTTTTAATACCGGAGGTTCGATTGAAGGCGTTAACCCAGGTAATGGTTTGATCTATTCTTTTGTCATGCAGCTTGAGTCGGTTTATTTTTGGCTGGATCTGGATGGTAGAGTTATCGAAATACGAAAAATATTGGAAAAATTAAAAGCGGAGCTTAAAGTTAAAAAATCAGAAAATCTACGCCTCGATATTCACGGTGAAAATGGCGCGCTTCTCATCAAGCTTCTGAGCTTTTTATATGAAACTGTTTTGGACACGTTAGTCGTTGTGGTTCCAGAGAGCACTGGGAGCGCCCCTTATACTCTGGAGCAGCATAAGGGCGCAACGCAGAAAGAAGTGGAGGCATGGGCCGCCACTTTGCCTAAAAATATCCATGATTGGTGTGTCCAGATAAAAAAACCGCTCGCTCGTATTAGCGATGGAACTGAGCTATCCAATGCTAAATGGACTAAAAGCGAAATGAAGATCTATAACAACGACGGCGATTTTTTGGCCTTGGGTCCGATCTCGGGGAAAACACCTCAACCGCTCCTGCCTTCGTCCGGGCTAGTGTCGAAGTAGGCCGGATGCGTCTGCCGGGCATCGTCAGACTGGTGGAGGGCCGCACAAGCTGGCGTGATGGACCGGTGGCAGATAAGACTACGGGTTAGAAAACAAGCGGCGGATGTGGCGTGAGTTCGGTGAATTCACGCCATGTGGCGAACAGGGCAGCGAGGGGCTTGCGGTAAAGCAAGGCGCACAGCAGAAATCTTCCAGTGCGAAGTGCTGCCCAGTTGGCTAGAGAGGCGAAAGGAATTTCTGGAGGTGTTTCTGATCGAGCACATTTGAGATGCGTGGCTTTAGTAGTTTGCATTTGCGTGTCGATCTTTTTCATCTCCCGACGAACGCCGACGCGTGTCGCCGCTTTGCCGGGGAGATTTCCTCTTACTTTTTAGGTCGCTGCGATCTCGACGGTAATTTCCGGCTCGGACGGCGAGGCAATATCAATGACGCGATCCAGACAATACGCGGCCCAATGCTTATAAGGTCCGGGATGGTCATCGCAGGCCCATGACGCCTTGCGCAGGTAGCCGAGATATTCCGAGCGAATGTATTCCTTGAAGAGATCTCCTGAACCGTCGGAGGTCTCGGGTTCTCCTGACGCGTAGCTTTCGTTGACAACAGAGTACGCAATGTAGTCAGACCAGCGGATATCAAATACACGGCATCCAGGCAGATGCTCGATTGCGTGCGCCTCCTTAAGCATGTCGGCCAATTCAGGGGGTGAATCAAAGCCAGTTCCTGCCGGTCTTTCCAGCTCGCGTAGTCCAGCGAGTTGCGGATCAGGTGCACGATGCACGTTTGCCGTGTCGTGGCGGGAAACGCCATGCCCAGCGCTTCAGACATGCCCTTCAGGCCATCGGTAACCGCAATCAGGATGTCCTGCACGCCACGCGTCCTCAGGTCGCTAAACACCTTCATCCAGAACTTCGGGCCTTCCGTGTTTTCGATCCATAACCCCAGGATCTCGCGCGTGCCGTCGGGCCGCACGCTCAGCGCCAGATAGATCGCTTCGTTCATCACGGCGTCCATGACCGAACTAATGAGCCTCGGTGCCGTACTGCCCGGTCAGAAAGCGCTGGATTTCGCGCACTGTCATGTTGCGCGCGGACATCGCAATGATCTTGTCATCGAAGCCCGTAAAGCGCCGTTCGTGCTTCGGTATCCTCAGCGGCAGCAAAGCTGCCATCGTGGTCACGGGGAATATCCAGGCGAAGCGGACCGTCTTGCCGCTCTTGCCGTTGCGGTGGTTAGTCGCCACGTCGGGACGTGTTGCGCCCAACGGATACCCCCACAGGTGGTGCCCGAGCTCCGCGCCCAGCATTCGCTCGATTAGTGCTTTCTTGAATGCGGCTGACGCCGATTGCCACCGAATTGCGACTACCGAACGCACAAACAAAAACAGCGGACATTTAGTCCGCTGTTTTGTAATGGATAATTCTGGTCGGGGTGAGAGGATTCGAACCTCCGGCCTCTACGTCCCGAACGCGTAAGTCAAAAGACGGTTTGACGGGGTTGTAATCGCCATCGTAGTATTTGTTGGGACAAATTTGGGACAACGGTGGATGGGCACGATTACGAAGCGAGGCGATCTGCAATGGCAGGCAAAGGTGCGGCGGAAGGGGTTTCCGCAGCAATCGCGCACCTTCATGTACAAGGAAGACGCGGAGAAATGGGTGCGGACCGTCGAGCGAGAGCTCGAAACCTCCGGGTTCGTTGACCGGCGTGAGGCGGAGAAAAACACACTGGCGGAAGTGCTCCGGCGGTACCAGAAGGATGTTACCCCCCAAAAGAAGTCGGCGGCGATCGAGTCCGTCAAGATCGACGTGCTGCTGCGCGACAAGGCGCTCGTGGACCTGAAGATGTCCGCCGTCACGAGCGCCGCGTTGGCGAAGTGGCGCGATCGCCGACTCAAGGAAGTGACTGGTGCAACGGTCAACCGGGAAATCGACGTGCTTTCCACGGTGCTGAATCACGCGCGGCGCGAGTGGGGTATCCATGTCGAGAACCCTGTTCCATATATCAAGCGGCCAGAAAAGGCGCGCTCGCGGGATCGGCGGCTGTCGTCTGACGAAGAGCGCTATTTGATGGCCGCGCTGACGGGCGGTGAGCGACGGGAGGATGGAACCTTCAGCAAAGGCGCGCGGAACCCATGGCTGCTGCCGCTCGTTGAGCTTGCCCTCGAAACGGCAATGCGACGCGGCGAGCTGCTATCTCTGCAATGGGAGAACGTCGACCTCGAGCGACGCACCGCTTACCTGCCTGATACGAAAAATGGGGACGCGCGTACGGTGCCGCTTTCGACACGGGCTACCCACATCTTGAAGGCGCTACCGTCGTATATCGCCGACAAAATTGACGAACATGCCGTCGGGCCCGTCTTTGCAACGACCGCGATGGCGCTCCGGAAGGGGTTTACGCGGGCGATCGAGAGAGCCCAGCAGCAATATGCCGCTGATTGCGAGGAAGCTCAAAAGAAGCCTCTTCCAGGGTTTCTCTGCGACTTGCATTTCCACGATACGCGCCATGAGGCGGCGTCGCGGTTAGCTGACAAGCTTTCCAATGTGCTGGAGCTGTCGGCCGTGACGGGGCATCGCGATCTGCGGATGCTGAAGCGCTACTACCACCCACGCGCCGAGGATTTGGCAAAGAAACTGGACTAGTAACGTATCTGGGTCTGCGAATACATGCGGCGGCCGTCAGGTTCTACCGTACATCTTGGCCTCGATGGCCGCGTCGAGCCACGCGACGAAGCGCTCCACGGTGTCCATTGACGCCACGAGCGCCGCCTGATGGACGTGCACCGACGGCGGGGCCAGCCAGGTCTTCGCGTCGGGGTCTAGGCGATCGAGCAAGTCCACCTCGCGAGCGTCGAGAAATACCGACCGCGCGACGCCCGGCTTCCGGTCGGCGTGCTTCGCTTTGATTGACGTGATCTCGACGTCGTGCTGGATGCTGTTGCGCGTCAGCACAATGTCTTCCAGCACCACTATGGGAACCGGCCCATCCCGGAACGAGATCCCGAACGCTAGGGCGAAGATCCGGTTGTAGCCCCGGACCCAACCTCGACGGAATACGCGTTTGCGCTCGTCCTCCGTCAGGTCCCGGCAGTGCAGCTTGTGACGGGTGTGTAGGTACGCCTGCAACGCCGACGAGAGCATGCACATGCAGGCATGGCCCAGGACGTCGATCGAATCGCTGGCCTCCTGCCATTCGAGCAGGAAGGGCGGCTCACCGTCCTCCGAGTACGGCGGCACGAACGGCTCCTCGCCGTTCTCGATCTTGGTCCGGCGATCAACGAAGGGCGCCGACGACTGGGCGTAAAGCTGCCGGATGAAATCCAGGCGGCGGTTCAGAAACCAGGCCACGTCCATGGCGTTCCCCCGATCGGGTGCGTTCGAACCATTGTGCCCGGTGCCTTTGCATGGCACCGGGCGTCGTGTCCGCTTACGCGGTTGCGCGAGCCTTCCTTTGCTTGATGTACTCGTCAACGAATGCCTTGATTTCTTGGCTCCGCGGGAAAGCCTTCTTCACCTCGGCGGGCACGACGACGCCCGCATCCTGGAGACGGGCGAGCCCGTCTTTCCAACGTGCCACGAGGTTGTCGTTCAGGAACTGTTCGATCTCCTCGAACGTCACCACGCTGTCGATCGGTGCGCCCGTCGCCACGTAGAGATCGGCTACTAGCTTGATCCCGTCGTTGGAAGGGACGGGCAAGGTGGCCGCAATGGCCAGGATCCGCGCCAGCAGGTCCGCCTCCATGTCCGTTCCGCCACCCGCGCGCATCGTACTCATGAACACGTTCATAACGTCGGCGCCATACGTGCCGCAAATCAGCAGCGCGTCCTCGCTGTACTTCAACAACAGCTCGGGCTCGGTGTAGCTGGGGTGGTAGATCAGGCGGCGATAGCCTTGGGCGTAGGCGCTCTCGATCGACGGCAAGAAGGGCAGTTGCCGGATCGCTTCCGGCACGTCCCAGTCCTTTGATGGCGTCGAGCGGTGGCGCGCCATGATGCGGGCGGCCGGGCCGGCGTGCTCGGTCAGCGCCAACGAGGCCGCCACAAGGTCCATTGCGGAATGTTCGGCGATGACGGCGGACCCGAACAGCAGTAAGCCGTTTGTACGTTCAGCCAGCGCATCACGCAAAGGTCCCATGAGCGGCGTCGGCAAAGCGTCGGCGGTTCCTGTCACCGTGACCGGTTCAATCGTCGGCCACGCCCCCGAAAACGGCGTGCGCGCTTGCAACTCGCCCTCGTCGGTGACGACGCCGATCAGCGCCGTTTCTTCGTCCACATGGCCATCCCTGGATGCGATCATGAGCCGGACGTCCTCGTGGAGCATTTCGGGTGTCGGCGTGTCGAGCAGCACCGCGACACGGTGCCCCGAGTCCAGTGCGTACCGGCAAGCCGTTTCAAGACGGCTCGCGGTTCCGTCCCAGGATTGTTGGTCGAGTTCGAGAGGGCCGACTACCAGCAACGTGCCGCTGGGCACACGATCAAGGCCGGACGACCAGAGGCCGTATTCGCCCAGGTCGATGGCGCTGGGACAACCATTGCCGGCGCGTTCGGCGTAAAGCAGCGCGCCGTCGGTGGCGTCCTCGTACACGTCCAGCAGGGCGTCGATCGCCTTCTGGGAGGTCGCGATGTAGACGCCGGGAACGGGACCTGACCGCCAGATCTGCGGGACCCTGCGGGCGACGACCGCACCAGGCGGCGAGAGAGCGCCGAGCAACTCATGCGGCGACATGTCGACCGCGAAGCGCTTCTTCAGGCGGAACGCGAGGCGGCCGGTTGAGGTGGTGTCCAGCTCGGCGGCGGCGACGCGTTCGGGGAACGCCATCACCTCGGGCCAGTTACGAAGCCCGGGCAGCGCTGCGATCAAATCGAGCGCTTGGCTATGACCAAGGGATGGGTCCGTAGGCTGCAAAAGGCCGCGGACGAGCCCGGCCAGCAGCTTCAACTGCTGCGTATCCATTGCTTTCTCCTGGGCGGCAAATCCGGTGCACGCTTTGCGGACCGCCCATCGAAAACAAGGACTATGGAATGGGGTAGGTGCGGTGACACATCGTCTTCGTCATGCCCCGAAGGGCGCGTGCGGCAGGCGACGACAGCCTAGGCAACTATAACAGGGAACATCTCTCGCGGGCGAGGTTGTGGACAACCCCGGTTGTGCTTCGGGATAGCGTTCCGCTGCTGTCGGGATAGCGTTCCGGCATGTCGGGATAGCCTTCCGTTTTCTCGGGATAGCGTTCCGCTGCTCCCTCAAAGAGCCTTGCTGGTAAAGGCTCTCCGGGCCGCAATGGAGCCTCTACCTTTCTTCTACCTTTTTCTACCAGCTACAAGCTGTGGACAAGGTCGTATATCGGCGACCGTCTATGAGGACGGCGAGCGGCTGGACTCGAATCTTCGAGAAGGCCGGAAGCTGCAAGAAGCACCATCGAAGAAGCCTTGAATCCGTCTATGCGCTGCTTTCAAGACAGGGTTTTTTACCGAATTGGAACCAAAACGTTCCATGCCCCCCGACGGAAGGGCAACCGTTTCAACCTAGGGGTTGAGTTGCCGTTGGGAGTGGGGCATTCCCGCACTGGGGTAATACGTCTTGTAGATGTCAACGGCCTCGGCCCAGCAATCCAACAGTTCGGACGAGTGCTGCCGTACCCAGATAGATAGGGCCGGACCGTTTGGGTGGCTCGTGCCATACAACGGAGCGCCGTTTGCCAAATCAAAAACATAGTCTCGCCCGCCACCTCGAATGATCACGCACGCGGCTTGCTTCGGGTCCGCGCAGAACGTAAAGGCCTTCGGGATTTCGAAAGGATGTTGGCAGTGCATCAAGGGGCGCAGAGATTGCAAGGTCGCATCGCAGGGAGCCACAAATCCCGCGTCTTGGAATGGCCGCCTCCCGTGAGTCTCGAATTCGTAGTCAACGAATCCAGTAGGACCGTTATATTCCACTCGCGTAATCGCACTGGCGGAGATCGGTCCAAATGACAGCCACCACGAGCTTGCCTTCGTGGCCGTGGTTTTCATCAGATGTCGTTGCGTTGCCCGGGGTAAGCGCCAGGGATTCTCGACGTAGGCGGAGAGCCCCATGAGTATCGCTTCGTCAGGCTTTTCGCCACGCTGCGCATAATAGTCCACAAACGGCATGATCAAGCTATCGTCGGCCGGCAGATCCACCGTGATGCGAATCCGCGTCTTGTTGAAGACAACGCTATTCTTGGGCGCGGCACCTTCGACGCGGGTTACGTATGCGAGCCGACTGGCGGTCAGCTTCTCCTGACCGGTCAGTAACCCGTGGCCATCGGCTTGCGGGTCGGTCGTCAACCAGACCACTGGTTTCCGGATACTCCCATCTCCATGCTTGATATGGCCTTCCGAAAGGCCCTTGGAGATGATCGACTCTGCCATGGAGACTGCTGTGAAATGATAGAACTTCATGCACTTCCCATCCGTGGTTGCGCGAGCCCGGATGGTTCGCGACTAAAGATGTGCGTCAGGTCGGCAGCGAGGACACGTTCTCAAAGTCTCCCGGCACGAACGATCTTGCCGTAGATTTCAATCGCTTTCCGAACTGCCGCATCATCGCCGATTCGCAAGCTGTGGCGCTCTTGATTCAGCCGTCGTTGCAGTATCAATAATTTGCTTATCCGATCTGCGTCGGGCTGTGATTTTTGCCGCTCGGCAGCAATGTCGCGCGAGGCAATCGCGATCACGTTACCAACGGTCTCCAGTACCGTCTCGTAGTTCGCCAGTTGATCGTCAGTCCAAGTTCGCATGTCGTCCACTCGTTTCTCGTCGCTTGATACGCTGGCAGAGGTTGGCTCCAACCTCCGTAGCAATCGCCTTTGAGAGCGTGGCGCGAACGCCATCGCTGCTTCGTTTCAATCGTCCTTCGTGGAGGTATCCCGGCAAGACTTTAGTCTGTCCGTGTGTCTGATTATCGCAACACCTTTTCGTTCGCCGAATCATGTCTAAAAAGTGTTGTTAAGAGTAATTCGAGAACCTTCCTCGATACCGTCTTTTCTGCTTGGGAAAAACCGTCCGTTCAAGCTACCTTCAAACTTCCGCAAACGACAGCGTAACTTCGGTGACAGGGTAGGGTTTGTAATACCGCCAAATTGGCGCTATTACAACCGGCAGCGCACCAGTCGTTTCACTCCCTATGCGCGGCCTACCGTCCCTGCTCAGGGCTTCGCCCCGAGACCCCGATTTCAAGAGAGATGGGCGTAACAATGAGTACGAGCGAACAACGACAGAGAACCGGCATGCTTCCACCGATACGGTGCTATGAGAAAGAGGAAGCCGTGGTTCGAGAGAGGGCGCGAGATTGCGGTATGAGCGTCGGGCAATTCGTGCTCGCGGCAGCGCTTGGGCGTCGCACGCGCACAAAGATCGAGGCGCACATTCTCAATGAGCTTCGCAGGCTCGGCGGCCTGCAGAAGCACCTGTTCAATGAAGGCGGTGGAGTGCTGTCGAAAGAATACGCTGCCATCCTCGTCGAGATTCGCGAGGCAATCGCACGGATCGGTGACTGAAAATGCTGGCCAAAATCCCGCCTCGGCGAGAGGATTTGAAATCGAGTTTTACAGACTTGGTGGAGTACATCACCAATCGCGATGAAGAGAAGGCGCATTTGAGCGACGAGGTTGATCCGAGCGATCCGCACGATCGAGAAAAGCAGCTCAAGATTCTTGCGCGTGCTAGAGAGCATCTCCGATTGGCCGCGAACTACCTTCGACAGTCACCGCAAATCGACAGCGATTTTCAACAGAGGGCGCTAGCGCGGCGAGTACGTCTCCGGCTCGAAAAGAAGCCGATTCAGCCTGCACCTAGCCAGGCCGAAGCGGAAGCCCTTGCGGAGCTTTGGTCTGGGCGACTCCTCGGCCAGGCCGAACGTCTCGTAACGCCGACGGGCGTTGCGTGCGAACACAATTGCTTGTCATTGTCGTCCGCTGCTGCTGAGATGAAGGCAGTGGCGACCCAGAACGCCCGGGTTAAGGACGCCGTGTACCACGTCGTTCTGTCTTGGCCGACGAATGAATCACCGACCGATGCACAAGCGTTCGAGTGCGGTGCGCACGCGCTTGGCGCTGTCGGCATGGCAGATCATCAGTACGTTTTTGCCGTGCATCGCGATACCGACAACACGCACCTGCACATCGCCGTCAATCGCGTCAATCCGGACACGTTCGCCGCCGTCTATCCCGAGCGCGACTATTTCAAGCTGGATCGCGCGATGCGCGAGCTGGAACTCCGATATGGCTGGCAACACGACAATGGCCCTTACGCAGTCTTTGAGCGCAATGGCCACGTCGTCATCGATTGGGCGAGCAAGGACCCGGCCACGAAAGGCAAGCAACCGACGCCGGCAGCCGATATGGAGCGGCACGCTAATCAGGAAAGTCTATTTACTTACGCACGCGGTGAGCCGCGTAAAGCGCTCTTGGCTGCGCTGAAAAATGACGAGTTGACGTGGCGTCAACTGCACAATCTGCTCGCCAAGTATGGTCTCGAACTACGCGAGAAAGGGCAGGGCTTCGCTATCTACGACCTCAATCCGGGTGCTGCGACTACGACGCCGATCAAGGCCAGCGACATGCACGAGGCGCTGGGTAAGGCACGGCTGACCAAACGACTCGGGCCGTTCGAGCTGTCGGCATCGACGACCAGCGCTGTTCTGACGTACGACAAGGATCGGCCGCCGAAGCGCGATTCGAAAATGCGGGAGGAGCGGCGCCAGGAGCGCGCGCAAGCTCGATGTGAGCTGCGTGCCCGGTACGGCGAGTACAAGCGCGCGTTCGTATATCGCCGACTCGACCCGGCTGGTGTGCGGCAGCGATTCTCGGATATCCGCGAAGCCGCCCGTCAGAAGCGGTTCGAGATCCGAACGACCGTCACGGACGCTGCAGCCCGTAACGTGCTGTACAGCGTCGTCGCATTCGAGACGGTGCGGGACCGCGATCGGCTGCGACGTGAGATCCGCAGAGAGCGTCAGGCGCTGTGCGCGGACCCAGTGAACCGCAGGTTGTCATATCGCGAATGGGTTGAGCGCCAGGCGGCCGCCGGCGACGGTGCGGCGATCGGCCAGCTACGCGGCTTTGTCTACAGTGAGAAGCGACGTGCGCGAGAGCTAGTGCGGGCGCTAACCAATGATGATGCCGACGGCGTCATCCACGTTGACGATGTCGACCCGGTTGCACGGAACGTCGCTGATGGGCTGTATTTTCGCGTCCGCCGGGACGGAGCGGTGATCTATCGATTAGACGATCGTCGCGACGCTTTCATTGATCTCGGCCGGCGCATCGATGTGCTCGCCAAAGGCGATCGCGACGACCTGTCAATCAAGACTGCGCTGCAATTGGCCGCGGAGAAGTATGGGGGAGTATTCGAGCTCACGGGTAGCGAAGAATTCAGGCGGCGCGCGATCGACATTATGGTCAAACATCGAATTGAGGTTCGGCTCCGAGACGCCGAGCAGGAAGCGTTGCGGTGTGCCAAGACAGCGGCTGCAGCGAAGCAACTGCCCCGGCAAACGCCACGCCATCCCAGAAGGCCTTGAGCGGAGCAATGGGTTATCTTGGATATTGGGGTCATATGGACTCGGGTGGCGCTTAGGTCTATAGTAGTCGCAGGTATTACCTTTTGCTACGGAGGCCGGGCCATGGTTACGGCAACATCCATCAAGCTTGATGATGAACTGAAAGGGCGGGTCCAGCACTTGGCCGAGGCTCGCCGACGTACCGCGCATTGGATCATGCGTGAAGCCATTGAGCAGTATGTCGAGCGCGAGGAAAAGCGCGAGGCGTTAAACCGGGACACGCTCAAGGCGTGGGATGAATTTCAGGTGACTGGCCTGCACGCGACTGCTGAGGAAGTAGATAAGTGGCTCACGAGCTGGGGAACTGAAAACGAACTGCCCTCGCCTGAATGCCACAAGTAATCTTTGCACCGGCGGCTATCCGAGATCTACAGCGACTACGCGACTTCCTGCGACCGAAGAATCCTGACGCTGCGAGGAGGGCTGGTGAAGCGATTAGACAAGGCGTACAGGCCCTCGGGACTCACCCTCGAATGGGACGTCTCGTAGAAGATCTACCCGAGCAGTATCGGGAGTGGCCCATCGATTTCGGGGACAGTGGTTACGTGGCCCGGTATCGCTTCGATGGCGACGCCGTCACGATCTTGGCTGTCCGGCATCAGAAGGAAGCGGGGTATTGATCATGACCGATGACGAGGCGAAGGCACGGATCGACGTGCTCCACGACGATGCGGCGACGATTCTGGCCGAGCAAGGGCTATCGCCCGTGCAGGCTTACTGCCTGATCCTGGAGTGGGTCACGGTGCGGCACGAGCCTACGCTGCAGTTGCTTGCAGACGCAGCAGCCTATGACCAGTGGTTTCGAGATGAGGTCCAGGAGAGTCTTGATGAGCCCCGTGAATCGGTATCTGACGAAGACGCACGAGCTTCCTTTGCGAAGCAGCGAGCCGATTTGCTGGCACGGATCAAGAACGGCAATGAGTGACGATTACACCCGCTGCGGCACGCCACTGGTCTACGCTGGCCAGCTCGAGCTGCAGCCCGATATTCTCGGCGAGCTCGGCGGGCAGAAGGGCCCGGACCAGGACGCCCAGCCGTCGACCTGACCGGATTAGGCGCCCCGCCCGTGTGTTGGCGCACGCGGACGGGACTTCCACAAACACCACCTATGTACGAGGTGATGGCATGGCAACTCAAAATCTTAGCCCGGATGCAATCCGGGATGAAATCGCGCGCCTTCAGTGGGCGAACGCCCTCATGCGTGCGGCCAACAAAGCGCTGGCGAAAGGCGACGGCGCGGCCTTGGTCGACATGGGGTTTTCACGCGAGCATGTCGACGAGCTGAAGAAGCATGGAGGGTTTCCGCCGACATCGATCGGTAACAACACGCGGATGGTTACGTACTTGCGATCGATTTAGGGGCTCCGGCTGGCGTCAATAAATGCCCTTCAAGCGCTGAGCCTGGGAGTGTGGACTTAACGGCCGCGATGCAGGTTTGGCGCATGGATGGAGCCTTCTAGCACCATTGCTGTCTGTGTTGCACGCGAAGGTCCATCTGTACCGACCTCACAGCAAACAGTATCATTGGCGACCAGCACCGACTCAAAACCACATATATCGGTACATCGGGGGACCAATCTTTGCGGATCAATCACGCTGCCCAGATCTGCGCGCTTTCGCCATCAGAGCTTGAGGAATTCGTCAACGACTGGCTCGCCCAGCGTTGCAAGGACTACCACAGCCACGAGCTGTGGCGGGGCACGGGTGACATGGGCCGCGATGCAACAGGCTACGTCACCGACCGCCGCATGGAAGGTGCATGGGACAACTTCCAGTGTAAGCAGCTTAGCTCGAAGCTGTCTGAGGCGTCAGCATTCATTGAACTCGGCAAGATCTTCAAACATTCGGCCGACGGCTGGTTTTCACTTCCGCGCGCCTACATCTACGTCGCGCCACTCGGCGTCGTACGGAATGTCCGGCATTTTGTCGCACATCCCGAGCAATTCAGGCAGGCCTTCCTGGACCGATGGGACGCCGCTATCGCCGGCGAGCTCGTAGAGAACCAGGTCGTGAAATTGACCCCCGAGATTGAGACCAAGATCCGATCGTTCGACTTTACGAAGGTGGACTGGTTCGACGCGAATCGCCTCGTCAACGATCCCTCGTGCAAGCCCGCTTTGGTGGCGTGGTTTGGCGCTGACCCGGGGCCTGGGCCGAGGGGGGTGGTGCCGGACGAGATTCAGGCCAGTGAGTCGGCCTACATCGGCCAGCTTCTAAAGGTCTACGAGGAAAAGGGGGGCGGGGTCTACCCCGAGGCGGCGGCGGCGCTTGCTTGTCCAGAGTTCGGACCGCATCTGCGCGCCCAGCGCACGCGCTTCTTCGATTCAGTCGCGTTTGATCGGTTCTACCGCGATTCCACACCTGATGGGTACTTGAAGAACTTTAAGGATGAGATTTACCACGGGGTGCTCGATGTCCATTCCGGCGCGCATCCGGGTCGCTACGC
Source organism: Paraburkholderia bonniea (assembly GCF_009455625.1). NCBI lineage: Bacteria > Pseudomonadati > Pseudomonadota > Betaproteobacteria > Burkholderiales > Burkholderiaceae > Paraburkholderia > Paraburkholderia bonniea. Next base: position 2,906,652 of record NZ_QPEQ01000001.1, on the reverse strand, counting down.
TCGGCTCAGTCAAGTGATGCAACAGGCAGCCATCTTGCAGCCGTCCGGCGTGCTGGGTAAGCATGCGGGCCCGCAAGTCAAGCAAGGCACCTGCCACCAGTTTGCGAATGACGGGCTGATGCCATGGGATCGTTAGATCACGATAAAGTGAGCGCGCCCCCGTTCAATAGCACGCTTGAGACCGGGATACGGGCTCTAGTGGTGCTCGAGGCTTTCTACCCGCGGCGCTGCGACCTATTGGAGATGACTTGGCTTGACCATCTGGTCGTGCATACCGGCGACCTCGACGGACAGGACGTACCAGACAGCTTGCATCCGGATCTCCCGAACCGCGCCGGCGAGTTACTTGTGCGCCGCCAGTTGGTCGAGAAAAGCCTGCGCCTAATGCAGCAGGTGCATCTCGTCGAAATGTTTGAGACAAGGGATGGCATCACGTTCGGCGCCAGCGAAGACGCGCCCAGCTACCTGGACCTGCTGCAGACGCCATACTCGCTTGCGCTCAAAGACCGCGCCAAGTGGATGGCGAATCGCTTCGCGGACATGGAGACCGCAGAGATGAGAGCGCTGATCGAATCGCGCATTGGGCGCTGGACCGCCGAATTTCATATCGACGCGTTGCCTCCGAGGTTATTGAAATGAACGGCATCCGTCTGCGTCATCTGGTCTTCACTGGCCCGAACGTTGAGATCGCCGAGCTTGAGTTCGACGAAGGTTTGAACATCGTCTTCGGCGCATCTAATACCGGAAAGTCTTTTGCGTCGAAAACCATCCTTTTCATGCTCGGCGCGTCGACGAGCCTGCCTGAGACTGAAGAGATCGCAGCCTATGATGGTGCTTGGCTCGGCATAACCTTAGCCGGTCAGGGCGACTTCACGCTCTATCGGGCGACGCGCGGTGGACACCTCAAGCTCTATGCTGGCCTGCACAAAGGCACGCCCGAGGGCAGTGGCGAATTGCTGCGTGAGAAGCACGACCACAAGCGCACCGATACCGTCTCGCATCGGCTACTTGACGCAATCGGTTTGGCCAACAAGTGGGTTGTGCGTGACGGCAACGGCAAAAAGGACTCACTGTCCATCCGCCTGCTATCGAAGTACGCCGTGGTGGCCGAGGACGACATCATGTCCGAGGTCAGTCCGGTCTATCTTTCGGGAAATCCGTCAGAGCGTCCCTTCGAGCAGAACCTCTTCAAGCTCCTCCTCACGGGTAAAGATGATGCGGCCGCTGTGACGGTTCCGAAGGAAACGGAGCGCAAGGCCGCCAAGGCCGCGAAGATCGAGCTGGTCGACGAGCTGCTCGCTCAGATTGATGCTGAACTGGGTGAGGAGCCCCCGGACGAAAAGGAGACCGACGAGCAGCTTGAGCGGCTCGAACTTAGTGCCGACGGCCTGCTCACACGGTTGCAGACTGCTCAAGGCGAACTGGACAGCCTCGTGCTTGAGCGCCGTGCCACATTTGAGCGTTGCGGCGAACTGCAAGAACGCATTGGCGAGCTGGAGCTGACGCTGGAGCGCTTCGCCAAGCTGCAGGCGGTCTACAACTCTGATCTGCAGCGTCTGCAATCCATTGAGGAAAGCGGGTACGTGTTGATGGCCATGGCCGGGCGTGATTGCCTGGTCTGTGGTGCTCCGCCTGATGCCCAGACACACAACCACGCAGCGGACGAGATCTCGCTGGCGCATACCGCTGCTGCCGCCGAAGCCCGCAAGATCGAACGTGAGCAGCGAGAGCTGGCACACGTGGTCGCCTCACTTGAGGCGGAGGCCACAGGCCTACGCAGGACCATCGTTAAGCTCACGGCCGATACTGAAAAATTCGACAGTTCCATAGAGGGACTGCGTCCTCAAGAAGCGTCGCTTCGGGAAAGCTACGAGACGTACAATACAAAGCGCATTGCGATCCTCAAGGTGCTCGACCTTTATCAGCGGCGCGCGAACCTGGTCGCGCGACGGGCGGAGATCGGCGCGATGCCCACTAAGCGTGAAGGCGAAAAGCCAGTTGTCGGCCCTGACTCAACAACCTTGTTTGACTTCGGCGAGACGGTGAAGGCGGTGTTGAAGGCTTGGAAGTTTCCCGACGCTGACAAAGTCCAATTCGACGGGAAAGCCAACGACATCACGGTCGGTGGCAAGTCTCGGGCGGCCAATGGCAAGGGGGTTCGGGCGGTGCTCCACGCTGCCTTCAACGTCGCAGTGATTGTTCACTGCATCGACAACAACTTGCCGCATCCAGGCTTTCTGGTGCTTGACACCCCGCTGCTCACCTATCGGGAGCCACTGAAGTCCAAGTATGGCGACTTGTCGCCGGACGAGGCCGCGCTCAAAGCTACTTCGCTCGCTGAACACTTTTACAAGTACCTCGCGAGTCTCTCGAAGCATGTGCAGGTAATCGTCATCGAGAATTCGGATCCGCCGTCCGCCATCGCCGGGTTGGCTCGCATAGAGACGTTCACTGGTAGCCTGGGTAATGGGCGGGCTGGGTTGCTAGCACGGCCCGCCTGACCTTCGGCGCTAAGCGACATCGACTGGCCGGGGCCGATGTACTCCTTTGTGCGGGCTACTCGAGCAGGGCTGGGCGGAACTTTGCCGAGCATGAGATCGTGCGCGTTGTACGATCGTTGTATAGCAAGACCGGGCCGTTAGGCCCGGTCGGTCAGTATCCATCCGCTACGCCGCGCGCCCCAAGGCATACTGAATACGAGCGCTAGTATCTTCGGCGTGAAGTCGGTTGACGCGGATCTGCATCGAAGGATTGGCAAAGTCCCTGAAGCTGAACGTGAATGCAGAATGGATCGCGTCGCCGGCGTCGCTAACTTCGGCGCTTTGAATGTAGGTGAGCGGCTCGTATTTTGCGACGTTCTTCTCACGATCAATGACAACCGCTCTGCCTGTCACGGTATCAAGGCCGACATATCGCGTGTTGAGGTAGTCGGCAAGCTCGACTTGTGGCCGGAAGCTCGGCGCGATCGAAGCGATGAGCTTGCGCATGTTGCTGTCGCGCGATCGGCGCCATTTCGATAGCAGCAGGAGACCGCCCGCGACCCAGACGACAGATGCAACCATTGTCACAACGGCCACGCCTGAGTGCAGGAATCTTCCACCCCATACCGAATACACGAATACGGGGAGCGCGGCCAGTACGGATGTCGCGATATAGAGCAGCTCGGATGCAAGTCTCAGCAATCGCATTGCGTTCTCCTATTCTCTGATGCCATCAGTCTTGGATGAAGGACTCGTCCCGCCCAGCGGGCGCTTGCCACCGCTACCAGACGGACGAATATCGAATTTTGCCAGCATGGTATTGAGCGCGGTTTTGGTCCTCTCGCTATGATCGCCACCGATCATAGCCGGCGCGACGCCGCCTACCCAGTTGATCACCTTGTCGGGGACCAGGAAGATCAAGTTGAAGCAACTATGCACGAGGTTGAGACACATCGAAAAGTAAATCGTGCAATACGCCAGAATCGAACCGATGCCGGTCAACGAGTCGAACTGCGCGTTGGCGAGAGCGATGCCGAATCCTTCGTTCAGCAACGTTCCGCCGGCGATGATCCCTGCGCCTCCGAGGAAGAAGCCGATCACCATGAGGATAGGGCGAACCATCATCTCCAAGAGGAAGATGTAGCCGTGAGCGGTCTTGTGGCCGAGGCCGTCGCCTTCCCCGCCTAGATGCGTGATTGCCCATAGCGGGGCCGCGATCACGCCTTCTCCGACAACGACGAGCCAGTTCACGGCTGCGCCGAACCAGATAACGAACGGCACCATCGGCAGATAGGTCGACAGACCGAGCCCGAGCAGCAACGCGGCAATGATGATCATCATGATGATCGGCCCAGCACCATCCAGTGCGCCTTTGATGAAGCTGATCGCACCGCTGGCGTCGGCCACTCGCGATGCCAAACCTGCGATGCTGAAGCTTTCGCTGGTCTTTTCAAGCCCCTTGGCGGTCAGGTATCCGGCGAGACCGATTTCGGCGACGCCAGTAAGGTGATCCCCCAGATTTTTCATCTTGATGAGCGGGTTGATTTGGCCACGCGACTCGCCACCATCGTTGATGTTGGTGATTGCCTCCGTCAACGTCTGACCAGGCGAGCTGAACAGCTTCGCGAGGATGTTGCTGCCATCGTCTTGTCGCTGTGTACCGAGCGGGGTCGCGTGTGTCGTCGTTGCGCGGCCCTGTTGTGCTTGGTACGCGTTCAAGGCCGTCGTGTAGACGGTCATCATGCCGGGATCGCCGCTGATCGACGCGCCGAATGTCGTCGCCTTGCCGGCTACAGCATCGGACAGCTTCGTGTTGGCCGCGGCGAAGGTCTGATACCACTGACCGAGCGTCCACCATCCCCCTTCCTTGATAGATGAGCTGAGCTGGCTAGCCAGTTCCCCAATGTTGCCCTGTTTCGTGGCGGCCATCGAATTGACGGTGTTTTCGTACTGCTGTGCCGCTGCCTGAATTGCCACTTCAGTGTCAGGCAGTGTGCTGTTGCCACTCGTGCTGCGGGTCGTTATCGCGTTGACGAACTCTAGCGCGGATTCGCTCAGCGATTTTTCCATGCTGGAAAGGGCTTGGAGGTGGGCTCTGCGGACCTCGGCGACATCGATTGTGCTCGAGAACCAGCTCGTCGAGCTGGGCTGTGATTCGAGGTTAGGGTCGACATTGGCGCCACCGCACACGAAGCTCTTGTTGGCGAGTAGGAACCCGGTATCCGTCGCTTGCGTTTGCACATAGCTGTTTTCGGGAAGAAGCGCCCCCTCGCTAGACCCCATAGTCAAGCTTGCGTTAATTCCGTGGCGGCACAACTCGATCTCAAAGATCTTGTGAGCCAGCGCATTGGTGCTGGGCATGACGGGCTGCAATACCATTCCCTTCCCGTCATTAAACGCCGTGACGGCGGCGTCGACGCCCATGTTCGCGACACCGACGCCCATCACCGCCGCGGACCACAGCATCAACAACTGCGCGAGCGACCAGCCGTTTGCCGTCGGCACGAGGGCGGCCAGACCCCAAACGAGTCGGATCGGCCCCCATAGCGTGTGCTTCTCACGATCGTAGACCGTGCCGTCGTGCGCTGTTTGCGACACCTTCCGGAACATCACGTAGCACGCGAAAAGCGCGCCGATGACCAGCAGCGCGCCGTTTGCCACTTGGAAGATTCCGGCCAGTATCGTGTCGCTGCCGCCGGCGCCCCCGGTCGCAAGTGGATTGTTGACGACGTTTCCGTAGATGGTGACGAGCGCCTGGCGCGACTTGTCGCCCGAGCGTTGCGCTGCCTGCGTGATCTCACCGAGCGTCGTACCGTCGGCGAAAACCGGCATGGACATCCAGCAACCGGCGATAAGCAACAGGAGCGCGCGCATAGTCTTCATGCGGTTCATCGCTGTTCCTCCCGTTGATCGCTTTTGGTCCACCAGAATCGAATCTCGTGATCGAAGACGTGGGCCCACCAGAACCTCCGTCGGTAGTAGTCGATACACGGCCGGTCGGGATGGCGTGCGCGCCACAGCAGTTCGTCGGAGAACCAGGCCAGGACGGTCGTGATAACCAGTAGGACCGACCATGTGAGCGGTTGAAAAAGCCGTCCGGTGACAAGGCCGAAGAGCGACCAGAGGGCGAGAAAGAGGAACCATCGCTTCAGCGCCAGTTGCTTGGCGACTTCTTTTTTATCAGGGCTCGGCATTTTTCGTTCCTTGCGTTTGCATATGTACGTACGTATGTATTCAGTCGCGGCGATCCGGCGAATCGCGCAGAAGGAGGGCGGTTCCATGATTACAATTTGGTCCAGATCGCTTGCTCTCTGCCGCGCGTGCTGGTTCCAATGTGGGCGCCTGCGATAATCTCAACGCGCTCCAGTTCCGCCAGTGCGGCGCACAGGGCGTGGCGGAATTTGTCCATCCGACTGGTGTATTGCAACTTGTTCTTGAGCCAGTCCAGGCCATACCGTTGCACCTTGTCGGCCGAGGTTGCGATCAGGCGTTGCAGCGCCTTCGCCATGTTCTGCCCCCGTCCAAACTGGCGACGCTTGTTCCAGTCGATCAGGGAAAATTCCCGGTCGCCGTAGACGTCCTTCCAGCGAGGATCGATGCGCAAGGTGTACACGCCAGTCTCTTCGTCGTAGTCGAAGCCCTGGATCATGTGTAGGACACGGTTTTTGCCGACCTCCAGCTTTAGCTCGCCGTCCTTCCTTACCTCGATGACGAGCATGGCAAAGGACAGTGCGGTCATTGTGCGAAGCAGCCACTTGTACTCGTTTCCGCCGGTGTGCCGGTTGATGGACTGAAGGAATGCGGATCGCTCGATGACGACTGGTTCTCCCAACCGCTGTTTGCCCGCGATGTCCATGGCCTGCATCCACACATCGGCTTGCGACTCGTCGAGTTGTTCCCCCCAAAACTTGATGACGGTGCCGCGGAAGGTCACCAGCTCTGCATCCTTGTGAATCTTCTTCTTGCCTTGTGCGACGGGGGCGAACAGGCTGGAGCTGGCGATAGGGTTAGGCATTGCGCGCATGTGCGGCCGCAAACCTCGGAGGAACAGTTTCCGAGGCTCATGCCGCTCCTTGGCTTGTGCTGCACGCTCTTGCAATCGTGCCCAGGTAGCTGGGTTGACCATGGTGTCGAGTCGTCGCGGCCCGCGGACTACTTGAGCCGAAGCGTTGTTTTGGGGGCGAGGGTTGCTCATCGCTCGGCCCTCGCGCTGTAGCTGTACCCTTGCCGCTTGGCGTCCCCCTCAATCCAGCCCGAAAAGTAGGAGAAGGCGTCAAGGTTGGCGGGGCATGGCGTCATTGCGTGGCCGACCTCACCGGCATCAAAGCCCGCATGCCACGCTTTGGGATCAATGTGCACGGCGACGTTCATTGCGCCCCCTTGGTCGGGGATCGCGATTCCGTCGCTTGGCGCTGCCAGGCTAATTGCTGGGCCTTTGTTGGCCGACCGCGCGGACGGCGAGTCGGGGGAGGGAATGGTTCCCGATTCGCGTCAATCCAAGCCCGAACATCGTGCTCGTACCAACACAACCGGCGGCTGTGCGGCATCTTGAAAGGACGGGGAATGAGGTGTTGGTACTTTGCGTTTGTGGCGCAGGTACGAATCGTGGTCGCTGTCTTGCCAATGAGGGCCGACAGTTGTTCAATGAAGAGGACGCGAGGGAGCCCGTCTGTAGGGGCGAGCGGGATGGTCATAGATGCCTCATAAGTGCAATGCGCTTATGAGGGCCGACTGTCGGTCAAGCGGGGCCGGTGAATTCGATCACCTTTCCTTGGTCGCTTCACCTCACGGTGTTCTGAGCACTAAGGGTTCGGGTTTAGTTCCGCTGCGCTTGGGAATGAAAACCGTTGCCCCCGACGGCTTGACCGTCGAGCGTTGCAGGCTCTTTCAGCTGGGCTCTATCCCTCTACGATTTGCCCAACCTTCTCGCGAAATTTGCGCCGGGGCTACACGGTGTCTTGTAAGGCGATTCGCGAGGTCACCGTTGCGTTGACCCCATGAATAAGAGGATAAAAAAATATCCCACGCGCTGTCAAGCAGGTGGGACATTCTTGGGACAACCAGAAGGGAGATTTATTCTAACTCGACATGAACATCAAGTTAGAAAAGGATCGATAACTCCTTGATCTTTTTGAAGAATTCTGGTCGGGGTGAGAGGATTCGAACCTCCGGCCTCTACGTCCCGAACGTAGCGCTCTACCAGGCTAAGCTACACCCCGATTTATAGACTGTTTTCTTTGGGATTTTTCCGACGCTTTAGTCCAGATTAGGACTGCCTTGCCGTCGAATAAGAGCACAATGATAGCAGGCTTTCTTTATAAATGGAATGCGGAAACCCCGAGATGGCTGCCGCTGCAGCCTGTGCTTCCTGTTTGGCGCACTCAAGCGTGTGGTCAAGCGCGCCTGATCGTGTAATCGCCTCAAAAATGGTGTCGAAGCGGTCAGTGCCGCCTTGTTCGATCGCCTCCCGGGCGAGTGCCGATTGCTCTGGCGTGCCGCGTTCAATCAGGTAAATCAGCGGTAACGTTGGCTTGCCTTCGCGCAGATCATCGCCGGCGTTTTTACCCATTGATTCGGCGGTGCCGGTGTAGTCGAGCCAGTCGTCCATGATCTGGAACGCTGTGCCGATGCGGCGGCCAAATTCGGCGGCGGCGGCTTCAACCGTTGCATCAACGCCGGCCAGAACCGCACCTAGTTGCGCGGCGGCTTCGAACAGTTTCGCTGTTTTGTAGCGAATCACTTGCATGTAACGCGTTTCGTCGACGTCCGCGTCGTGCATGTTCAGAAGCTGAAGCACTTCGCCTTCCGAAATAACGTTGGTTGCTTCGGCGAGGATCTCCATCACACGCATTTTGCCCACGCCGACCATCATCTGGAACGAACGTGAGTACAGAAAATCGCCAACCAGCACGCTTGCGGCATTGCCAAACAACGCGTTAGCGGTTTGCCGGCCGCGCCGCAGATCGGATTCATCGACGACATCATCGTGCAGCAGCGTCGCTGTGTGAATGAACTCGACCACAGCAGCCAGCTCGTGCCGGTGCCCGGTGGTTTCGCCTAGCGCGCCGGCTACCAGCAGCAGTAATGCAGGGCGTAGGCGCTTGCCGCCTGCACCGATGATGTACTCGGAAATCTGGTTAATCAGCATCACCTCGGATGCCAGACGGTGCCGGATGACGCGGTTCACCTGTTGCATGTCTTCGGCGACGGGAGCAAGCAGGTCGGTGGCGCTGGGGATAGGGATGGCAGTCGACGGCATGATGATGAGATGGGAGAGTGCCGCGAATTATAAGGGGAATCGCGCCTGTTCCGGGCTATAGCCTGAGTGATCCATGCAGGCGAGCTGTTTTATTGGCCAGATGACGGACGACTCTTTTGACTGGAAACCGGTTGGCTAACAGATTTTGACCGTGTAGCTAACTCTATGTATAATTGAGGGTTTCCGCGCGTGGTGCGTGGAGAAAATGAATCCAGAGTGAGGTTTTCAATGTACGCGGTCATAAAAACCGGCGGCAAGCAGTATAAAGTTGCCGTTGGCGAAAAACTTAAAGTAGAACAGATACCGGCAGACATTGACGCTGAAATCACGCTCGACCAGGTTCTCGCAGTGGGCGAAGGCGAATCGATTAAGTTCGGTACGCCGCTGGTCAGTGGGGCTTCCGTCAAGGCTACCGTTGTGTCACACGGTCGTCACGCCAAAGTGACCATCTTCAAGATGCGTCGCCGGAAGCACTACCAGAAGCATGGCGGCCACCGCCAGAACTATACCGAACTGCGTATCGACGCGATTACCGCGTAAGCGCACCGGTCAAGGAGTAATCACATGGCACACAAAAAAGCAGGCGGCTCCTCGCGGAACGGCCGCGACTCCGAGTCAAAACGTCTCGGCGTCAAAGTTTATGGCGGTCAGGCAATTAACGCGGGTGGCATTATCGTGCGTCAACGCGGCACACGTATGCACCCGGGTCAAAACGTTGGCATTGGCAAGGATCACACCTTGTTCGCGCTGACAGATGGCCACGTCAAGTTCTCGACGAAAGGCGCTGACAAGAAGCATCTGGTCAACGTAGTCCCGGCAGCAGCCTGAATTTAATCAGGCACGGGCTTTAAGGACCGGAACAAAGGCCCCGCGAAGTTAGCGGGGCTTTTTTTATTGCCGCATGCGCGCATGCTTGGCCACCTGGCTAGCTGGCAAAGTGCGCGAGGCACGGCAAAATCAAAACCCTGACGGGACGGAGTAACGCATGAAGTTCATTGACGAAGCGCGAATTGAAGTCATCGCCGGCGACGGAGGGGATGGCAGTGCGTCGATGCGCCGCGAAAAATTCGTCCCGTTTGGCGGGCCGGACGGCGGTGACGGTGGGCGTGGCGGTAGTGTGTATGCAGTCGCTGACCGCAATATCAACACGCTGATTGACTATCGCTATGCTAGAAAACATCTGGCGCGCAATGGTGAAAATGGCCGGGGCGCTGATTGCTACGGCAAGGGCGGTGACGATATAACGCTGCGCATGCCAGTCGGCACCATCATTACCGACATGGAAACGGGCGAACTGATCGCCGATCTGACCGAGCATAACCAGTCGGTTCAGATTGCCGTAGGGGGCTCGGGTGGTTTGGGCAATCTGCATTTCAAGTCCAGTACGAACCGTGCGCCCCGGCAGAAAACCGAAGGCAAGCCCGGCGAGCGCCGGATGGTGCGGCTGGAGTTGAAGGTGCTGGCCGACGTTGGCTTGCTGGGCATGCCGAATGCGGGCAAATCAACGTTTATCGCATCGGTTTCGAACGCCAAGCCGAAAATTGCTGATTATCCGTTCACCACGCTCGCACCGAATCTTGGCGTGGTTCGCGTTGGCCCCAGCCGTAGCTTCGTGATCGCTGATATTCCGGGCCTGATTGAGGGCGCAGCCGAGGGGGCGGGGCTAGGCCATCAATTCTTGCGCCACCTGCAACGCACGGGGCTGCTGCTGCATATCGTTGATCTCGCGCCGTTCGATGAGGCGACCGACACGGTTGCCGAGGCTAAAGCGATTGTTAACGAACTGCGTAAGTACGATGAGCTGCTCTTCGAAAAAACACGCTGGCTGGTGCTGAACAAGCTGGACGTGGTGCCGGAAGACGAGCGTAAAGCGCGTGTGGCTGCATTTTTAGCGGGCTTTGGCTGGGATGGGCCAGTGTTTGAAATTTCGGCTTTGACCGGGCAAGGCTGCGAAAGCCTGTGCTACGCGGTGTACGACCATATTGCGGCGCATTCGGAAGCCCAGCGTGCGTCTGAGGCGGAAGAGCTGGCCGCTGATGTTCGCTTCCGCGAAAAGCCGCAAGGTGATGTGGCAAGCGGCTCAACTGAACCTCAGGAATAACCTTCATCGTCGCTGGCGCGCTCGTTTTCCGCAAAATCACGCGGCGCGCGTGCCCACTTTATTGAGAGAGTGCCTACCATGCGGTCCGTCATTGCAGATTCCAGGCGGCTGGTTGTCAAAGTCGGGTCGAGCCTTGTCACCAATGATGGGCGAGGGCTCGATCATGCTGCCATTGGCCGCTGGGCCGCACAGATCGCAGCGTTGCGGGCGCAGGGCAAGGAGGTGGTGCTGGTTAGTTCAGGGGCGATTGCTGAAGGGATGCAACGTCTTGGCTGGACCAAACGGCCGCGCGAGATTGACGAATTGCAGGCGGCTGCAGCAGTTGGGCAGATGGGGCTGGCGCAAGTCTATGAAAGCCGTTTTGCCGAGCATTCAATTCAGACCGCGCAAATTCTGCTAACTCATGCCGATCTGGCGGACCGGGAGCGTTATCTGAATGCACGCTCGGCGCTGCTTACGCTGTTGCGCCTGGGCGTGGTGCCGATCATCAACGAAAACGACACGGTTATTACCGACGAAATCAAATTTGGTGATAACGACACGCTCGGTGCGCTGGTCGCCAATCTGATTGAGGGTGACGCTTTAATCATCCTGACTGACCAGACGGGGCTTTACACCGCTGATCCGCGCAAAGATCCCACTGCCAGGCTGGTTGGGCAAGCGGATGCGGGCTCCCCCGAGCTGGAGGCGATGGCTGGTGGCGCGGGCTCCAGCATTGGGCGCGGCGGCATGCTTACCAAGGTTCTGGCCGCCAAGCGTGCAGCGCATAGCGGTGCCAATACCGTGATTGCGAGTGGCCGTGAAGTTGATGTGCTAGTTCGACTGGCAGCGGGTGAGGCGATTGGCACACAGCTTGTTGCCCGCACAGCCCGTATTGCCGCGCGCAAGCAGTGGATGGCCGATCATTTGCAAGTCCGGGGTCACGTGCTGATTGACGACGGCGCTGCTGAAAAGCTGATGACCGACGGCAAAAGCTTGCTGCCGATTGGTGTTGTGAGCGTGCAAGGCGTGTTCGCGCGTGGCGAGGTCATTGCTTGCCTGAATGCTGTGGGCGTTGAGGTTGCACGTGGGCTGACAAACTACAGCAGCGCGGAAGCCCGGTTAATCCAGCGCCGGCCTAGCGGCGAAATCGAAGCGGTTCTGGGCTATATGCTGGAGCCTGAATTGATTCACCGAGACAATCTGGTGCTGCTCCAGGGGGCGGAAGGCTAGCGCTGCTGGCCGGTTGGATTGAGTGAGCTGTCGTATGCAAATGCAACAAAGCCGCTTTCATCCATTAAGAAGGGAAGCGGCTTTTGTTTTGCACCACTGGGCAATCAGATTAGGCTCGGTGGAGCGGCATGCTGAATTGAAGCATGGGATTAATGCAGCATGCTGTTGCCGTTGGTTCGGTTATAGCGCATGTTTTCAATAATCTGTTTTGCGCTTCCGACGGGCATTTTGCTGGCGCAAAAATAATCCTGATACAGCGCAGCGTGGTACGCATTGAGCTCACCGTTTTCGATTCGCGTCCAGTCGTTTGCCACGGTCTGGTCCCAGCCGCTGTGATCTGCATCAAGGCCTGCATAAAGGCGCCAGCTATAGGTGTCGCAACGAATGCCTTCATAGTTCACATTGCGCGCGCCAGCCGGGCTGGTGATAACGACGGTGTAACGCACGACACCATCAGTGCCGACGCTCAGTGACTGGGTATCAAGCGAAAACTGAAGCCGAGTGTTTTGCGACACGTTGAAGGGCTGGAGGTTGTTTGCCTGCGGCAAAGGTGGCAAGCCTTCGAGCTTGTTTTCGACCCAGTTGCTCGGCCGGTCCAGTAAATAGGTAAAGGCGCTGTCGTCCTTGTTGCTTGGCTTGCTGGCGCAGCCGGCCAGCAGCGCGGCGGCGGAAATAACCGCTGCGGCGAATACTAGAGCTTTCAATATAATTTCCTTGAAATGACGATGCGGCGGAGTAACCGCCGCATCGTCGAGTCCGCCGTGGTGGCCGCACCGCTAATCATGCAAACCCGGCAAGCGTATCAGCGTGGCTTCCGTCTGGCTGAGATCTGATTCGATCATCGTGGTTTGGAGCGAGGTTTCGGTGCTGGTAGCGACAGATACCTCTGTTGTCGTGACCGATGTGTCGCCCCCGGAAAAATGCACGATATGAGGCTGTTTGCCAGGTTTCTCCGCGCGTGACGAAGCGCGGCGCAAGAAACGGGATAGTTCCGTTAGTGCCAGTTGATAGACGTCCCGCTTGAATTCAATCACGCAATCTAGCGGAACCCAGTACTCATTCCAGCGCCACGCATCGAATTCAGGGTGGTCTGTTGCGCGTAGGCAGATATCGCAATCGCGCCCTAACATCCGAAGCAGGAACCAGATTTGTTTTTGGCCACGGTAGTGGCCACGTACTTCGCGCTTGATGAACTTGTCCGGCACCTCATAACGCAGCCAGTCGCGTGTGCGGCCGATCACCTTGATGTGTTCAGGACGCAGTCCGGTTTCTTCGTGTAATTCCCGATACATCGCTTGGACGGGAGTCTCGCCATACTTGATCCCCCCTTGCGGAAACTGCCAGGAATGTTCACGGAGCCGTTTGCCCCAAAACACCTCATTGTGTGCGTTCAAGAGGATGATGCCGACGTTCGGGCGAAAGCCTTCACGATCCAGCATACAACCACCTTCGAATCCTTTAAAATTGCTTTGATTATAAACAGATAACGGACCCGACGCAGCGATTCGCCGCAGATATGGAACGATTTTCTGCGGCCTGCAGCCTTGCGTGCAGGTCGAGTCGTGGCGGGTTTGTCAATCCCATCGTTTTATCTCTCTGAGCGGCCTGTGCCGCCATCGCTTTTGGAAAATTCTGAATGAAAGCCTCCCATTTCTTTATCGGTACGCTGAAGGAAGCTCCTGCTGACGCCGAGATCGTTAGCCACAAACTGATGGTGCGTGCCGGCATGATTCGTCGCGTGGCAGGCGGTATTTACAACTATTTGCCAATAGGTTTGCGCTCCATTCGCAAGGTCGAAGCGATTGTCCGCGAAGAAATGAATCGCGCTGGTGCAATCGAGCTCCTGATGCCAGCTGTTCAGCCCGCCGAGCTGTGGCAGGAGTCGGGCCGCTGGGAGAAGTACGGCCCGGAGTTGCTGCGTTTCAAGGATCGTCGGCAAAGTGAGTTCGTGATTGGGCCGACACATGAAGAGGTCATCACGGATATCGCGCGCAACCAGATCAAGAGCTATCGTCAAATGCCGCTCAATTTCTATCAGGTTCAGACTAAGTTCCGTGATGAAATCCGGCCGCGTTTTGGCGTGATGCGTGGCCGCGAATTCATCATGAAAGATGCTTACTCTTTCGATAAAGATCTGGCTGGTCTTCAAGCGTCATATCAGAAGATGTACGACGCCTACGTGCGCATTTTTACCCGCTTGGGTCTCGATTTCCGTCCGGTTGCTGCCGACAATGGCTCGATTGGCGGCAGCGGCTCGCATGAGTTTCACGTGATTGCCGAGACCGGCGAAGACGCTATCGCTTATTGCCCCACGTCAAACTTTGCCGCTAACGTTGAAGCTGCGGAAGCCTTGCCGTTGCTCGCGCAACGTGCTGCTCCGGCTGCCGAGATGCAAAAGACCGCCACACCGGGCAAAGCGAAATGCGAGGCTGTGGCCGAATTGCTGGCCATTCCGCTGGAGCACACGATCAAGTCGATTGTGCTGGCTACCGATACCGGGGAGGCTGAACCGACCATCTGGCTGCTGATGCTGCGCGGCGACCATGAGCTAAACGAAATCAAGGTCAACAAGCTGCCTGGCCTGGGCGGTTTTCGTTTTGCGACGGAAGACGAGATTGTTGCGTGGTTTGGCACTCCGCCCGGTTATCTGGGCCCGGTCGGCACTAAAAAGCCGGTCAAGGTGATTGCTGACCGTACGGTGGCGAATATGAGCGATTTCGTGGTGGGCGCGAATGAGGTCGATTTCCACCTCACAGGTGTGAATTGGGGACGTGATTTGCCAGAACCGGTCGTTGCTGATATTCGCAACGTTCAAAAGGGCGACCCATCGCCGGATGGCAAAGGGGTGCTCGATATTTGCCGCGGTATTGAGGTTGGCCACGTGTTTCAGCTTGGCAGCCAATATTCCGAAGCGATGAATGCGTCGTATCTGGATGAATCCGGCAAGCCACAGCCGATGATGATGGGCTGCTATGGCGTGGGCATTACGCGTATCCTGGGCGCAGCGATTGAACAGAACTTCGACGACAAAGGCATCATTTGGCCTGAGGCGATTGCGCCATTCGAAGTCGTGCTGTGTCCGATGGGATATGACCGTAGCGACGCAGTGCGCGAACAGGCTGACAAGCTGTATGCAGATCTCACCTCAGCAGGAATCGATGTGATTCTGGATGACCGTGGCGAGCGTCCTGGCGTAATGTTTGCCGACTGGGAACTGATCGGTGTGCCGCATCGCCTGGTGGTTGGCGATCGTGGTCTGAAAGACGGCAAGATCGAATATCAGGGGCGACGTGAAAGCGAAGCGACGCTGTTGCCAGTCGAGAATGCAGCGCAGGCGGTGACGGAAAAAATTCGTGCGGCACTGGCGAGCTAAAACGTCTGCCCTGACCCTGAGTGAGTGACGAAGAGAGAAGTGGGTGTGCCAAGGTGCTTGCGGTACAAGCATCACGTCATGCTCCTTCTTCGTCACAAAGCACAAAAAAGCGGCCTGATGAGTTGCACCCTGCGAGGCTGGATACCGATCCAACCTTTGGAGTGCAACTCATCAGGCCGCTTTTTGTTTAAACGCGCGGCGTGTTTTTAAACCAGGCTGGTCAACGCGCGAATGCCCGGCAGATTACGCCAGTACCCCTTGGCATCCATACCGCAACCGAACACATAACGGTTCGGCACGGCAAAGCCGCAGAAATCAGGGTGTAACGGTTTTTCTTGCGGGAGGGTTTTTTCGCATAGCACCGCGCTCAAAAAGCGTTTGGCCCCCATGGCGAGGATCCGGTCGCGGATTGCCGCCATGGTTTCGCCTTCGTCAAGAATGTCATCGAGAACGAGCACCACGCGATCTTTGACTGATTCGGCTGGCGCGACACGCCATTGCATTTCGTTGCCGCCTTGAGTGGTATTGCGATAGCGGGTCAGGTGGATGTAGTCGAATTCAAGCGGGAAATCGAGGTGCGGCAGCAGCATGCCGGTGAAAACCGCCGCGCCGCCCATGACGGAAAGCACCAGTGGGAAATCATCGCTGATCTCGGCGCGAATGGCCGCAGCCATGGTTCCGATAGATGCACTAACGTCGTGGGCCGATATGATTTCTTCGGACTGTTGGAGTATCTGGAGAGCTTCTTCTCGATTCATGACGTCTGGCGAGTGAGTAACGGGGGGGCTGGTAGGGCCTGGGGGCTTGAAAGAACGCAGAAGAGCGTGGCGTGCACCTGAGGAACTATGTCCGGGCTGGCGCACGCCGCCTCAACCTTAACGCATGCCGGGCAGCATGCCCTTCATGCCTCGCATCATCTTCTGCATGTTGCCGCCCTTGAGCTTTTTCATCATTGTGCGCATCTGGTCGTACTGGTTCAGCATCCGATTCACTTCCTGCACCTGCACGCCCGCGCCTGCAGCGATACGGCGTTTGCGCGTGGCCTTGATAAGTTCGGGTTTGGCGCGCTCTGCCGGGGTCATGGAGCAGATGATGCCTTCCATGCGGCGCATCTGTTTTTCCGCCTGGCCCATATCAGCCCCCGAGGCGGCTTGCTGAAATTGGGCAGGGAGCTTGTCCATCAAGGTGGAAAGGCCACCCATGTTTTTCATTTGTGACAGTTGCGCGCGGAAATCATTGAGATCAAAGTCGCCGCCTTTTTTTACCTTGTCGGCGAGTTTTTGCGCCGCTTGAACATCCACGCCGCGCTGCGCTTCTTCAACCAGCGCGAGGATGTCGCCCATCCCGAGAATCCGGTTCGCCATCCGGTCAGGATGGAACACCTCAAGGCCATCGAGTTTTTCTGCTACCCCGACGAACTTGATTGGCTTGCCGGTGATGTGGCGTACTGACAGAGCGGCACCGCCTCGTGAATCACCATCGAGTTTGGTGAGCACCACGCCTGTTAGCGGCAGTGCATCGTTGAAGGCCTTGGCGGTATTAACGGCGTCCTGGCCCAGCATGGCGTCGACGACGAACAGGGTTTCGACAGGATTGAGCGCCTGATGCAGGGCGGTGATTTCTTGCATCATGGCCTCGTCAATCCCGAGGCGGCCTGCCGTATCGACTAGCACTACATCGTGGTAATGACGTTTGGCCCAGTCGACGGCGGCGCGTGCAATATCAACGGGTTTTTGTTCGGGCTCTGAAGGGAAGAAATCGGCACCCACCTGTTCGGTGACGGATTTCAGCTGTGCAATGGCGGCTGGGCGGTAGACGTCGCACGACACCGTGAGCACTTTCTTTTTGTGCTTTTCGCGCAGCAGCTTGGCCAGCTTGCCGACGGTCGTTGTTTTGCCTGCGCCTTGCAGCCCGGCCATCAGGATGATCGCGGGTGGCGTGACGGCGAGATTGAGTTCGACGGCTTGACCTTCATAATCGCCACCGATCACTGCGGTCAGTTCGCGCTGTACCACGCCAACCAGAGCCTGGCCGGGTGACAGGCTGCTGAGTACTTCTTCGCCGAGCGCTTTTTCTTTTACTCTGGCGACAAATTCGCGCACCACGGGCAACGCAACGTCTGCCTCAAGGAGGGCGAGCCGTACTTCGCGCAGCATGTCTTGTGTGTTGGCCTCGGTAAGCCGGGCTTCGCCGCGCAGCGTCTTGACGACGCGCGCCATCCGTTGGGTCAGATTGTCGAGCATGGGGATCAGTCTGGCAGTGCGGCCCGTGTGGCACGTGATGCCGGATGGCGTCGTGGGGCAGGGCCTAGTGTAAACTTCGAAGATGGATATTGTACTGTATGCCCTTACTGTGCTTCTGTATGGCGGTCTCGCTGTGGCGGGCTGGCATGCGCACCGGCGCGCCGGCGTGCCGGCGATGCTGGGCCGCGTGCCCGCGATGGCGGGTATGCCAGCGGCCACTGGTGCAGCAGGTCTAGGCCGCTACGGCCGTGTGATGCTGCTGGTTGCGCTGCTCGCGCATGGCGTGCTGCTGCACGTCACTATTTTTCCGCAAAACGCGATGGTGTTTGGTTTCGCGTTCGCGTTGTCCGCAATGCTCTGGCTCGGCGTGGGCATCTACTGGATCGAGAGTTTCTTTTTCCCGCTAGATGGCTTGCGGTTGCTGGTGTTGCCTCTCGCTTGTATTGCGGCCTTGCTGCCGCTAGCGTTTGGCGGCACTAGGGTTTTGTCGTATTCAGCGGCACCGCTCTTCAAACTCCATTTTCTGATTGCCAACATTGCATATGGGTTGTTTGCGATTGCAGCGCTGCATGCCGTTTTAATGTTGCTTGTCGAGCGCCGGCTTCACGCGATGCGTGGCGGGGCGCTGCAGCAACAAGGCGCGGCAGCTGGCAATGGCTGGCTTGCGAGCTGGCTCGATACGCTGCCGCCGCTCCTCACGCTCGAAAAATTGCTGTTTCGCCTGATCGGCGCGGGTTTTGTGCTGCTCACGCTGACCCTGCTTTCGGGCATCCTGTTTAATGAGCAACTGGTTGGCCGGGCACTGGTGCTGGATCACAAAACCGTGTTTGCCATTCTCTCGTGGCTGATGTTTGGCGCGCTGCTGACCGCGCGCAAAGTGTCGGGCTGGCGTGGGCGGGCGGCATTGCGTTGGGTGCTGGTGTCGTTTGTCGCGCTGCTGTTTGCTTATGTGGGCAGCCGTTTTGTGTTCGAGGTGCTGATGCACCATCCTGTGATCTGAACCTCTTATGCGACAAATTTTTCTGCTGATCGTGCTGTTTTTTGTCGGGCACTGGCTGTCCCGCAAGCTGAAGCGTGCCCAGGGTCGTCAAGAGCCACATTCGCGGCCGAATCAGGCGAGTGGCACTGCTTCATCGCCTGGCACCCCCCGTCTTGCTGAACCCATGATTCGCTGCGCCGAATGTGGAGTGCATGCGCCGAAGAGCGATTCGGTTACCGTGGCGGGGCAGGCGTTTTGCTGCGCTGACCACGCGCAGCGTCATGCTGCGCGGTCTGCGGGCCGTGATGCGCGATGAGCGCGAGTATTGCTATTGCACCTGATGGCTGGAGCGCTGCGGCGCACCTGCTGCCGTCGCCGAATGCCGACGAGCGTCCCGAGGGGGTGGTGCCAACCCTTGTCGTGATCCACAACATCAGCTTGCCGCCGGATACCTTTGGCGGTAGCGCGATTGCAGAGCTATTCCAGAACGCCCTTGATTGTGCTGCTCACCCGTACTACGACAGTCATCTGCGTGGCGTGCGAGTGTCGGCGCATTTCGTGATTCACCGGACCGGCATGCTGGAACAGTTCGTGTCCTGTAACCGGCGAGCCTGGCATGCCGGACTGTCGAATTTTCTCGGGCGCGAACGGTGCAATGATTTTTCTGTGGGCATCGAGCTGGAAGGCAGCGACACCACGCCTTTTACTTCCCCGCAATATCAAGTGCTGGCGCGCCTCGTCACAGCTCTGATTGAGCGCTATCCGATGACGGCCATCGCTGGTCATTCGGATCTTGCGCCTGGCCGTAAAACCGACCCCGGGCCGTATTTTGACTGGGCTCGCCTGCAGTCCGATACGGCGCTTCCCGCCGATTATTTCCCCTATCTCAAGCCGCCCACCGCGCGATAACGCTTGCTATTTCCGCATGTAATAGCGCCCGGTGTCGTGTGCCTTTTTGCGCCTGCTCGCGCTGGCCTTATGGCGGCCCAGCCAGGTAAAAGTCAAGGCTGGAGCAGCAAATATAATAATTTGAGATATCGGTTGGTTCCACTATACTTGGTGCCATCGGTTCTATTTTTCACTATATGTTGTGTTGGTAGGGCGGCGCTGTCATAGCGCCGCTAACCTTTTCAGCACAGCCAGAACAGGCTTTGCAGTGTGGCTGGCCAGGCGTCAGCGGCACGCGCAGGATCAAGGGAACACCATGACAACCGGTTGTGCCGGGGTGATGAAAACCGCCGCTGGTTTATGCGTTCCCGCTGCTGGTTCTCTGGCCTTGCTGTTTTCCTCAGGCTTTTATTTGCCTGCGTCCTTTGCGACGCAGCGCCCGTTTTAATTCGCGGTTTCTTTCCGCACATTTTCAACACCAGGAGCTTTGCACATGCAAACGACCGATAACGCGACGACCCGGTACGAGGGTGCATCCATTGGCCATGCCCATGGTGGGCAGGCACCAGATGAATCACTGGTATCCCAGACCACGTTCGCCGATTACAAGGTAATTCGCCGCAACGGTGGCGTTGTGTTGTTCGAGCCGTCAAAAATCTCGATCGCAGTGACCAAGGCTTTTCTGGCGGTCAATGGCGGTCAGGGCGCAGCATCGGCGCGTGTGCGTGAACAGGTCGAGCAACTGACGCAAAGCGTGGTGCGTGCATTGCTGCGCAGCCGCCCAAATGGCGGGACGTTCCATATCGAAGATATTCAGGATCAGGTTGAACTTGCGCTGATGCGAGGTGGCGAGCATCACGTTGCGCGTGCTTACGTGCTGTACCGCGAAAAACGCAGTCAGGCCCGTGGCCATGAGCCTGAAGTGGCGGCTGGCGTATCGGGCTTGACCGTTGTCGATGGCGGGGTGTCGCGGCCGCTTGATCTGGGTGCGTTGCGCGGCATCATCGAATCCGCCTGTGCAAATCTGGGCGAAGCGGTTGTAGCGGAGCCGATCGTCGCAGAAACGGTGAAGAACCTGTACGACGGCGTTCCGATGACCCAGGTGTATGACTCGGCCATCCTCGCTGCCCGGACGATGATCGAAAAAGATCCGGCCTATAGTCAGGCTACGGCCCGTATCCTGCTGCATACGATCCGCCGTGAAATTCTTGCCGAAGAAGTGACCCAGGAAGCAATGGGCGAGCGCTATGCGGAATATTTCCCGCAGTTCATCAAGCGTGGCGTGCAGGCAGAGCTGCTTGATGAAAAATTGATGCAGTTCGACCTGAAGCGTCTGGGTGCGGCACTCGATGCCAACCGCGATCTCCAGTTCGGCTACCTCGGCTTGCAGACGCTGTATGACCGTTATTTCCTGCATCACGATGGTGTGCGGATCGAGTTGCCGCAGGCATTTTTCATGCGCGTGGCGATGGGTCTCGCGCTAAGCGAGATCGACCGTGAAGCCCGTGCGATCGAGTTCTACAACGTGCTCTCCAGCTTCGACTTCATGAGCTCGACGCCGACCCTGTTCAATGCCGGCACGCGCCGTTCGCAGCTGTCGTCGTGCTATCTGACCACGGTCGCCGATGATCTTGATGGTATCTACGAAGCCCTGAAAGAAAACGCGCTGCTGTCGAAGTTTGCGGGTGGTCTGGGCAACGACTGGACCCAGGTCCGGGCGCTGGGCTCCCATATCAAGGGCACCAACGGCAAATCGCAGGGCGTGGTGCCGTTCCTGAAAGTCGTCAACGACACCGCCGTGGCAGTCAACCAGGGCGGCAAGCGCAAGGGCGCGGTGTGCGCCTACCTGGAAACATGGCACCTGGACATCGAAGAGTTTCTGGAGCTGCGCAAAAATACCGGGGATGACCGCCGCCGCACGCACGATATGAACACGTCGAACTGGATTCCCGATCTGTTCATGAAGCGGGTCATGGAAGGCGGCGACTGGACGCTGTTCTCGCCATCCACCTGCCCGGATCTGCATGACAAGTTCGGCGCAGACTTCGAAGCGGCTTATACCGCTTACGAAGACAAAGTGGCTCGCGGCGAAATCAAACTGTTCAAGAAGCTTCCCGCCGCGCAACTGTGGCGCAAGATGCTCGGAATGCTGTTTGAAACCGGCCATCCATGGATCACCTTCAAGGATCCGTGCAATATCCGCAGCCCGCAGCAGCACGTTGGCGTGGTTCACTCATCCAATTTGTGCACCGAGATCACGCTGAACACCAGCGAAACTGAAATTGCTGTGTGCAACCTGGGTTCGGTCAATCTGGTGGCGCACTTGGCAAAGCAGGCTGATGGCACGCTGGCACTCGATCACGACAAGTTGCAGCGCACCATTCGCGTGGCGATGCGGATGCTCGACAACGTGATCGACATCAACTACTACGCGGTTGCCAAGGCACGTAACTCGAACCTGAAGCACCGGCCGGTTGGCATGGGCATCATGGGCTTCCAGGATTGCCTGCATCTGTTGCGCACACCTTATGCATCACAACAGGCGGTTGAGTTTGCCGACCGTTCGATGGAAGCCGTCTGCTACTACGCGTATTACGCCTCCACTGAACTGGCAGAAGAGCGCGGCCGCTATTCGAGCTATCGCGGTTCGCTGTGGGATCGCGGCATCCTGCCGCAAGACACGCTGAAGTTGCTGGCCGATGCCCGTGGCGGTTACGTTGAAGTTGATTCGAGCGAATCCATGGACTGGTCCGGGCTGCGTGCACGGATTGCGACCCACGGCATGCGCAACTCCAACTGCGTGGCAATTGCTCCTACCGCGACCATCTCGAACATCATCGGCGTGTCGGCCTGCATTGAACCAACGTTCCAGAATTTGTATGTGAAGTCGAACCTGTCCGGCGAATTCACGGTGGTGAACGATTACCTGGTGCGAGACTTGAAGGAGCGTGGTCTGTGGGATGAGGTGATGGTTGCCGACCTGAAATACTTCGACGGCACGCTGTCACGCATTGACCGTATTCCGGCTGATCTGCGCGCGATCTATGCGACGGCATTTGAAATTGATCCGCGCTGGCTGGTCGAAGCGGCATCGCGGCGCCAGAAGTGGATTGACCAGGCGCAGTCGCTGAATATTTATATGGGCGGCGCGTCGGGCAAGAAGCTCGATGAGGTGTACAAGCTAGCGTGGCTGCGTGGCTTGAAGACAACCTACTATCTCCGCACGATGTCGGCGACGCACGTTGAGAAATCGACGGTGGCGCATGGTGCGTTGAACTCGGTGTCGTCTGGCGGCAGCTCTGGCGGTGACGATAGTTCAGGCGGTGCGGCAGGTGGTTCGAGCGGCTTTGGTTCGAGCGGCGGTGCGGCTGGACACGACGGAATGCAGGCCTCAGCGGAGCAAGCGGATGGTCCGGTGTGCATGATGCGTCCGGGCGATCCTGGCTTCGAAGAATGTGAGGCATGCCAGTAATCACGCTGGCATCGCGCTGATTAGCAGGTGCATGAACCGGGCGCGCAACGTTGCCCGGACCGGATGGAAAACACCGAACGGTGGGCAACGAAATATGCGTGCTGTTCGGGCACCGGTCTTCATGGGAATCCAGCCTGCAACTGAAGCCTGATGATCCAGAAAAGAAGCGTGGGACGATCCAGGCCGGCCACGCAATACAGACTGAGAATACAGATTGGCAGCCCATCGAAATCACCTGGTCTCGATGGGCTTTCGACACCGCAGCGCGCTTCGATGCCGCACACTGTTCGTACCTCTTGAGAGTGCATGCGCACGATGGATTGAACAAAGTGTTGTATGAAGGTCGCAACGCGAATCGAAAACAGGAACTTTCATCAGCGAAGTCTTTTAACGCTGATGAAAAGATGGTACAAACCGTTCTAAATTGATGGTGAAATTTATGCTTAACTGGGATGACGAGATTACTGCGGCGAAGCCTTCAGCCAAAGCGCCAATGGATGTACTGCGCAATGCTGAAACAACGCGTTCCGCGCATCAGGCTCCCTCGGCTCACGACACTTTTTCAAGCGACATCGCTGTGGCACCTCACCCGGCACCAGCAGCTAACACCGAAGCACGGGTGAACGTCGCCGACAAGCGCATCATCAACGGCCAGACTGACGTTAATCAGCTGGTGCCATTCAAATACAAATGGGCGTGGGAAAAATACCTTGCGGGTTGTGCCAATCACTGGATGCCGCAGGAAGTTAACATGTCCCGCGACATCGCTCTCTGGAAAGACCCTAACGGGTTGACTGAAGATGAGCGCCGGGTAATCAAGCGCAATCTAGGTTTCTTCGTGACGGCGGATTCGCTGGCTGCGAACAATATCGTGCTGGGAACCTATCGCCACATCACCGCGCCCGAATGCCGCCAGTATCTGCTGCGTCAGGCATTCGAAGAAGCGATCCACACCCACGCCTACCAATATATTGTCGAATCGCTGGGCCTCGACGAAGGCGAGATTTTCAACGCCTATCACGAAGTCGACTCAATCCGTGCGAAAGACGAATTCCTGATTCCATTCATCCACACGCTGACCGATCCAGCTTTCAAAACAGGCACGCCTGATGCAGACCAGAAGCTGCTGAAATCACTGATTGTTTTCGCCTGCGTGATGGAAGGACTGTTTTTTTACGTCGGATTTACACAAATTCTCGCGCTTGGTCGTCAGAACAAGATGACGGGTGCTGCGGAACAGTATCAGTACATCCTGCGTGACGAGTCGATGCACTGCAATTTCGGCATTGACCTGATTAACCAGATCAAGCTCGAAAATCCGCATTTATGGACTGCCGAGTTCCGCGCAGAAATTCGTGAAATATTCAAGGAAGCGGTAGATCTTGAATACCGCTACGCCGAAGATACGATGCCACGTGGCGTGCTGGGTCTGAATGCGTCGATGTTCAAAGGTTATCTGCGCTTCATTTGCAACCGTCGTTGCCAGCAGATCGGCCTTGATCCGTTATTCCCGAACGAGGAAAACCCGTTTCCGTGGATGAGCGAAATGATTGATTTGAAGAAGGAACGTAACTTCTTCGAGACGCGTGTCATTGACTATCAGACAGGCGGTGCCCTGACTTGGGAGTAAACCGGGTGGGTGCCAGTTGACATTGTCGAAAGGGATGCCGGTGTGTATCGGCATACAGATGAGAAACAGGACTGCCTGATGCAAAGCGTGCCCGGTGCCTTTATGGCCCATCAACTTGACAGGCACTTTGCGAACCCTTCAATGGGGCGGGCAAACTTCTCCCGAAAAAGTTGCTACCGATGTAGCGGCTCGATCAAGCGATTGTTGGCGTTGGCATTCGACGCTAGCTGGATTTGGCGCGCAGTGCCCGAAGGCACGGCGCGCCTTGCCGTATTCATTAGCGTAAGCGCGTTGCATCTGCGTGCGCCGATGAATAGCCCGCTTCGTAGTACACGCCCTGAGAAGCGTCTGCGAGAAGCGGGTTTTGACGAAGGGTGTAGTTGAACTGACTCTCATCTGAAACCTGAAGGAGAAAATGATGGCACTTGCCAAGAAAAAAACTGCTGCCAAGACGGCCGCAGTTAAAAAAGTTGCCGCAAAGAAGGCTGCTCCGGCGAAGAAAGCCGTAGCAAAAAAAGTTGCGGTGAAAAAGGTTGCTGCGAAGAAAGTTGCGGTGAAGAAGGTCGCTGCGAAGAAGGCGGCTCCGGTCAAGAAAGTTGCGGCTAAAAAAGTTGCGGTGAAGAAGGTCGCGGCGAAGAAAGTAGCGGTTAAGAAGGTCGCTGCGAAAAAAGCCGTGCCCGCGAAGAAAGTCGCAGCTAAAAAAGTAGCGGTTAAGAAAGTCGCTGCGAAGAAGGTTGCGGCGAAGAAAGTAGCGGTCAAGAAAGTAGCTGCGAAAAAAGCCGCGCCCGCGAAGAAAGTCGCAGTTAAAAAAGTAGCGGCTAAAAAAGCACCCGCTAAAAAGGCGGTAGCCAAAAAAGCAGCTGCACCGGCGAAGAAGGTCGTAGCCAAAAAAGCGGCTGCACCGGCGAAGAAGGCCGCAGCTAAAAAGGCGGCTGCACCGGCGAAGAAAGCCGCAGCGCCAGCCAAAAAGGCTGCGGCTCCAGCGAAAAAAGCCGTAGCTCCTGTCAGCAAGGCGGCTGCTCCCGCGAAGAAAGCGGCTGTGCCAGCGAAAAAGGCTACTCCAGCGAAGAAGGCTGTGGCGAAGAAAGCCGCACCCGCAGCTGCAGCACCGGTCGTATCTAACGCGCCTGCTTCAGGTGTAAAGACGACGCTGAATCCAGCTGCGGCATGGCCGTTTCCGACGGGTAGCCGTCCGTAAATGCTGGGCGCTTAAGTTGACTGGGAGCGAATTCGAGTGAACTTAAGCGACGCGCGGCATAGCGTGATGAGCGGCGCTGATTGAACTGATCGGGCTGTTTGATTAAGCCGATTGATTCAGTGACCATCCCGCCACCAGTTGTTCTGGTGGCGGGATTTTTTATGCTGATTCAGACCTGGCGGCTGCCGCGATGAATTTCGTCAGCCAATGATTCGGCAATGAAAAAGGGCGTATGCATCAGCCGATGCATACGCCCTTATCTCGAGCAGCGTGTGAAGCTTGAAAGGCCTGGCGCTAGTGCGTTACGCGGGTCACGCCGCCACTGGAAAGCAGTCGCACACGTTCACCGGCACGGAAGATTTCGCCCGTTGCGGTTTGGGTGATGGCGCGAATATCGCCGTTATCCAGACGTACGGTAATTTCAA
The DNA here is from genome assembly GCF_009455625.1 of Paraburkholderia bonniea. Classification (NCBI taxonomy): domain Bacteria; kingdom Pseudomonadati; phylum Pseudomonadota; class Betaproteobacteria; order Burkholderiales; family Burkholderiaceae; genus Paraburkholderia; species Paraburkholderia bonniea. Next base: position 2,880,392 of record NZ_QPEQ01000001.1, on the reverse strand, counting down.
CGCCGTTGCGCATGGCAGTGCCGTTTTCGATCGCGTTACCCGCGACTGCGCCAGCCAGCCCGCCGACAATCCCCGTCAGTATCGAGCCGCGCCCACCGCCAATGGCACTACCCGCGACCGCGCCCAGCGCGCCACCCCCCAGCACACCAAGCCCGCTGGACTGGCCATTGTTGGCACTGATCTTCACAGCGCGCACGCTGTCGACGGTGCCCATCCGGACGGTCTCTTCGCGCATGGCCTGCGATGCCGTATACACATCAGCCGAGCTGTTATGAGTTGCACATCCTGCCAGCACTACTGAGCCGCCAATCAGGACCATTACTACCAGGCGGGTCGATATTTTCATTTCATGCACTCCCGATAAGCTTGTTCAAGCTTGATTGAATGACGGCAGGTCATAACCAAAGGCCTGCTTGAACCGGTTTTGGATGTCAGCGGGCGTTGGTGCGTAGTTTTGCGGCCCCAGATGTTCGATTTTCAGGGCACCCATCAGGCTGGCGAGACGTCCGGTGGTGGCCCATCCGAGCTGGTGCTCGATTCCGTACAGCAGACCGCCGCGAAACGCATCGCCGCAACCGGTTGGGTCAAGCACCTGCTGTGCCGTGACAGCGGGAATGTCTTCAATACCGCCAGCATGATGAATCTGCGCGCCATGCTCGCCGAGGGTGATGATCAGCGCTTCGACCTTGCTGGCGATTTCTTCAATCGACCAGCCGGTCTTGTTGCTGACCAGTTTTGCTTCGTAGTCGTTGACCGCGACATAGGTAGCAAGTTCAATCATCCGGCGTAGCGTTGCGCCATCAAACAAGGGCAAGCCCTGGCCTGGATCAAAGAGAAAGGGTATGCCAGCGGCGGCGAGCTGTTCGGAGTGCTGCACCATGCCGTCATAGCCGTCTGGCGCGACGATGCCCAACGTGATGTTGTCGGCTTCGTCAGCGCGGTTCAGGTGCGATTGCATCATTGCGCCCGGGTGGAACGCGGTGATCTGATTGTTGTCGAGGTCGGTGGTAATCATCGCCTGCGCCGAATAAGTGCCGGGCAGCACGCGGATATTGGTTTTTTTCAGACCCAGGCTGTCGAGCCGCTCAAGGTAACGGGCGGCATCGACCTCGCCCAGCGTCGCCATGATGCGTGCGTCACCGCCGAGCAAGTGCAGCGCGTAGCCGATATTGCCCGCGCAGCCGCCAAACTCACTGCGCATCGTTGGCACCAGAAAACTTACGTTCAGGATATGAACCTGCTCAGGCAGGATGTGCTCCCGAAAGCGGCCTTCGAAGGTCATGATGTTGTCGTAGGCGAGCGAGCCGCAAATGAGCGTAGCCAAGGTGAGGTGTCCTGTAAAAATGGAAAAGGGAGCACGGATGCCAAAACGCCGCGCAAAAGCGCGGCGTTTTGCCTTGCACGGCGTGTTTACTTCAGTGCGCTGAGTGCCGCGTCGTAGTTCGGTTCGTCCTTGATTTCACGAACCAGTTCGGCATGCACCACTTTGTCGTTTTCGTCGATGACCACCACGGCGCGTGCCGTCAGGCCGGTGAGCGGGCCGCTGGTCACGTCAACGCCGTAGGCTTGGGCGAAATCGTGGCCACGGAAGGTCGACGCGGTGACCACGTTTTGCAGGCCTTCTGTGCTGCAAAAGCGCGATGCCGCGAAGGGCAGGTCGCCTGACACGACGATCACGGCCGTGTTGGCAAGCTTGCCTGCCGCTTCATTGAACTTGCGGGTGGACGTGGCACAAGTCGGCGTGTCTAGACTCGGAACAATGTTGAGCACCTTGCGTTTGCCAGTGAAATCAGCAAGCGACAGCGGTTTCAGATCTTGTCCAACGAGTGAGAATGCGGGTGCTTTCTGGCCAACCGACGGGAACGTGCCTGCTACTTCGATAGGGTTTCCACCCAGCGTAACTTGACTCATATGGTGCTCCTGACTGAAAGTGCGCCCGCCTGTGGCTGGGCGCACAAGGGCGCGTTACGGATAAAAAATCTGCACGCGAAAATTGACGGCGATGGCCGTGCCGGTATCGAGATGCACGATCATCGTTTGCGTAGTTTGTGGGGGCAGGCCGGTTGTCACCGAGGTGCCTGGGCTCACATAGTCTTGCGGCCAGAGAACGCGGCGCATGGCGATGTTGTTGTGTTCGTCGAGCAGCGTGAGCTCGGCGGCTGGATAAGCCAGTGTCAGATCGCTGCGGTTGCGCAGCGGCATGCGTAGTTCAAGCCGGTGCGGGCCATCAACCTGACGCAGGTCAGAAGGCTCGATGAGCAGGCCATCAATATCGCGCGGTGGACTGACTGAACAGCCCAACTGGACGCAAGCCTTGTTAAACAGTTTCTGCGAATGTGGCCAGTAGACCATCACGGTTTCGCGTTGCCACCATGCGAGCTGCAGTACCAGCGCGGCGAGCAGCACAAGCACGAGCAGTGTGCCCACGATTTTCCAGCCGGTGCGGCGTGGAGCGCCTTCGCGTGTTTCGCGCGTGACAGCAAAATGCGCTTCATCGTCGGAGAGCGGTGGCAGTGGCGCGGGTGTCGCAGCGGAGAGGTTCAGATGAGGCTCGTTTGGGCCCGCATGCGCGGTATTTCCGGTGTATTCGGGCTGCGGTGCGCTGCGTTGCGAGGGTTCCTCGGGCGTATTCCCGCTGAACGGTGCTGCTGGCATACCTGGTTCGCGGGGCGGCTCAACCGGCAGGGCGGGCGCTAGCGTGGCCGGTTTGGCATGCGGATTTGCCTGGTAGAGGGGCGAGGCACGGAACGGCGTGCCGGGAGGTAACGCGGTGATATTGGCTATCAGTGCCTTTGCTGGCGGAATGTGCGCGGAATTCTGCCGCAAGGACGGGGCTATGGAGGCTCGTGTGGCAGGCGTCCATGGGTTCCAGCCTGCTGCTGTGAAGTCTGGTGCCGGGGGGCGTGCGGCGGCTGGATTTGCTGGGCCGGAGGTCAGCTCCACCACGGTTTCGGCGGCGACAGGCGTTGCCGTGTCGAGGTGGTCGCTGCTAGTGGTTTCGAACAGGCTGCCCGAAGCATCAAATACTTCCTGGCAATGGCCGCAGCGCACAAGCCCCTGACGCAGCGCTAGCTGCGCGGGCTGGAGACGAAAGACGGTTTCACAGAAAGGGCAGCGTGTCGCCAGAATCATGTTGAGCGCGAAAGCCCGTGGGCTGGTGAGGGTTGAAGAATACGTCGCATTCTAATGGCTTTCACGCCGTGTCCCCGTTAGACAGACCCAGCCGTCATGTTCACGCCAGACTGTCATGTCGAGCCATTGCTGGTAAATCTGCGCGACTTCCTGCGCTTGCCGCGCAAGAATACCTGACAGCGCAATCCGCCCGCCCGGCTTGACCTTCGACGCCAGCATCGACGCCATCAGCTTGAGCGGGTTGGACAGAATATTGGCAATGACGATATCGAACTCTCCTGGTGGGCAGGCATCCGGCAGGCCATAGGTGACTTCGGCCTGATTGCGTTCGCTATTGCTGCGTGCGGACGCGACGGCTTGTGGATCAATGTCGATGCCAAACACCGGATTGGCACCGCATTTTTTCGCCAGGATAGCGAGGATGCCCGAGCCACAGCCGTAGTCGAGCACCGATTGCCCCGTTGCGACGGATTGTTCGAGCCATTCCATACACAGCCGGGTAGTCGGATGGCTGCCCGTGCCGAAAGCGAGACCGGGGTCGAGTTCAAGCACGAGCGCGTCAGGATCGGGAGCGGCATGCCAGGACGGCACCACCCAGATGCGCTCGCCAACCGGAATCGGCTCGAACTGGGATTGAGTCAGACGCACCCAGTCCTGCTCGGCCACTTCGTGCAGCGTGAATTCGGGCACGGGATCAAGCCCGAGGGTATTAGCGGCAGCGGTGAGCAGCACGGCTGGATCGTGTTCGTCGGCCAGCAGTGCAAGCACCCGCGAGTGCCGCCATGCCGCGTGCTCGGGAATCAGCCCGGGCTCGCCGAAGAGCGGTTGCTCATCAGGCGTATCCGCGTCGGCATCTTCGACGGATACCGATAGCGCGCCGAGATCCAGCAGCGTGTCGGACAAGCTTTCCGCGTGCTCGCGCGCCAGCGTAACGACTAGTTCCCGGTAGCTCATCGCTTATGCCTCTTCCGGTGCGGCTTGCAGCTTGGCCGCGAGGCGGTTTTCGAGGTAATGGATGCTGGTGCCGCCTTCAACGAATTTCGCGTCTAGCATCATTTCGCGGTGCAGCGGAATGTTGGTTTGAATTCCTTCGACCACCATTTCGGACAGGGCGATGCGCATGCGCTTGATGGCCTGCTCACGGGTCGCACCATAGGCGATCAGCTTGCCGATCATCGAGTCGTAATTCGGTGGGACGAAATAGCCGTTGTAGGCGTGTGAATCAACCCGAATGCCTGGGCCGCCAGGCATGTGCCATGACGTGAGGCGTCCAGGTGACGGTGTGAATTTGAACGGGTCTTCGGCGTTGATCCGGCATTCAATGGCATGGCCTTTGAACACGATGTCGCGCTGACGGAAAGCGAGTTTTTCGCCAGCCGCGATGCGGATCTGCTCCTGCACGATATCGACGCCTGTGATGAGTTCCGTCACAGGATGTTCGACCTGAACCCGTGTGTTCATTTCGATGAAATAGAACTCGTTGTTCTCGTACAGAAATTCAAACGTGCCTGCGCCCAGGTAGCCCATTTTCTTGCACGCGTCCGCGCAGCGGTCGCCGATACGGTCGATCAGGCGGCGGGCGATGCCTGGCGCGGGTGCTTCTTCGATGACTTTCTGGTGGCGGCGTTGCATGGAGCAGTCGCGCTCGCCAAGCCAGATCGCGTTCTTGAATGAATCAGCGAGGATCTGGATTTCGATGTGCCGCGGGTTTTCGAGGAATTTCTCCATGTAAACCTGCGGATTGCCGAATGCCCGGCCCGCTTCTTCGCGTGTCATGTTGACCGCGTTGACTAATGCTGCTTCGGTGTGGACCACGCGCATGCCACGTCCGCCACCGCCGCCTGCTGCTTTGATAATCACCGGATAGCCGATGGAGCGGGCGATTTTGACGATTTCTTTGGGGTCTTCGGGCAGTGCGCCTTCGGAGCCTGGTACACAGGGCACGCCCGTTTTAATCATGGTCTGCTTCGCGGAGACTTTGTCGCCCATCAGGCGAATGGTCTCGGGGCGCGGGCCAATAAAAACGAAGCCTGATTGTTCGACGCGTTCGGCGAAGTCCGCGTTTTCAGACAAAAAGCCGTAGCCTGGGTGAATGGCTTCAGCATCCGTTACTTCAGCCGCGCTGATGAGCGCAGGCATATTCAGGTAGCTCAGGTTCGACGGTGCCGGGCCGATACACACGGCTTCATCGGCAAGCCGCACATACTTGGCTTCCTTGTCCGCTTCTGAATAAACGACGACGGTTTTGACGCCTAGTTCGCGGCACGCCCGTTGGATACGGAGTGCAATTTCGCCGCGATTGGCAATGAGAATTTTTTCGAACATAACGGATTATCGACTCATCAATGGGCAGCCAATGCCAGACACACAAGCCGGAACTGCCTCAGAGGATCGGTCGCGTGCCTGTCAGCGGCACGCGGAAGGCAAACGCACCACGCGCTGCGGGCTAACCGACGACGAACAGCGGTTGACCGTATTCGACGGCCTGGCCGTTTTCGACCAGGATTTCTTTGACGACGCCTGATTGATCCGACTCGATTTCGTTAAGCAGTTTCATCGCTTCGATGATGCAGATGGTCTGGCCTTCCTTGACCGTATCGCCTACCTGGACAAACGGATCAGCGCCCGGTGAGGGAGCACGATAGAACGTGCCAACCATCGGTGAGGTGACGACATGGCCTTGTGGTACCGCTTCAGCCGGGGCAGCGGGAGCGCCGCCGCTTGCTGCATCCACTACACCGCCCATTGGAGCCGGTGCGGGCGCGGACATTTGCGGTGCGTAGGAGGTGGATGGCTGCACGTAAACTGGGGGTGCATTCTTGACGATCCGAACCTTGCCTTCGCCTTCAGTCACTTCGAGTTCTGAAATGCCTGATTCGGAGACGAGGTCGATGAGAGTTTTCAGCTTGCGTAAATCCATAGAACATCTCCTTTCAATGCGTAGCATGCTGGCGTAGCGTGACGCCAGCACTCAATAGACGTGTGAGGTGGAACTAGCCGCGTGCGGCACCGGCCTGAAGCCGGTCGAGCGCGAATTCCAGTGCGTACAGATAACCCTTCCAGCCAAAACCACAAATCACGCCTTCAGCCTGGTCAGATAAATACGAGTGATGCCGGAATGCCTCGCGGCGATGCACGTTCGACAGGTGAATTTCGACGAATGGAATGCCTACGCCAGCGAGTGCATCGCGGATCGCTACGCTGGTGTGCGTATAGGCGGCAGGATTAATCAGAATGAAGTGGGTTTGTTCGAGGCGGGCAGCTTGAATCCGGTCGACTAGTGCGCCTTCGTGATTGCTCTGGAAGGTGGTGAGCTCGACCCCGGCGTCGCCAGCCCGGTCAGAGAGCGCCTGATCGATTTGCGGCAATGTCACATGGCCATAGACCTCTGGTTCCCGGGTGCCGAGAAGATTGAGATTCGGGCCATGCAGTACCAGCAATCGCGTCATGGTGCTTCTGTTTTCGTGGAATTGGCCGCACTTTAGCGCTGTTTAGAGAAATTTGTCTAGTTTCACCGACGCTCCGCCCGGGTTTGGACGGGCGGAGCGGAGGCTAAAACTTTCCAACTTCTGGTAATGCCAGGTAAATTGCATCTAATTTATGCCGTTCAGCGGCCAATCTGGCTTGAAGTCACGATAAACAACTACAGCGCATCAAGGGTCTGTCTCAACTCTTTTTGCTGAATTTGTCCTAGTTTTGTTGAGCGAACGACGCCGTTGGCGTCGATTACGACGGTAAAGGGCAGGCCGCCGGCCTGATTGCCGAATGCCCGTGCCAGTTCAGCGCCGCCAAACCCTGTCACATACACCGGGTAATCCACGTTGACTTTTTGCAGGAAGGCTTTGACGTTTTGTTCTGAGTCGACGCCAAGCCCAATGAACTGCACGCCTTTTTTCGCGTACTCGTGATGTAGCGCGACCAGTTCGGGCATTTCCTCAACGCAGGGAGCGCACCACGAAGCCCAGAAGTTGACCACGACCGCGTGCCCTTTGAAGCGGCTCAATGACTGGCTGGCGCCATCAGGGTTGGTGACGGCGGCGGTCCATAACTGTTCGACCGCATTGGGTTGCGCCGGGGCGGTGGCCAGGTGTGCGCTGCGATTGAAGAACATATGGCTGGCGTAGCCACCGGCCAGGGTGGCGAGTACAGCGATGGCTGCTGCGGCCAGAATCCGTTTGGTTTTCATGGGGTTCGATGGATAGAAGTGCTAGTGGGAAGCCGGGTGGGCCAAGGGCTGGCTGGCATCCAGCAGAGCCTGCACTGCGCGCGCGTCGGCTCGGGCCTGGCGGCCACGGGCGTTGGCCCGGACTGCGCCGCGCAGATCGTCGGTGGTGTAAAGCGCAAGGTGGATGCCGACCGGTTCAGCGCCTGGTTCCGTTTGATTGGGTGTGCTGGCGGGACGCCAAAGGAAGCTCAGGGTTTCGACGTCGCCGCGCCCGGCGAAATGACGGGTTTCGGTGACGTCGTATTGAATTCTGGCGTTGAGAAGATAAATCGCAATTTCTTTGCTGTTGTCGTGAAACATCTGCAGATGCACATCCGAATGCACGCCCGCTGTGCCGCTTAACACCGCGCCGGTCAGATAGGGGTTGAAGGGCGCAAGCCGCTGCATCCAGTCGAGTGCGGCTTCGCGCAGCCGTCGCAGCAGCAAGGGCTGGCTCTCGCTTTGGAATAGCGCCTGATATTCGCGTATTTCTTCTTCAATCTGGTCGTTGCCGGGCAGCCATTCACCCGCTAGGCGGGCTTCTCCGGTTATCTGCCGGGCTGCTTTGCGTTTGGCTGTGGAGTAGTCGAGACCGTCTTCAGCGATCAGACGGGCCGCGGCGATGGCGATTTCTTCGCGCACGCGCTGGGGATCGAAATGTGATTTGCGCACCATCGGGCAATCATACTAGATCGCCCATCTGGCCCATGCGGTGCCCTTTCATCCCAGACGGTCGCCGCAGGGCCGTCAGTTACAATAGCGACCTTTGCGAAACGGCCACTCTGGGCCGCGCTGGCGTCGCCGCTGCTGTGTTTTTGCGGCGGCGCTTTTCCATGTCATCCCCCAATCTCAACGGCCCCCGTGGCATCACTGGCTTATGCATATTCACATCCTCGGCATCTGCGGCACGTTCATGGGCGGTTTGGCGGTTTTGGCGCGGGAGGCGGGGCACACCGTGACCGGATGCGACGCCGGGGTCTACCCACCCATGAGCACCCAACTGGAGGCCCAGGGCATTCGTCTGATAGAAGGCTATGGCGCGGAACAGCTTGAGCTGCAGCCGGATCTGTTTGTGGTGGGGAATGTGGTTTCGCGCGGCAATCCGCTGATGGAGGCGATTCTTGATCGCGGTCTGCCGTATACGTCGGGGCCGCAATGGCTCGGCGAACATGTTTTGAACGGCAAATGGGTGCTGGCAGTGGCGGGCACGCATGGCAAAACCACCACGAGTTCGATGCTGGCCTGGCTGCTGGACGATGCCGGGCTGAATCCGGGCTTTCTGATCGGTGGCGTGCCGCTGAATTTCGGCGTATCGGCACGGCTGACTGATTCGAGCTTCTTCGTGATCGAGGCCGACGAATACGACACCGCGTTTTTCGACAAGCGTTCGAAATTCGTGCATTACCGGCCACGCACCGTCGTGCTGAACAACCTTGAATTCGATCACGCCGATATCTTTGCCGATCTCGCTGCCATCGAAACCCAGTTTCATCATCTGGTTCGCACCGTGCCGGGCGTTGGCCGCATTGTCACAAATGGGCAACAGGATGCGTTAGAGCGGGTGCTTACGCGTGGCTGCTGGAGCGAGGTCGAGCGCTTTGGGGTGGCGGGTGGCTGGCAGGCGCTGGCGGCTGAAGATGGCGTGCCGGTCGACCAGCGTTTCGCGGTGTACTGGCAAAGCCAGCGTGTGGGCCACGTCGAGTGGCAGGTGCAGGGAGAACATAACCGGATGAATGCGCTAGCCGCGCTGGCGGCTGCCCGTCATGTCGGTGTGCCGCCAGCGCAGGCTGCGCAGTCGCTGGGCGCTTTTCGCAACGTGAAGCGGCGGATGGAGATTCGCGGCAGCGTGGATGGCGTGACGGTCTATGACGATTTCGCGCATCACCCCAGTGCGATTGCGACCACTATCGCCGGGCTGCGCACGCGGGTCGGACGTGAGCGCACGCGGATTCTGGCGGTGCTGGAGCCGCGCTCAAATACGATGAAACTCGGCGTGATGAAGGCTCAGTTGCCAGCTAGCCTGGCTGACGCGGACAAGGTGTTTGGCTATGGCGCGTCAGCGGGACGCGACGCGCTGGGCTGGGATCTGGCGCAGGCGCTGGCCGCGCTGGGTGACAAGGCCCAGGCGTTTCATCAGCTTGATGAGCTGGTCCACGCAGTGGTTGCGCAAGCGCAGCCAGGCGACCAGATTCTGGTGATGAGCAACGGCGGGTTCGGCGGCGTACACCAGAAGCTGCTCGATGCGCTTTCCGCGCGGCGTATCGGGAGAGAGCGAGGTGTCGCGTGATTCTGTATCTGCATGGCTTTCGCTCGTCGCCTGATTCATTCAAGGCGCGCGTGCTGGCCGCCCGGCTCGCTGCGCTGGGGCGCAGTGACGAATGGTGCTGCCCAATGCTGCCGGTGTCCCCGCTGGCGGCGGTGGAGCTGGTCGAAACGCTGGTCAGCGCGGCACCGGCTGGGCCGGTTAGCGTGATTGGCAGCTCGCTGGGCGGCTACTTCGCCACGTATCTGGCGCAAAAACATGGCTGGCCCGCTGCGCTGCTCAATCCCGCGATCGTGCCGCAACGCGATCTCACTGCATATCTGGGCGAACAGCCGCTGTGGCATGGCGGCGGCAGTATCGTCGTCGAGCCGCATCATCTGGATGAATTGCGCTCGCTTGAGGTCACCGCTATCACGCATCCAGAACGCTATTTTTTGCTGGCCGCCAAAGGCGATGAAGTGCTTGATTATCGAGATATGCTCGCGCGTTATCCGGGGGCGCATACCCGAGTGCTAGAGGGCAGCAATCACGCCATCAGCGAGTTCGGGCAATACGCTGACGAGGTGCTCGCGTTTTGCGATGCGGCTCCGCGCGTGCCGGGCGGGTAACGCTCGCGCGCTTGCGCCACGCTCGGCGAAATCCTTTTTATTTACCACCATCACGATCATCTGCGAGCTGCATGAGCTAAACCAGTGCAGCCGCCGATGGGCGTCAGAACGAGAGTATTTGAGTGAACGTTTTTTTTGAGGAATCGGGCAGTTTCAAGGCAGGTAGCGTCCTGTCGCGTCAAGGCGACGCGCTTCAGGTCGAGCTGCCGGGCGGTCGCCGCACCAAAGTGCGCACTAAAGACGTGCTGATCGAATTCGACCGGCCAGCTGCGGCCGAGCTGATGGAGCAAGCCGATGCGCTGGCTCAAGGGATCGACCTGGGTTTTTTATGGGAATGCGCCCCCGAAGAAGAGTTTCCGTTTGCCACGCTAGGTGCTGAATATTTTGGTGAAGCTTTTGGCCCAGTTGAACGCGCTGGGCTGATTTTGCGCATGCATGGCGCGCCAGTGTATTTCCGCCGGAAGGGGCGCGGCCAGTATCAACGCGCACCGCATGAGCAGTTGCAGATGGCGTTGGCGTCGCTCGAACGCAAGCGTCAGCAGGCGCTGGTTCAGGCTGAATACGAAAACGAAATGAAGGCTGGCCGGTTGCCAGAGGCATTCACAGGCAAGGTGCTGGGCTTGCTGACCAAGCCTGACAAAAACACGATCGAATACAAGGCACTGGAAGCCGCGGCGGCGGCGCGCGGGATGTCGATGGCGCGCCTGATGCTGGAATGCGGTGGCATCGCCTCGCCGCGCGCGTTGCACGAAGCGCGTTTTTTATCAGAGCAGTTTCCGCATGGCACGGCTTTCCCGCCAGTAACTGTTGGCCCGGTTCCCGACGATTTGCCGCAGGCCGCCATCGAAGCCTTCTCGATTGACGACATCACCACGACCGAGATCGACGATGCGTTTTCGGTTGAGCATCTGGCGGATGGCCGCGTGCGTATCGGCGTGCATATCGCCGCGCCAGCGCTGGGCATTGAGCGTGGTGATCCGGTGGATGCGATTGCGCGCGCGCGTCTGTCCACTGTGTATATGCCGGGCGACAAAATCACGATGCTGCCCGATGCCGTGGTCGAAGCTTTCACGCTGGCCGAAGGCGGCTTGCGCCCCGCGTTGTCGCTGTATGTGATCGTGAACCGTGAGACTCAGGAGATCGTGGCCAGCGAAACCCGTGCCGAGCGCGTATTCGTTAAACACAACTTGCGCCACAACACGCTTGATGAACTGGTGAGTGAAGAAAGCCTCGCAGCAGGCACTGGCGAGTATCCGCACAAGGACGACATCGCAGTGCTCTGGCCGTTTGCTCAGGCGTTGTTCGAAAAGCGCCAGCAGGCTCGGGCCGGTTATGGCTTGCGGCGCGAAGTGCAGCGCAATACCGATTTCAATTTTTATGTCGAAGGCGAGCACGTGACGATCACGCCACGGCGGCGCGGCTCGCCGCTCGATACGATCGTCGCTGAGCTGGCGATCCTGGCGAATTCATCCTGGGGGGCGTTGCTGAACGATCACGGTGTGCCCGGCATCTACCGCTCGCAACGTGCGTTTGGTGCGCCCAGCGGCCCGAAGCGCACGCGCATGCAGACCAGCGCGGCACCGCACGAAGGCTTGGGGGTCGAGCAGTACGCGTGGAGCACCTCACCGTTGCGCCGTTATGTTGATCTGGTGAACCAGTGGCAGTTGCTGGCCTGCGTACGCCACGGCGTGACGGCCAAGCTCGTGGCCCCCTTCAAGCCTAAGGATGCGGATCTGTTTGCCGTGGTTCAGGGCTTTGACGATACGTATTCGGCGTATGCCGATTACCAGCGGCGCATGGAGTACTTCTGGTGTCTGCGCTGGCTTAAGCAGGAAAACAAAAAGCAGGTGGCGGCTGCTGTGGTGAAGGATGACCTGGTGCGTCTCGAAGAGATTCCACTGCTGCTGCACGTGCCCGGACTTGGCGTGCATGCGCGCGGCACGCGGGTGCTGCTGGAAGTGATGGGGCTTGATGAGCTGACGATTGAAGCCTCCGTGCGCTTGCTGAACGTGATTGCCGCGCCAGCAGCCGTGACAGAGCATGACGCAGCCGATGAAGCCGCAGACGCAGACGCAGACGCAGACGCAGCCGATGAAGCCGATGAAGCCGATGAAGCCGATGAAAGCGCTGAGCGCGGCGAAGATGAGCCGGACCTCGCGGATGAATCAACTGAAAGCGAAGCGGAAGCCCAAGCCGAGGCCCAGACCGGCGTGGCATCAGCCGCAACAACAGCAATGGACGAAGCCACACCAGATCAGGCGGCTAGCACCTTGATACCTTCGACGCCAGGAAGCTGAAGCATGAGCCAGACGCATTTGCCTGACCGTTATGTGGTGATGGGGAATCCGGTGGAGCACAGCAAATCGCCGCGTATCCACGCTTTGTTCGCACAACAAACAGGTGAGCCGCTGGAATATGGCCGGTTGTGCCCCGCAGTCGAAGCTTTCGAGCAGGAGGCCCTGGCGTTTTTCGCTGATGGCGGGCGGGGGGCGAATGTCACTGTGCCGTTCAAACTGCGGGCTTTCGCGCTGGCCAGCAAGCTGTCGCCGCGGGCGATGGCAGCCGGTGCGGTGAATACCTTGCGTCAGGATGCCAGCGGCATTTATGGCGACAACACGGATGGCGTGGGTCTGGTCCGCGATATCGAAGTTAATCTGCAGCGGCCGCTTGGCGGGCAGCGGATTTTGCTGCTGGGCGCAGGCGGCGCGGCGCAAGGCGTGGTGCTGCCTCTGCTGGAGCGGGGCCCTGCGCAACTGACGATTGCCAACCGCACGGCAGCCACCGCGCAGGCGCTGGCCAGCCGTTTTGCCGCAGCGGCGGCTTCTGCAGCGCTTGCTGGAACAGCCGCAGCCGTTGCCGCTTGCACGCTGACCGGTGGCGGCCCGCAACAGATTGAGCCGCAAGCCTACGACATCATCATCAACGCGACAGCGGGTAGTTTGGATGGTGCTTTGCCGGAATGCGACGAGCGCGCGTTTGGTCCCGGCACGCTGGCTTACGACATGATGTACAGCGCCCAGCCAACGGTGTTTATGCAGCATGCGCGCGCGCTGGGTGCCCGGGCTGAAGATGGCTTGGGCATGCTGGTTGAGCAGGCGGCTGAAGCATTTTTTGTCTGGCGCGACAAACGGCCTGATAGCGCACCTGTGCTGAAGCTGTTGCGCGATGAGATGCGGGCCTCAGGCGGCGCTGTCTGAACGCACAGCATGTGGCCGCAGGCCACGCTTGACGCGTTTGAAGGTGGTCACGGTGGCCACGATGGTTACGGTGAATAGCCAACCGAATCCAGATACCAATCCAGATTGAACAGACTGAAACAACCATGACAGCAACCAAGCGTAGCCATCAGCCGGGTCTGGTGCGCTGGAGCTTCTACGTCGGCGCGGTGGTGGCCAGCGCATGGCTGGCGACTCAGGCGTTTTATTTCATCCAGATCGGCGTATGGAATTACGTCAATCCGCATTCGAGCGCGTTCATGCGCGCAGACGCATGGCGTCTCTCGGCCGACCGTCCTGATCTGGCGTTGCAGCACCAATGGGTGCCTTATGAGCAAATCTCACGCAATTTGAAGCGGGCGATTATTGCTTCGGAAGATGCCAATTTCGCCAATAACAACGGCTATGAAACCGACGCCATCCTGCAAGCTTGGGAAAAAAACAAGGCGCGCGGCAAGATTGTTTCAGGTGGTTCAACCATTACTCAGCAACTGGCGCGCAATCTGTTCTTGTCGCGCGAAAAGAGCTACATCCGCAAAGGCCAGGAACTCATCATCACGTGGATGCTTGAGACCCTGCTCGATAAAGAACGCATCTTTGAGATCTATCTGAATTCGGTTGAATGGGGCAATGGCGTCTATGGCGCGCAAGCCGCCGCAGGCTATTACTACAAGAGTTCGGCGGCAAAGCTCAGCAGTTGGCAGGCGGCGCGGCTGGCAGTGATGTTGCCGCGGCCGAAGTATTTTGATGCGCATCGCAACTCGCCGTATCTGGCATCACGCGCTGGCGTGATCGCACGGCGCATGGGCGCGGCCGAATTGCCACAGTAAATTGCCGCAGTAATATGCGCCACGTGCCAGGCCATGGTGGACGAGGAACTCCAGTGGCCGGGCGGGTGCTGCCAGCGTGTAAACTACGCGCCTTCCCGCTCACTGGCTCGCTGCGAGCTTCCCCCATGTCTTCATTCATCCAGATGTTGCGTCAGTCATGGCAGCAAACGAACTCCCTGTTGTGCGTCGGTCTTGACCCCGATCCGGCTAAATTCCCGGGCGCATTGGCTAATCGCACCGAAGCGATTTTTGCTTTTTGCCGCGATATCGTTGACGCCACTGCACCTTACGCGTCGGCATTCAAACCGCAAATCGCGTACTTTGCCGCGCATCGCGCTGAAGATCAGCTAGAGCAATTGATCGCGCATATTCATTTGCACCATCCTGGGTTGCCGGTGATTCTCGACGCCAAGCGTGGCGACATTGGCAGCACTGCGCAACAATATGCCCGCGAAGCCTTTGAGCGCTATCGTGCCGATGCCGTGACGGTGAATCCCTATATGGGTTTTGATTCGCTTGAGCCGTATCTCGAGCACGCTGGCAAAGGGGTGATTGTGTTGTGCCGCACCTCGAACCCGGGTGGTTCTGATCTGCAGTTTCTGGATGCCGGTGGCCGGCCGCTGTATCAGGTCGTGGCGCAACTGGCTGCGCAGCAATGGAACGCGAGTGGCGAGCTGGGGCTGGTGGTGGGCGCGACGTTTCCGCAGGAAATCGAAATCGTGCGGCAGATTACCGGCGACATGCCGTTACTGATTCCTGGAATTGGCGCTCAGGGCGGCGACGTCGAAGCCACCGTGCGGGCAGGACGCACGACGTCAGGGGCAGGCATGCTGATTAATTCATCGCGGGCGATTATTTATGCTGGCAAGGGCGATGATTTCGCTCAGGCCGCAGCGCTTGCCGCACAGAAAACCCGAGATCAGATCAACGCTTATCGCTGAAAGCGCTGAATAGCGTGGAGTGGTTTTTCAGCGCATGGCCGTTGTTTGTTGCGGCCATGCGTGGCCATGCCGGCCATGTTCTACCGGCGCAGCAGCCGTTCAGGCGCGCCGGGTTTCTCCGTCAATAGCCAAAGCCAATAGCACCAGCAGCTCACGCAATGCGTGCTCAGCGGCTTGCTGCCGAACCTGCTGCCGGTTGCCATCAAAGCGCACGGTTGCCACGCGTGTGTGGCGGCCGTAGCTCCAGCCAAATGACACCGTGCCAACGGGCTTTGCCTCACTACCACCCGAAGGCCCGGCAATTCCAGTAATAGCCAGCGAAGCCTGCGCCTTGCTGTGCCGTAAGGCTCCTTCGGCCATCGCCTGCGCCACCGGCTCGCTGACCGCCCCATGCGCTTCGATCAAACGGGCGGGCACGCCAAGCATCTCGCTTTTAGCCTGATTCGAATACGTTACGAAGCCGCGCTCAAACCAGCCGCTGCTACCGGCAATTCCGGTGATTGCGCTGGCGACCATGCCACCGGTGCAGGATTCGGCAGTAGCAAGCGTCGCGTGAGCGTCGAGCAAACGCTCGCCGACCTGTTGCGCGAGTTGATGCAGTGTGGCGTCAGTGGACATGGCGGGCTCTGGCGGTGGTAATGCGGAAAAACGCGGGGGAAAACGCAGAAAGAACAGATCACGCAGCGCGGCGTCACACCGGCACGCGCGTGCTCAGGTGTCAGGCCCACATGCGCCACAGCGCAATCACCAGCAGCGTGAAGAACGCCGCCACCAGATCGTCGAACATGATGCCGAAGCCACCTTTGAGCTTGCGGTCGAAATAGCGGATTGGGGGCGGCTTCAGCGCATCGAAGAAACGGAACACCAGGAACGCCCCCAACTGACCACTAAAGCTGACCGGCGACACCAGCAGCAACACGAGCCACATGGCGACGATTTCATCCCAGACGACAGGCGATGGATCGTCTGTGCCGAGCTTTTTCGCTGTAAAGCCGCAAATCACGATACCGGCAAAAAAACCAACTGCGATCAGCACACCCCATTCGATCACCGTCAGATAGTGGCTGAAGGCAGCGAAAGAGGCCCAGCCAAGCAGGGTGCCGAAAGTGCCCGGCGCAAAGGGGGCGAGCCCGCTGCCAAACCCCAGTGAAATCAGATGCAGCGGATGCGACAGCATGAAACGTGCGGTGGCGCGACGCGGTGCTCCAGGGGTGTTGGGCGATACGCTGGCTGGGTCGAGTGAGGGGTTAGTCGGCATGGAAATGATCGAAGCCTTGCAAGGTCAGGTTGAGTGGCGTGCCTGCTGCGTCCGTCCAGGTGATTCGGGAGGCAGGCGGCGTAATTTTGGCAGCGCGTATTGTACTGGCGGCATTGGCGCTGTTTCCGGTGCTATTGAGCGTGCCGATACGGGTGACGGGCACATTCACCTGGCGGCTTGCCGCCTCGATTTTTGCGCGTGCTGTGACAGGGGCGGTGAAGCACAGTTCGTAATCGTCACCGCCTGCCAGCGTGACCTGACGTTGAACCTCAAGCGGCAAGCGGCGCAGCGCAGAGGAGCGCGGCACGGCATCGACATCCACCTGGGCCCAAAGTTGTGAGCGCAGCAGGATATGGTTCAGATCACCCGCGAGCCCATCCGATAGATCCAGCGCTGCGTGAGCCAACCCGCGTAACGCCAGGCCCAGCGCAATGCGCGGCTCGGGCTGCTCAAGTGCATGGCGAAAGAGCAACGCATCGGCGGGCGCGGCTGACCATTCGCCGCGTAGCACGCCAAGACCCGCACGGGCATCGCCTAGCGTGCCGGAGATCCAGATATCGTCACCCGCTTGCGCCGCATCGCGCCGCATGGCCTGCTGTGGCGCGACGCTGCCGAACACCGTCAGGCACAGGTTGAGCGGCCCCGCCGTGGTATCGCCACCTATCAGCTCACAGCCATGGCGTTCAGCGAGTTCGAACAAGCCCGCGCTAAATGCCGCCAGCCAGCTTTCGCGCGCCTCGGGTAGCGCCAGCGCGAGCGTGAACGCCAGCGGGCGGGCACCCATCGCGGCGAGATCGGACAAATTAACCGCTAGCGCTTTATGACCCAGCGCGTGTGGCTCGGCATTGGCGAAAAAGTGCCGTCCTTCGACCAGCATGTCGGTTGAGACCGCGAGCACCTCGCCGCTTGGCGGCGCAAGCAACGCGCAGTCATCGCCGATTCCTAACAGCGCGTGACGGCTGGTTTGATGGCGGCGGGCAAAAAAACGCTCAATTAGCGAGAACTCGGAAAGCATGGTGGCGGCAGGTTCGTTAGAGGTTAAGTGAGCTGAATAAGCGGGGTGAATAAGCAGATTTAAGGCGGAGAGAAGCGCAAGCGGCGTCTGAATAGCGTGATGAACGGGGGCGAACGGGGCGAAGGAAAGTAGTCGGAACCGGGCCAGTTCGAGCGCTGTTTAAGGGTTTTACAAGGGCTTTGCAAGCGCTTCATCTGGCCCGGCAAAGTGTGCTTCTGGCGTGGTTTTGGCGCGATTTTTGTTGCAACAGTTGCACCTTGACCGGACGAATCTACGAGGGGATTGGGGCTACAATGCGGCCGAACGTCTATTCTAATCCGCACTTCCAAGCCCGCCTTATGTCGAATTCGTCTAACTCCAGCAATACCGATACCAAAAACAAGCTCCGCGACGCCGCGCTCGATTATCACGAGTTTCCTACTCCCGGGAAAATTGCGATTGCGCCGACCAAGCAGATGATTAACCAGCGCGATCTGGCGCTGGCGTATTCGCCAGGCGTCGCGTTTGCCTGCGAAGCGATCGTCGAAAACCCGTTGAACGCCGCCCGCTTCACGGCGCGCAGCAACCTGGTTGGCGTGGTGACCAATGGCACGGCGGTGCTTGGGCTAGGCAACATTGGGCCGCTGGCATCGAAGCCGGTGATGGAAGGCAAGGCGGTGCTATTCAAGAAATTCGCTGGCATCGACGTGTTCGATATTGAGCTGAACGAATCCGATCCGCACAAGCTGGTCGAGGTGATTGCCGCGCTTGAACCGACTTTCGGCGGCATTAATCTGGAAGATATCAAGGCACCAGACTGCTTCATCGTCGAGCGTGAATGCCGCAAGCGCATGAAGATCCCGGTGTTTCACGATGACCAGCACGGCACGGCAATTGTGGTGGCGGCGGCGGTCACCAATGGCTTGAAGGTCGTCAATAAAGATATCCGGCAAGTGAAGCTGGTCGCGTCCGGAGCGGGCGCTGCGGCGCTCGCCTGCCTGGATTTGCTGGTTGACCTGGGCTTGCCACTCGAAAATATTCTGGTCACCGATCTGGCTGGCGTGGTCTACAAGGGCCGCACGGAATTGATGGATCCGGACAAAGAGCGTTTCGCGCGGGAAACCAGCGCTCGCACACTGCTGGAAGCGATTGATGGCGCGGATATTTTCCTCGGTCTGTCGGCTGGCGGTGTGCTGAAGCAGGAGATGGTCATCAAGATGGCGGATAAGCCGCTGATTCTCGCGCTGGCCAACCCAACCCCCGAAATCTTGCCGGAACTGGCACTCGCCGTGCGTCCGGATGCAGTGCTCGCCACGGGCCGCACGGATTACCCGAATCAGGTCAACAACGTGCTGTGCTTCCCGTTCATTTTCCGTGGCGCGCTGGATGCGGGCGCGACGACGGTGACACGCGAAATGGAAATTGCCGCGGTCAACGCCATTGCTGAGCTGGCGCGCCAGGAGCAAAGCGACATCGTGGCTACGGCGTATGGCATTCAGGATTTGTCGTTTGGCCCGGAGTATCTGATTCCGAAGCCGTTTGATCCGCGCCTGATCGTGAAGATCGCGCCTGCGGTGGCGAAGGCAGCCATGGATTCTGGCGTGGCCACTCGCCCGATCGAAGATATGGAAGCCTACGAACAGCATTTGCAGCAGTTCGTGTATCACAGCGGCACGACGATGAAGCCGATCTTCCAGTTGGCGCGCAGCGTGGAAGCGGACAAAAAGCGCATTGTGTTTGCCGAGGGCGAAGAAGAGCGGGTGTTGCGTGCGGTGCAGATTGTGGTGGATGAAAAGCTGGCCAAGCCGATCTTGATTGGACGCCCCGCCGTTATTGAGGAGCGCATTGCCCGTTATGGCTTGCGCTTGGTGGCGGGCCAGGATTACAGCGTGGTCAATCCCGATCGGGACGAGCGTTACCGTGATTTCTGGCAGAGCTATTACAAATTGATGTCGCGCAAGGGCATCAGCGAGCAAATGGCGCGACTGGAAATGCGCCGCCGCACGACGCTGATTGGCTCGATGCTGGTTAGAAAGGGCGAAGCCGACGGGATGATCTGCGGCACGATTAGCACGACGCACCGTCATCTGCACTTTATCGACCAGGTGATTGGCAAGCGCGAAGGCTGCAGTGTTTATGCGGCGATGAACGCGCTGGTGCTGCCGGGGCGGCAGATTTTTCTGGTCGACACGCACGTGAACGTGGATCCGACGCCAGCCGAACTGGCCGAAATCACGATCATGGCGGCAGAAGAAGTGCGTCGCTTTGGCATTGAACCGAAGATCGCGCTAGTGTCGCATTCGAATTTTGGTACCAGCCATGCACCGTCCGCACAAAAGATGCGCGATGTGTTGGCCATTCTGAAAGAAAAGGCTCCCGATTTACAGGTTGATGGCGAGATGCATGGCGATGTTGCACTCGATGCGAACCTGCGCCGCGAGATACTGCCTGAATCGACGCTGGAAGGAGATGCCAATTTGCTCGTACTGCCGAACATCGACGCTGCGAATATCTCCTACAACCTGCTCAAAACCGCCGCTGGCAACAACATTGCGATTGGTCCGATGTTGCTGGGGGCCGCCAGGCCCGTGCACGTGCTGACCGCTTCGGCGACCGTGCGCCGGATTGTCAATATGACCGCGCTGCTGGTGGCGGATGTGATTGCTTCGCGCTAGGCACTGCTTGAACGCATAGCGCTGGCAAAAATCAGCGACGGCGAAAAAAAAGCGCACCCGGAGCCGGGTGCGCTTAGGGTGAGCAGGGGAGCGCCACCCTAAAGGCTGAATGGCGGTTTTTCAGGATGAAAGCGCTGGGGGACGGTAGGAGTATTTGCTGCCATGCCTGAATCTTCTTCGCCGGGATTATTTTATCTTGATCCAGATCAATAAATCTGTGCAAAGATTGTCAAGATTTGCTGCTGCTGCGCTATCCCTTGCCGGGAAAGCCTTTTGTCGGCAAGCCGACATTGATTCCCTGGGCCATTAGCGATACCCTTACGTCTTTCTGTGTCGTCAAACTCGTGGTCTGATAGTGGGAATGCTGATCCATGACACGCAACGGGTTACGCAATGGCGTATTGATGGTTGCTTTTGCCATTGCTAGTTTCGGTGCAAGTCACGTCACGGTTGGGTTTGCCCGGGATACGGGCACTGTAGGCCAGCTTCAGGATACGGTTACCACAGCGCAACTGCCGCGCGAAGCAATCAAGACATTGAGCCTGATTGAAGCGGGCGGGCCTTATCCGTATGAGAAGGACGGCATCGTATTCGGTAACCGGGAACGGTTACTACCACTGCGTCGGCGCGGCTTTTATCACGAGTACACCGTACCTACGCCCCGTGCCCGTAATCGGGGAGCAAGGCGTATCGTCTGCGGTGGTTCGTTACGGCAAACCAGCAATTGTTATTACTCGGATGACCACTACGCGAGTTTTAGGCACATTGCTGGATGACATCGGGATGAACGGTATGAGCGATAACATCTACGAGCACAACACCGGAGTCGCAGCAGACTTTTTCGCCGCCGGTGACGGCAATCTGTTCCGGCGCGTCATGCAAATGCGTGGCACCAGTCACGCTCAGGAAGTCCAAAACGAAGCCGGCACTGTGCTTTCATCGAACGAGGGGCCTATGAGTCTTTTCAGGACCGTACGACCAAACATCGTACAGTCGATTCGCGCGTTTCGCGTGCAGGATTTGGCCGATGAAGCGAATCGGCTGGGCCAGCATTTTCTCTATGCGCATTGCGCCAATGCGCAAACCAAAGTGGAAGTGCTGGAAACAATAGCGACATCGTTTCTGTTTCCCAAGCATTTCGGCAAGAATTACGACGCGCTTTACGACTGTTTGACCGATCTGGTGCAGAAGGCAGGCCCTCAGCCGGGGTTTGTGATCGTGCTGGATGCATTGCCGGTCGCGCAGAAGTTTGATAAGGAAGCCCGCGAAACCCTGCTCGATGTTTTCCGTGAAGCCGCTGAATTCTGGGCCGAACGCAAAATTGCATTCAGGGTGTTTTACTCATTTGCGTGATTGCATGTCTGGCTGATGGCGGCGTTGGGCGGCGCGGCGCTAACGCGCCAGGGTGCCGTGCCAGCCGGGTATGAAAAACTAAAGGCCTGCCAGTTAAATCTGGCAGGCCTTTAGTTTTGTGCAGCTAACTTGTTTTGTGTGCGCCGTAGTTATTGCGCGATGCGCTACCAGCCACCCCAGCGTGCGGCAAGCGCGGCAAGTACAGCGATACCGGCTGTTTCAGTGCGTAATACGCGCGGGCCGAGGCCAACTGCGGTGAAGCCGTGGTCGGTTGCCGCGGCTTCTTCGGCGGCAGAGAAGCCGCCTTCTGGCCCAACCAGTACGATGATGTGCCCTTGTGGCGGCGTGAATGGCAGCGCGGTAAAGCTAATGCTGGCGCGTGGTGACAGTAGCAGGCGCAACTCACCTTCAGCAGGCATTCTGGGCAGCGCACCTAGCCATGTGGCGATTTCTCTGACTGGTGCCACGTCGGGCAAGCGGTTGCGGCCGCATTGTTCGCACGAGGCGCGCACAATGCCTTGCCAGTGAGCATGCCGACGCTGCGCACGTTCCCCAGACAAACGCACGACACTTCGTGTTGTGGTCAGTGGAACAAAGTTTGATGCGCCCAGTTCGACGGATTTTTCGATCAGCCAATCCATCTTGTCGCCGCCCGCAATGCCTTGGGCCAGTGTTAGCCGGTACGGTGCTTCGGCGTCGATGTCGCGGAATTCATGAATATGAACGCTGGCGGCGCGGCGTTCGACCTCTATCAGCTCAGCGCTATATTCGCCGCCTGCGCCGTTGAACAACACGATGGAATCGCCAGCCTGCAAACGCAGGACGTGGATATGCCGCGTCACGTCATCTGGCAACTGAACGATGTCACCAGGCTGAAAGGGGATGCCGACGAAAAAACGAGGCATTAAAAAAATACTCATGGGCTCAGGAAATGTGGCGAGCGAGCGCCCAGCGATAGCCGTCCAGATCTTCTATCTGGGCAAACCGGTCGCCCCAGAACTGATCCTGAGGCTCACTCAGTGGTTTTGCGCCAGCGGTTAGCGAGCGCGCATATACCGCGTCAACATCATCGACATACAGA